>WFXF01000087.1 GCA_015490755.1 Gammaproteobacteria bacterium
AATGAAAAGTCTACTGCGGAAAATCCATTTCGGCCATATTTGGTGTAAATTTTCGTTAAATAGAACAACTATTCGCCTCAAATTTACACCAAATCTGCCTCAAAATGGCTTTCCCTCGCTACGACTTCCATTCTCGGACAGCCTCCTAGTAAAATAATACCTTTAGAGGCTTGCAGGATATTCATAACCAGATACCGCTAAACCAGTGCCCCAGTACCAAATAAAGACCGACCCATAGCAGACAGGCGGGAAGATCGTATAGATAAAAATATCGTGGAGGGATGCCTGAAATACCAGCCAGTGACGGCACAACCGGATGAATAAACCAGATGCAGGTTCATATATTGTTCTATTATACCCTGTCGACATCAATGCCCAGTCCAGAAAACCAGTGAAAATACCATAGAGCAGTCAGCGTGTTTTAAGGCCTCTATTTGATATGTTCAACCAACCTTTCCAAACGTCCGGCAATAATATCCCAAATAACCATTGGACCACCTTTCTTTGCCCACTCTTCGGCTGACAACTTTCTAATTTCTTCAAGATCAGTTGACAGGTTCTCACGTTCCCGTTTCAACTTTGATAATTCGGTCTGGTGTTCAGGTGCGAGGTTTTTCGCTTTGTTTGAACGCTCTATAAGTTCGTCGATATGCTTTAAGCGTGATTCATACTCCATCACATGAGCTTCAACCAATTTCTCTTTATTACGCATCATATTCTCCTTTTTTATTTGGAAAATTACCTATCATTATCTTTTCAAGAAAGTGCCCGCACTTCGAAAAGAGTCATACACACTTTGTTACGCAGTTCATTCAACATTTATATCTTAATTCCGCTACGATGCTGCAAAACCTCCAGCTTTCACCAATAAAGCAGGCTTAGCTTAGATACTACCGCCACCTACCCCAGAGGTCTGTAACTTAGGTTGCACAGAAATGCATTATCTATCGCTATAATGGACACGCAATAAAGCCTTCAACAAACAACGGGAATAAACATATGCTGACAGGATTTCTTTTTATGTGGCTAGTGACCGCCGTCGGCTTGTGGATCATCACTCTGGTGGTGCCGGGGGTGCGTGCAACGACAGTGGGCGGATTGCTATGGACTGCGCTGGTATTGGGGCTGGTCAACGCCTTTATTCGGCCAATACTGTGGCTCCTCACCCTGCCACTGACCATCCTGACCTTTGGACTCTTTGCACTGGTAGTTAATGCCTTCACACTATGGCTAAGTGCCGCGATGGTGAAGAATTTTGAAATTGATGGGTTTGGTAGCGCCCTGCTGGCTGCCCTGGTGATGGCGCTGTTGGGGGTGGTGGGGTTTATCTTGATGAACTGGCTGATGGTGGGTGAGGTGCATTGGATGATGTATCAAAGCCAATCAGGCAAGCACGGCCCTTTTTGAGCTGGCGCACCTCTTTGGGTACGGCTCTCGCTGCTAATTCTATTCCCGCCTTTTTCTGATCGTCTGCTACTTAAGTTACAATTGAAAAATTGGCAAAAAATTCCGTGAAAAAACTTTTTTATTGTCACAATTGAGGGGCCAGAAACCTCGCCAACGATCGGGGCGCCTATGTATTCGCCCGCGATATTCGATTCGCCCCACCAGCCAATACTTTTTGATCATCAAAAACAGCCACAGGGCATTCATCAGCTCAGGTGGATCGTCACGTCCAGGGCATCGCCTGCGGCCAGCACATCGTGGGCGCGTTCCACCTCGCCCTGGTCGCCATGAACAATGAGCAGATACTGATCCGACTTGATAGCAGCTTCGTAACGGATGATGCTGTCCTTGGGAATACCGATACTGTAGAGCGCAGCGCCCAAAACACTCAGCCCGCCCACCACTACCGCACCCTCCAGCGCGGCAACCAGAGCCCCCACCAGCGGGCCGGCGATAATAACGGTGCCCAAGCCCGGTACCCAGAAAAAGGCTGCCCCCAGCAGCAGCCCCCACAGGCCGCCCCAGAAGGCACCCTGCGCGCCCCACAGCTTCATTCGGTCACCGGTATTGTAGAAGCCGATGGGGTGCTCTTCGCGCTGATAGCCCTTGCCGACGATGGAGAGCTTCTCGGCATCGAACCCCTCCTCCAGCAGCTGGCGCACTGCGGCCTCTGCCTGTAAATGCTCTCCGTAAACTGCAACACAGCTATTTTCTTCGACCATCATTCTGTTCCCCCTGCGTACGCTAACTGCCAAACTCCACAACCCACGGGCATCCGACTGCAATGAAAAGGTGCCAACTTATTGATGAGGTTGTTATTTTACGCCTTTCCCTGCGAGCTATGCCTTGATGCTAAATGCCACAGACTCGCTGACCTGGCAATATAAAGTGGTTAATATATTAGGATTGTCCCCCGTAACGGTGTATTTTTCTGCTACCAGGGTTACACAGGCTATCCGGGAATCGCCCTGTCAGGCAACGGTTGAGAGATGGGGAATGCTGAATGAAACAAGATCTGCGAGGTGAGCCGTGGTGACTTGTCCAAGGGTCGCAACGCCACTTTCGGCAAACAAGGTCACTCTTTACTGGAAAGATGCATCGCCTTTTTCAACAGCTTCTCCAGCTCTTTGATGACTAGCTCTCCGCGCCGGGTCACCACCACCCCCTCGCGCTGCCAGTGCTGCAACTGGCGGTTGACCACCACCCGCACACTGCCGATCATCTCGGCCAGGGATTCGTGGGAAAGATTGTGAATCAGACGCAGGGGCTGCCCCGGCGCTTCAGGCTCGACGTGGCGCAAAATCAGGCGGGCGAGGCGGGTCTCGGTATCGTGCAGAGCCAGGTCACCGGCCAGGTTGGCCAGACTGCGCATCTGCTGACCCAGATAGGGCAGAAAACTGCGGTTGAACACCGGGTGCTCTTCGATCCAGCGACGTGCCTCCCGCATCGGTGTGGAGAGCATCAGCAGGTCATCCCGCGCCTCCAGCAAGACGGGGTTGGGCTGACCATCCAGCAGGCTGATGACATCAAATGCATCACCCGGCTGGAGCAGAAACAGCGTCACCATTCTGCCGGTATCGGGGTTAATCTGCCCCATCTTCAGCCGCCCGGAAAGGATGATATGAAAGCGCTGGCCACTCTCCTGCTCACTGATCCGGCGCCCCTGTTTCCAGGTTTCACGCCGAAAGTGGCTCAACATCTCGTCCAACACCGCCCCATCAAGCCCCTCAAAGAGCGGCGACTGGCGCAGCAGGGCTTTAACATCCACGCCACTGCGGGCCTGTCTGTCAGCCAACACTACGCCGGCACCTTCACCGGGTGGTCATCAGCCCGCTTGACCAGCTCCTGCAGGGCCTCAATCTCAAGGTGACCGCGGTGGGCATCGATAATGCCCTCCTGCTTCCAGTGCTGCAGCTGACGATTAACCACCACCCGCACACTGCCAATCATTTCGGCCAGGGATTCGTGGGAGAGATCATTGATCAGCCGCGGTGTCACATGCTGCGCCTGCTCGCCGGCATCCACATGGCGCAGAATCAGCCGTGCCAGGCGAGTCTCGGTATCGTGCAGCGCCAGGTCCGAAGCCAGACCGGCCAGGCTGCACATCTTCTCCCCCAGATAGGGCAGTAATTTGCGGTTGAAATCGGGGTGCTCATCCAGCCACTGACGCGCCTCATCCATGGGCAGGCTCAGCAGGCTGACATCATCGAGCGTCTCCAGCATCACGTCGTGAGGTTTGCCATCCAGCAGGCTGAAGATGCAAAACGGATCGCCGGGGCCAAGCAGAAACAGGGTGATCATGCGGCCGTTCTCAGGGTTGCTGCGGCTGAGGCGGACACGGCCGGAGAGCAGAATATGAAAGCGCCTCCAGGTCTCCTCCATGGGCAGCTGGCGACGACGTTTCCAGGTCTCCCGCCGGCAGCGGCTGACGATATCAGTGATGGAGGCGTCTGCCAGCTCGGAGAAGAGGGCGGACTGTTTCAGACATCGAGTGCTTTCATTAAAAAATGCCGATTCGGGGTTCATGTCGTGCGCTCCTGAGATTGATCCGCCGTCTCTTTGATGCGGCCGATAATGGCTTCCACTTCTTCGCCGTTCAGCACCTCTTTCTCTTCCAGCACCTGGGCCAGTTTGTCCAGAGTGGCGCGCTGCTGAACGAGAATCCCGGTCGCCCGCTGGCGGCCCTCCTCCACCAGCCGCTTGACTTCGGCATCGATCAACTGCGCCGTCTCCTCGCTGTAGTTACGCTCTACACTACTCTGCCCCAGGTATTGCAGCTCCCGCTGCACCCCCCAGGTCAGCGGCCCGAGCTTTTCGCTCATGCCCAGGCGGGTCACCATGTTACGCGCAATCTCCGAGGCCCGCTCCAGATCGTTGGAGGCACCGCTGGAGACATCACCGAAAATGATCTCCTCAGCCACCCGCCCCCCCAGCAAAATGGCGATCTGGTCCCTCAGTTCGTTCTGCGTGGAGAGAAACTTCTCCTCCACCGGTAGTTGCAAAGTGTAGCCCAGCGCCGCCACGCCGCGAGGAATAATCGAGACCTTGTGCACCGGCTCTCCGGTGGGCACACTCTCCGCCACCAGCGTATGGCCCGATTCGTGAAAAGCGACGCGGCGTTTCTCCTGCGCGTTCAGGCCCCGATTCTTCTTCTCCGGCCCGGCAATCACACGGTCGATAGCGGCCTCAAAATCGGCCATGGTGACGGCATCGTGGTGGTAACGGACGGCGAGAATGGCCGCCTCGTTAGCGATATTGGCCAGGTCAGCGCCCACAAAACCGGGAGTGCGCTGAGCCACCACGCGCAGATCCACATCCGCGGCCATTTTCAACTGCCGGCTATGCAGCTCAAGGATGGCGACGCGCGCCTCCAGATCAGGCTTGTCCACCACGATCTGACGATCGAAACGGCCAGCCCGCAGCAGGGCTTTGTCGAGAATCTCCGGCCGGTTGGTGGCCGCCATTACCACCACCCCCACGGAAGGGTCAAAGCCGTCCATTTCGGTCAGTAGCTGGTTGAGGGTCTGCTCGCGCTCATCGTGACCGCCGCTCATCACCGGGGCCATGCCCCGCGCCCCGCCAATGGCGTCCAGCTCGTCGATGAAGATAATGCACGGTGCCTTTTGCCGCGCTTGCTCAAACAGCTCGCGCACCCGCGCCGCCCCCATGCCGACAAACATCTCGATAAACTCGGAGCCGCTGATATTGAAAAACGGGACATGAGCCTCCCCCGCCACGGCGCGCGCCAGCAGTGTCTTGCCGGTACCCGGCGGTCCCACCAGCAGCACCCCTTTGGGGGCGTGGCCACCGAGCCCCTGCAGCACCGTCGGGTCACGCAGAAAGGAGATGGTCTCACCCAGCTCCATTTTTGCCGCCTCGGCCCCGGCCACATCCTCGAAAGTGACCTTGACGTCCCCCTCAGGGTGAATGCGAATGCGGTTGCCGATGTTGAGAAATCCCTTGCTCGACCCCGCCATACGTTTGCCCATCCAGCCCCACAGCAAAAAGAGAAACCCAAAGGGCAACACCCAGCTGAAAAAGAAGTTGCTCAGCCAGTCGCTGCTCTGGCGCACGGTGTACTTAACCCCCTTCTCCTCCAGCTCCTTGGCCAGGTCGTTGTTCCACAGCGGTATGGTGACAAAATGGCGCGGTTTGCCTGTTTTGGGGTCGCTTTCTGTCAGAGTACCGGTAATGACTTTATTGCTGACGATGGCATCAACTACCTCCCCCCGATCCACCCGTTGCAGAAATTCACTGTAGGGAATCTCGCTGCGCTGAACCTCCTGCGCCCCCTGCCAGAAGTAGAGTGACGCCATGATAAAGATCAGATAGACCCACAGCGCCGAGCTGGGCTGATGCCAGAAACTGCCATCCGGCTTGAAGTCTTCGGGTTTGTTGATGTCGATCTTCGGCTTGTTTTCCGGGGGGGTAAACTCCGTCTTCTTCATCTGCACGAAACTCCTTTGTCAGTATGGTATAGGGGGAACAACTCAACCCTTATCAGTTATGGGGTCGGACAGCTAACATCCAGATAAGTTTAAATTTTTTTCAATAAGCAGTAACTTTATAGTGAGCAACAAGAACCTATGCCCCTGAATGCTCTAGAATCACTTCATCAGCGAATATGCTTTTGCCCGGTTGCACCATCTGCCCGATGGTAGCATCCAGTGTCTCTTGCGTTATTACGTCTGCCTCCTCTCTTGTACAACCAGCGCCATACGCGCCGCCTGTACAAAGGACTCCGTCAGTGTCGGATGAGGGTGAATCGACCCGGCCAGGGCTTCCAGAGGCAGGCCGGTGCGCACCAGCAGGGCCGCTTCGCCCATCAGGCCCGCCGCACCTTCGACCAGCGCGTGCACACCGACGATTTTTCGATCAACCGTGTTGTAGACGATTTTGAGAAGCCCGTTGTTATCACCGCTGATCTGGGCCCGAGCATCCTGGGAAAAGTCGTAACGAGCCACCGCCATGCCAGCGCCTTTGGCCTGCTCCTCGGTCAGCCCCGCCATGGCCAATTCCGGCGAGCTGAAGATGACAGCCGAGTTATGCACGGCCTGTGGGAAGGGCGCGGGCTGGCCCATCAAGTTGCTCGCCAGAGCCAGCCCCTGGGCCGTGGCCCAGTGGGCAAACATGGGCTGCCCTGCCACATCGCCCACGGCGTAGATCCCCGCTTCAGTGGTCTCCAGCGCCTCATCAACGGGAATGCCATGAGGAGTGGCGCTGATGGCTGTTGTCTCCAGCCCCAGCCCATCGACGTGGGCGTGGCGACCGGCGGCCATCAAAACAGCGGTGGCGAAGATCTGGTCGTAGCCTCCGTCCGCCAGATCGTAATCCACAAACACCCCTTTACCGCTGTGGCTAATGGTTTTGACCGCTACATTGCAATGCAAGGTGATGCCCTGCTCAATCAACTGCTGCTCCAGCAGCTCGGCCAGTTCCTCGTCAACGCCACGCAGAATGCGAGGGCCGCGCTCCAGCAAGGTCACCTGCGCGCCCAGGGCGTGAAAAACCTGCGCCAGCTCCACGCCGATGGGGCCGCCACCGATCACCGTCAAATGCTCGGGAATACACTCGATATCGAGAATGGCATCACTGCTGTAGACCTTAGGCAGATCAGCACCACGCACCGGCAAGCGGTTGGGACGGGAGCCGGTGGCCAGAATGCAGCGCTCAAACTGCACTGTGAAGGCATCGCCCTCATGGGGCTGAATCACCGCTTGCCGTGGCCCTTGCAGTTGCGCGTGGCCAAATAACAGATCCAGTGTCTTGATCTGCGCGACCCGCTGGACAGCCGCCTCGCTACGACGCTGCAAAATCTCCCGCTTGCGCGCCTGCACTTTGCGCCAATCGAGATGCACCAGTTCCGCAGGAAGCTGAATGCCAAACTCGTCCAGACGACCGGTATCACGCAGGCGATGCGCTGTCTCCCGAAAGATCTTAGAGGGGATGCAGCCTTCGAACAGACAGGTGCCACCCAAACCGCCACCCGCCTCCACCAGCAACACCTTCTTGCCTGACTGTGCCAGCGCCATCGCTGCGGGCGTTCCACCGGGTCCGCCCCCAATCACCAGAATGTCGTATTGATTGTCCATGCCTGTCACCCCCGCTTTCAGCAGTCAACAAAAAGTAAGGTCAAACATTACCACCAACCGTCATGAGCATCTGTAACTTAGGTTACATAGCGCCACTACGTCTATGATAGCAGGCTAACCCAAAGATGGGCTTCTATGTCTCATAAAGTTTTCGATCGGGGGCAGCCCCACCTGTAGCTGACGGGGCTACCAACTCTTTAAGACGTTCTATTTAAACCAATTTACGACACTATCCCAATAAGAGGCTATCTCTTTTCCGGCCTTTTTCAGGGTACTTTCCGAGTGATCACCTTTAGTCAGTGACTGACTTAATTTATCGATCTTTTTATTCAGTTCACGCACTTCCTTAGCGCGACTTTCACCACTGATGCTTTCGTACTTTTTCAGGTTGTCGGAAGCACGCTTAAGTGTCGCCTGTGCCTGATCTGTTTTACCCTCACTGATTTCCAGTTGCGCCAGTTTCAGATCATCCGCCGCCTCAGTCAAAGGGAGTTCAACTGCGGAATATTCGAAAACAACACCTTCCGTTTGCAACAGAGCCAAAGCCGCATCTGCATTGTCAAAAAGACCCTTTTTCAACTCTTCCTTGGCCAAGGATAACGCATCACCTGCCACGACAACATCCAGCTTCATGATGGACTGGCTCCAGATGGAATAATCCACCATGGCAGGTGAGCGGTCGCCTCTATGACCGTGGTGTTTGAGTTTTTTTGTTCTGGCCTGCACGACTGGCGCTATCACATCTTCGATGTATTGCTCGTTAAATATCTGCACGAAGCGCTTATTTACTTCGTCTTCATCACTGTAAGTGACATCACCTGCATTGATCGTTGTCGTGACTTTATATTTGGGGATCGTATTTTTGATCAACTTGATCAAAGTCAACCCTTGTTCGATCTCATTCAGGGCAGTCTCTTTATCTTCTACGGCAATGGCTATACGAGCATCGTCGGTATGTAGCAGAACGCGCCCGGCAGCCAATGACATGGCCTGCGACTCTTGCGCTGAAAGTGTAGCCACAGGCTGAATGTCTGTTTCAGCGATGATGCGTGCCTTGTCGGTCTCGGCAGAGACCGGCAGCGATACAAATAACGCAGCGGCCAACACAGCACTACTGCACAATGGTTTTATTTTGAATGGTATAACGGTGATAGACATGATGAATCTCCTTGATTTTTATGATTTTCAAAGGGGGAGAAAAACTCCCATCGAGGCTGATTCTATTCCCGTCTTTTTTGCAGGTCTGCTACCTGAGTTACACTTAAAAAATTAGAAAAAAGTTCTGTAAAAAAGGATTTTTATTCTCACAACTGTAATGGACAAGACTGAAACTTTACATTTCAACAGGTTATGTGAACAATACCCCCCTTTTTCACTCAATAAAGCGGAGAAAAGCCAAACTATGTCTTATTTAGAACCTTCGGAGTTCGTTACAAAAATGGTGGACTCGGGGGAGTCCAAAATCTATATGTCTGCGAAGGATACGGTTATTCGTGCCTTTATGGCTGGTGCTGTGCTTGGGTTGGCGGCCATGTTTGCAATTACTGTGATGGTTAAAACAGGTTCGCCTCTTATTGGTGCCATGCTCTTTCCGGTCGGCTTTATCATGTTGTATTTAATGAAGTTCGATTTGTTAACCGGTGTTTTTACTCTCGTGCCTCTTGCCTGGCTTGATAAGAGACCAGGTGTAACTGTCAAGCAAATTTTGCGTAACTGGGGCTGGGTGTTCCTTGGCAACCTGGGCGGAGCATTAACTGTTGCCGTCATTATGTCCTTTGTTTTGACTTATGGTTATAACATTGATGGCGGTGCGGTTGCAGAAAAGGTCGGTCATATCGGTGAATCCCGAACCCTGGGCTACAAAGAGCAAGGTCTTGATGGTTGGCTGACCATCTTTATGCGCGGCATGTTGTGTAACTGGATGGTCTCCATGGGTGTTGTCGGTGCCATGATATCCACTTCAGCCACAGGTAAAATTGCAGCCATGTGGATGCCTATCATGCTGTTTTTCTATATGGGTTTTGAACATTCAATCGTTAATATGTTCCTGTTCCCCTTCTCAATGATCATGGGAGGTGATTTCACTATTTCCGATTACCTGATCTGGAATGAATTACCAACCGTTCTGGGGAATCTGGTAGGGGGCTTGGTGTTTGTTGCCTTACCGCTATATTACACGCATGTAAAAACATGCCCTGATCGCAAGATCAGCAAATAACTTGTAAGGAAACTCGGCTCCCGGACAAGTTTACAGTCAGAGTCGAGTTCATTTCCGCTTATGTCTAACCAATTAAGTATCTCCATCGGGCAAGCTTCTGATAAAGGTCGTAAAGATATCAATCAAGACTTTTATGGAGTCTACATACCAAAAGAGCCACTGCTCACCTCAAAGGGGATTGCAATCAGTTTGGCCGATGGCATAAGCAGCAGCGAAGTCAGCCAACATGCCAGCGAAGTCGCGATCAAAAGTTTTCTGGAAGACTATTACTGTACTTCTGAATCCTGGACCGTTAAAACATCAGTTCAACGTGTGCTGAAAGCGACAAACTCCTGGCTCTATCTGCAAACTCGCAATAGCCCCTATCGCTACTCTCCTGACCGGGGGTATGTATGCACCTTCACCACGCTAGTTATCAAATCCAATACTGCCCATGTTTTTCATGTGGGTGATACGCGTGTTTACCGCTTGAGTGAAAACAGTCTTGAGCAGATTACTGAGGATCATCGACTCTGGGTTTCAAAAGATAAAAGCTATCTCAGACGTGCTTTGGGTATGAAAGATCAGCTCGATCTGGATTATCAATCTTTCGCTTTGGATGTTGGCGACGTTTTTATTCTGGCGACCGATGGTGTCTATGAGTATGTGGATGATCAGTTCATCATCGAGATGGTCAGGGCTCACAGTAGTGATCTGGATAAAGCCGCTTCATTAATTATCGAAGAGGCATTTCAGCAAGGAAGTAGCGATAACTTAAGTATTCAAATCGTCAGAATTGACCAATTGCCCAGTCAGGATGTCGATGAGGTTTACCAGCAACTGACAACATTGCCTTTTCCGCCTGAACTTAAACCTCGAATGTTGTTTGACGGCTATGAAATCATCCGTGATTTACATATGAGTCATCGCAGCCATATTTATCTGGCCGTTGATACTGAAAGCCAGGAACAAGTTGTTTTAAAAATTCCCTCTGTTGATCTTCGTGATAATCCGGAATATCTGGAGCGTTTCCTGATGGAAGAGTGGGTGGCTCGTCGCATAAATAATGCCCATGTATTAAAGCCCTGCTTGCAAACGCGCAAGCGAAATTATCTATATATAGTGACGGAATTTATAAAAGGACAAACACTCAAGCAGTGGATGATTGATCACTCAGAGCCGAGTGTCGAAGAGGTTCGCGGTATTATAGAGCAGATCGCTAAAGGCTTACGTGCATTTCATCGTCAGGAGATGTTTCATCAAGACCTGAGACCTGACAATATTATGATTGACCAGATGGGTGTCGTAAAAATTATCGATTTTGGTTCGGTTCGTGTCGCAGGCCTCAGGGAGGTGACAAGCCCGATTGAACAGCAGAATATTCTTGGTACAGCGCTATATACTGCGCCAGAATATTTTCTGGGTGATGTGGGTTCAGAGCGCTCCGATATGTTTTCATTAGGCATTATCTGTTACCAGATGCTTTCAGGCGGACTTCCCTACGGAACACAGATTGCGAATTCACGAACCAAAGCATCTCAACGAAGATTGAAATATCGTAGCGTACTTGATGAAAATCGGGAAATTCCTGCCTGGATTGATGAAGCGATTAAAAAAGCTGTGCATCCTGATCCGAACAAACGATACAACGCGTTATCGGAGTTTGTTTATGATCTTCGCTATCCCAGCAAAGAGTTTTTAAGTAAAACAAGGCCACCGTTAATGGAGCGTAATCCAGTGGCTTTCTGGCAAAGTATTTCATTCATCTTAGCCATCATTGTTATCATATTGCTGGCCAGCCGACCACTGTAATTACTCTATATTTCATTTCGATACACAGCAATTTCGACCACTGTTTTTTGCATCATAAAGCGCCTGATCAGCTCGTTCAAAAACATCATCAGGCCGATCATCCTGACTAAATTCTGAAACCCCACAAGATATAGTGATATTGACGGGATCACTTTTATAATGAAACTGTAATTTTTCAATTTCCGTACGTAATTTATTCGCAACAGCCATCGCATTATCAGTAGCGGTATTTGGCATAATGACAACAAACTCTTCACCGCCATAACGTGCTACCATATCTGTTCCACGAACGCTCTCTTCCATTTTTTCTGCAATCACCTGAAGCACTTTATCCCCCGCTTTGTGGCCAAAGGTGTCATTAATTTTTTTAAAAAAATCAACATCAGCTATTAACATTGACAATGGGGTTTGATAGCGCTGCCATCGTAAATACTCATGCTCCATCCGCTCATCATATGCCATGCGATTGAAGAGGCCTGTGAGCGTATCTTTTAATGCGGCTTCACGCTCTTTATGAATGCTGACTCTAAGCTGAGCAGACTCCAGCTCTAATGTTTTTAAACGATCAGACAGAATTGCTGCTCTCTTATTAGCATCATTATTACGCTGCTCTTCATGCTTAATAAACTGCTCCAGACTAGATGATATTGTTTCCATACGCTCTTGTATCAACAATTTAACCTGATCAAGATCAGCTGCTTCCTTAACACGACTACCAATCCCTCTGACCTGGGATTGCACCTCTTTATTTAATGCCAGACTATCTTCAAGTGAACTTTTATGCTCTATTTTTTCCACCTGAAAATACTCTTCCAGCTCTTGTAAACGCGTTGTTAATTGGGAAAGAAATTCTGCAACATCTTTAATCTCTTCCTGAGCTTTTTTTCGTAAACCTGAAATGGCTTCAGCAATATCAACGATCAATGAGGGCCATGTATCAGTATCAACCTCCTGCTCTAGGCGTATTTTCAAATCATTGATTAAATCCGTTGACTCTGCCGAGACCTCCAACCGCTCCAGCAGTTGCAGTAATACTTCATTGATACTCAGAATATTAGAAGTTGACGATGGCTCTGTCGCACCAGACTGCTTTTCTTCGAGATGATCAATGATGTCGATAATTTTTTTTATGGAAGCTTTTAGTGCATCGCCATCATCACCGTTACGAATATCATCGCGTAACATTTTTAGCCGTTGATCAACTTCGGGAGCCACTCCCATGGCTGCAATACACAAATGTGATAATGCACTCCGTAAAGTCTCTTCCACTTTTTGATATGTGGCTTCTTTCGCCTCCAGTTGATCCAGGCTGTCGTAATATTTATCTTTCCATTTTTCTATTTGCGTTTTTTCATCAAGCTCTGCAGGCATTATTGTCATCCTTAACAATTTGTAACTGCTCAGTTAAAACAATCTCTAATCACCCAATTTATCGGCACTTCTCTGAGTTGATTCAACTGAATTAGACTCTGACTGCTCTTCTTTTATTGTCACCAATTGTTCACGTCCCACTTCTTTAATCTGCTTAACAGTCTCGCTACTTACTTTGAAAAAATAGTCTAGATCAGAACGTTTCAGTACATAATCTTCCCATCCCTCCGGTTTTGAAAAGCTATATGTTAATTGCTCGCCATCTTTTAAATGAAGGATATAAGCAAACTCTGGAACTGACTGGTTGTATGACTCTTTTTCTTCATCACCCAACACTTGCAGATAATTAATTCTTTCTGACTTTTGTGCTAATGCTCGGGCTTCTTGCTGGACAGTCACCTCATTCTCTTTAAGATTTTCAACAATAAAAATGTCACCTTCACGCTTTAATGTAAATGATGGAAACTCTGCCTTAATCAGCTCATTTTCAGAGATATGTAACAGGCTTTGATTGGCCCAATCATTGGCATTGGCACTTAATTCAAACGCACTGAATTCAACCGTATAGATATTGTTATCACCATCAATACGTACATGCACTTTACGAAAACCGGGGGATGTTCCAATGAAGAGGATTTGAACAGCTTTTTCGCCTTTGTATAGCGTCAGTTTTCGCTCAAACTGTTTTGTCGACACTTTAAAGCGTTCCGCCGCTTCTTCAGTTTTCGCACTTGGCCAACCTTTTTCAAGTTGATTCAGTTTACCTAAAACCTGCTCGAACTTGATTTCTGACACTGGAAAATTTGCCAGTGCGGGCAATTGCCACTGCTTCTCGGATTTTTCCAGACGGAGGGTTTTATCTGCATCCTCAATCGTAATGGCATTCACTGTTTTCAGATCGACAGTTAATAATTTCTCTTCAGGTTGATAGGCGCTATAATCGTCACCCGTCATATTAAGAAAGAGCGCTAATGCGCCTTGTGCCACTAATAAAGTCACAAGAACAGTCACGATACGATTCATTATTTAACCTCCTCGCCGCTTAATAATTGCTGATAACTCGCCGTCAAACGTCGGCGTGATCGCCAGTACAGAAGATAAACAACAAGCAGACCAGCGAGCGCGGCAGCATAGTTCAAATATTCCCAATAGACCTGTGTCTCTTTCTCTATAGGGTCCAGAATACGGGCAAAGTGGCCACGACTGCGAATTGAGAGTAACCCCCGATCTTCCAGCGACCAGTCAATCGCATTTTCCATTAACTGAATGGTATTAACATAAGGCGTACGCGTTGTATTCATGGCCAGATCCAGCATTTCATCGGTTACAAAAGTGCTGGATGAAAATAGAATAATACGGGCCGATTCTGGCGACTTTTCGATCACACTTCCGACAACAACCGGCTCTGACCCCTCTTCATTTGAGTCATCACTGCCAAGCAACGGTGAAGGCTGGCCTTTAAAATAGGATTCAAACTGACCTTCAACAGCCACTGCCAACAGCTGTTTTCCTTTCTCACTGCCTACAGCAAACCCCATTTCAGGATAAGTCTCAAAGTCAGGCTGAATATCCAGTGAATCCGATGCCCATGCATCATCGGTACTCTCTAACAGACGCGTTACCTGCCGTGAACTGTTTTTTTCATCATTCAGTTCGATCGGTGATGGCCAGTTCATCGTCACTTGAGGAATCCCCGCTGTTAAATCACTTTGACTATTCATTCCATCGTCACGAATATCCACAAAATAGGGGTAATTCACCATCTGTATCTCCTGAACCATGAAGCCGCCCAGATTGCGTTGTACTGGAATTGGGAATGCACTGTTTTGAGGATCAAGAACCATCTGTTTTTTCAGATCAATTCCATGATGCTTTAACCATTCAATCACCTTTGAATCATTAGGCACAGCAGAAATAACGCCCTCCATTTTGATATCAAAAGGTGAGGCTGCCAGTATCACCGTACCGCCCTTCATCAAGAACTGATCCACTGCAAATAGCTGCTTTTCATCCATCTGTTCGGGAGACAGCATAAGCAACAGATCAGCAGATTCAGAGACCTGCCCTGATTTAAGGTCAGTGTGATCCAGTGTTGAATTGCCCTGCAAAGGCAGAGTTAATTGCTCGAAGCGTTTATTGCTGCCCTGAGCCATACCAAATTGTGCCATCATTGGATTCACCGCTTCTGGAGCATTGATCGCAACGGTTTTAAGAAAGCCACTGGCAAAATGTTTTAAACTGGCTTCCAGCGCCCGCTCCATACCACCTTCGTCAAGCCCCTCAGGCAGTGGTACCTGCACCACTTTACCACCACTTTCCAGCGTCATATAAAACCAGAATGAATCGGGGTTAAATAGATCAATGGCCATCGGACGAAAACCATACTGGGCTTCCAGTTGTTGTGCTAACGCGCCTCCATTCGCTTCAGGGTCATCAAAGTTGATATTCAATTTACCATCAGATGATGCTTCAAGTTTCGAAAGCACATTCAGGAGCTTTTTACGAAGTTCAATTAAGGGCTCTGGCAATGTGTCGTCCGGTGAAATATAACCTTGAAACTGAACGGGCGATGCAATATTCGCAAACAAATTTCCTGCCCCCTGATAGCCATAGAGCACTTTTTTAATCGCACGCGTAATATCGTATTCGGGATTACGCAGAGCCACTTCCAGCTCCATCTCATTATGCACTTTGACATCAATCAGATCACGAAAACTCAGCGTTTCGTATTGATCGCCATATTGAACCAAAATATCAAAGTACGAGTTAACGATACCCGCCTGATATTTGCTCGCTGTTTGCAAGGGTTCAGGGCGAATTCCATATTTTTCTCCGGCTTCTTGTTCCAGCTCCGGATTTTCTAGCGGATCAATAAATTCAACCCGGATTTTACCCTCTCCTGCGACTGAATACTCTTCAATAAGGTCACGCAGCTGGGGCACTAATGGTGCAAGCAACGGATGTGTTTGAGCGCTAAAATAACCACGAATCAGTAATGGTTCACGAAGTTGATTCAGATAGCTTTTCGTGGCATCTGATATGGAATAAACCTGACCTTGTGTGATATCAACGCGCGCTGAATTTATCTGCTGTAACCAGATGTTTCCTGCCAGAAAATTAGCAATAAACAGCCCGGTAAGAACTTTCCAGCGCGTATGATTTGGTTGGCCTTTCTGCCCTGCCCAGCGTATTTTTTCCAACGCAAATACGTTCAGTGTCAAAAAAATACCCACAATGCTTATGTAATAATAGAGATCACGTAAATCAATAACGCCACGAGTGATCGATTCAAAGCGCGATCCAGAGCCTAACAACTTCAAATACTCTCCGACCTGATTGCCAAACAGTGAAGTCAAACCTTCCGAGCCCAACAGATAAAAAAAGCTGCAAATCAATACCGTCACAATCAGGCTGACAATCTGATTTTCACTGCGTGCACTCACAAACAGCCCGATTGCCGTATAAGCAGCAGCCAAAAATAGTGTCGCAAGATAAGCACCCAATACCGGCCCCCAATCAAGCGGCCCTAGAAAAGAGACCGTCACAGGCAGTGGCAACGTCAACAAAAGTGCCACGACAACCAGTGCCATACAGGCCAAAAATTTGCCCAATACATAATCAAGCGTACTTACAGGGGCAGTCAGTAAAAACTCCAATGTGCCTCCGCGCCGCTCTTCACTCCACATGCGCATCGTAAGCGCTGCAACCAGAAAGATCAGTAAAACAGGCATCCACTGAAATAGTGGACGCATATCAGCAATATTTCGGGAGAAGAAGGTCTCGACCCAGAAAAAAACAAACAGGTTCACGACCAAAAAAGCACCAAAAAAGATGAATGCCGCAGGTGTTGAAAAGAATGAAGCAAACTCTTTACGGGCGACATTTTTAATATTATGCATGAGCTTTCCCCCCCTCCTTCACTTGATTAATATCCTGAAATACAGTCTCCAGATCATACCGTTCAGGTTTCAGCATATAGAGTTCCACCCCCTGCTCAATAATTGTTTTAGAGACCATAGAAGCAACATTCAAAGACTCTTCTGTATTATTGATTCGTAAAGCATAATGATATTGCTCTGCTTCACTATGTAAATATTCAACACCGGTTACAGCATCAATTGAATCAAACAGCCTGTTCGTTTTATCGCGGTCTGTATTCACAGCAATTAATAAGCGATGTGACATCGTCTGCAACTCATCCAAACGCGAATCCAATACTTTTTTACCGTTACGAATAATAATAGCCCGGTCACAAATTGCTTGAACTTCGTGCAATATATGTGTCGATAAAATAACCGTTGAATTTTCAGCTAACTCTTTAATAAGTGCACGCATGTGCTGAATTTGAGAAGGATCGAGACCATTTGTGGGTTCATCAAGAATCAAAATCTGGGGTTCGTGAAGAATGGCCTGCGCGACACCAACGCGTTGACGATAACCACGTGAAAGTGTGGAGATAGGCTGTGTTGCTTTTTCATTCAGCTCAGTACGACTAATCGCTTTGAGAACCGCTTGTGAACGTGATGTTTCTGCAATACCGTGCAACCCTGCCGCATAATTCAGATAATCAATGATGGTCATTTCTGAATAAACCGGACAGTTTTCCGGCAAGTAACCAATTTTCTGTTGTACAGCCCGCTGTTGCTGGCTGATATCCAGACCATCAATTTCAATGGTACCGGAATCAGGCTCTAAATAGCCTGTCAGCATTTTCATAATAGTGGTTTTACCCGCACCATTATGTCCAAGCAGACCGACAATTTCTCCTTGCTTGATGTTAAACGACACACTGTCCACAGCAGTAAAATCCCCATAACTGCGAGTGAGCTTGTTAGTTCTTATCATGACGATGAATCCACTCTGTTTTTAGCTTCAATGCAAATCTCGACTTTACGATATAAAAAATTATCGAAAGTTCACTCAATTTATTAATGATTTTGTTTTAAACGAGTACACAAAAGATTTTTGTGTTTTTTCACAAAAAGTAAAAAACAGTGGGTTTAAATAAGTATTAATGATACCGCCACCGAATGGCTCAATGGCGGTTTTAGCGAGTCAAATTTACACTTAGAACGAGCACGGAATAAGTTTCCTAATTTTCGTGACCGTTCCTTAGTTTATTTCAATATTGATGCTTTGAGGAATAGTAGGTTCTTTTGGTTGATTGAGTGATCTAGGGGGAGTTTTAGGTGGAGTATTGGTGACTGGAATGGAGCCAGATGTAGCACTTCGCCCTCCAGGTGAAACTTCTGCATAACTGGAATTGGCATCACCATTTTTCACTTCATCATAAATAATTGCACCCGCACTCTTTATTCCGACGTATGTACCATATAATTGAGCGTACCAACGTTTTTTAAGAGTACCACATGATGTCCAGATATTGACATTCGACCCTGTCCTATTAACAACCTGCTTACCATTAACCCATATTTTCCAAAATCCATCACTTTTATCTGAATACTTAAAATTCATCACAACGTCAAACCATTTGTTTGTCTCAAAAGGAAAGCTATAAGCAAGATCCGTATTCGCACCAGCACTCGGACCACTTTTCTTGTTGAGCGCCCATGATGGGGTTAAGCGTATATCAAAACTTTTACCGTCTTTGCTTCTAATCAAAGTAAAACCGTTCCCCCCCGTATGCTCACAATATCCAGTTTGAGCCATGGCCGAGTGATGCTGGTGAAAGATTCCCCAGCCAGTGTTTTTTTCATTTGCCGGAATTAGAAAACTAAAGCCAGCCCAATATTCTTTGCCCCACATAAAGTCCCCAGACCTTGGATATGAGCGTCCAGGTATGATTTCACAACGCACATTTTCGTTTGCATCCTTTTTCATCAGCATAGAATATTTCCCACTGCGTACGAATTGAGTTTGGGGAACAAGATTACGATCTTTATTACTACAGGTTGCAGTCTCTCTTACTTTTACTGCACCCGTTTCAAAACCTTCGCTATACATAAGAGCAGCTTGAACATTTGGAACAAAAACCAACAAACCAACAACACCTAACCATTTCATAATTAAACCTCCTGAATTATCATGAATACATAGTATCTCGACACTATCGTACAATTTGCATCAATAAAACGAGAGCATGATCACAATGCCATATAAAAACCAACAATAACTATGCTACTCTTTTCTGTGGCGGCATAAGTCTCCCACTTTTCATTACGGATTTTGTAAAAATAATATATGGACTACAGTTATTTAAACGAAATACTCATCCTGTTTGCTGTTGCGGTTGGTGTTGTTATTTTGTGTTTACGCCTGAATATACCCGCTATTTTAGGTTATTTGACTGTTGGAGTGGTCGTTGGACCCTACGGACTTGCTCTGATTCATGACACAGAACATACCCGAGAACTGGCAGAGTTTGGGGTTGTCTTTCTGTTATTCACTATTGGCCTGGAGTTCTCTTTACCGCAACTCATACGTATGAAAAGCAGCGTATTGGGTTTAGGTGGTACTCAAGTGCTATTTAGCACGGCCATCACTGCTGGTATCGCAACTTATTTAGGTTTGCCACTGAGTAGTGCCATATTACTTGGTGGTATTATTGCTATGTCGTCAACTGCGCTGGTCATTCGTCAACTGACCGATCAAGCCGAACTGCATACCCGTCACGGACGTAATGCCGTGGGTATTCTTCTGTTTCAGGATGTTATGGTCATCCCCTTCCTGATTCTCGCTGCAATGCTTTCAGGCGCAACTGAAGATACCCCAATGAATGCCCTTTTAATGGCAACCGGCAAAGGAATTTTGGCTCTTGCAGTCATTTTTGCAGTCGGCCACTGGCTGTTGCCTCCCTTATTCCGTGGTGTCGCAAAACACCGCTCTGCTGAACTCTTTACCTTAACAGCACTGCTCGTAGCGATAAGTGCAGCGTGGTTGACCAGTCAATTGGGGTTATCATTAGCTCTAGGAGCATTTGTAGCAGGTATGATGCTGGGCGAAACAGAATTTCGCCATCAAATAGAAGCTGAAATAAGACCTTTTCGTGATATATTACTTGCCCTTTTCTTTATCACCATCGGAATGCTGTTTAACGTCAAACTCTTGCCTGAAATATGGTTTTGGGTGTTACTCCTGGTGGCTGGCCTGGTATTACTTAAAGCTATACTTATTACAGCCCTGTGTCGATTATTTAAATGGGATTCTGCTGTATCACTCAGAACGGGGCTGGTATTGGCTCATGGAGGGGAGTTTGGCTTTGCAATTTTAACACTGGCACTTGCCAGCGATATATTTCCATCCAATTACGGTCAGATTGTACTGGCTGCATTGCTTATAAGCATGGCTGTTACACCCTTTCTTATTCGTTATAACGGTTTACTGGCTAAAAAGATTTTGCCTGATGCAACTGCATTAAGCCGTCATGCAATCGAAGAGCAAGCGATCGATACCACTCACGGTGTTGAAAACCATGTCATTATTTGTGGTTATGGTCGTATTGGACAAAATATTGCACGAATCCTGGAGAGTGAAAAAATTCCTTATGTTGCCATGGATCTCGATCCAACCCTGGTTCAAAATGCGATTAAAGCCAAAGAACCCGTCACATATGGCGACTCAGCTAATTTACATCTACTTGAAGCCGTTGGTTTAATGAAAGCTGCTGCACTCGTTATTAGTGTTGATGACTTTAATATCGCACTAAAAATTATTCACAAAGTTCGCCAGGTCAATATATCAATTCCTATTTTAGTACGCACAGCAGATGACGCTCATCTGGAAGCCTTGCAAAAAGCAGGAGCAACAGAGATTATTCCTGAAACAATGGAAGCAAGCCTTATGATCTCATCCCACCTACTTTTGATGCTTAAAATACCTGTATCACGCGTTCTACATAAAATTCGTACTATAAGAAAAAATCGCTATACCGTTCTTCACCAACTTTTCCCTGGTGAAGATGCTACTACCATTCTTAGCAGTGGTGGAGAAATAGAGCAATTACGAGCGATAGAACTGCCTGAAGGTTTAGCCGTTGCAGGGCAACGTATTGCTAATTTAAAACTGGATCAGCTAAATGTCTGTATTTCTGTATTGCAACATAAGGATCAACGTATTCCAGATCCGTCGCCTGATACAGTCATATTTTCAGGAGATGTACTCACACTTTACGGCACACCATCTGCATTGGATAAAGCTGAAAGTTATTTATATTCAATAAGGTCATAAAAGGCATAGCCTTGTTGAGCATTTAACCTGGTGGCCAAGTCATTGAACGGCCACCGAGAATATGCAGATGAATATGAAAAACCTCCTGACCGCCCTCTCTATTACAGTTAATAACCGCACGATAACCACTTTCAGCAATACCTTCCTGATTCGTGATTTTTGTTGCCGCCATATATAGCTTACCAATTAACACTTCATCTTCATGACTCATATCGTTAATAGTAGCGATATGCTTTTTAGGTATTACCAATATATGCACAGGTGCTTGTGGATTCAAATCTCGAAATGCCAAAACAGTATCATCCTCATAAACAATATCGGGCTTAATATCACCCGCTACCATTTTGCAAAAAAGACAATTTCCCATATTATAGATCCCATAAATGAATTTAATCCAAGAAGATACACCGAGATGAATCCAAAAGCCAAAACCATTTATTGGTATGATTATGAAACTTTCGGTATTAACCCAGTCTATGATCGAATTTCTCAATTTGCAGGAATCCGTACAGATGAAAACCTTAATGTTATAGGTAAACCGCTCAATCTTTACTGTAAACCTGCCAACGACATGCTACCCAACCCCGAAGCCTGTCTGATTACAGGCATCACACCACAGATAGCACTCGACAAAGGAGTTCCAGAAACTGAATTTATAAAACAGATCAATCATGAATTTTCACAAGCCAATACTTGCGTAACCGGATATAACAATATTCGATTTGATGATGAATTCACCCGCCACACACTCTATCGAAATCTGCTCGATCCTTATGCCAGAGAGTGGAAAAATGGAAATTCCCGCTGGGATATTATCGACATGGTTCGTCTCACACGAGCACTGAGACCTCAAGGAATTCACTGGCCAACACACAGTGATGGTCGCCCCAGCATAAAACTGGAAGACCTTACTGTTGCAAATGGCATCAATCATGATGCCGCACATGATGCACTCTCCGATGTTTATGCGACAATTGCAGTGGCCAAATTGATAAAAGATAAGCAACCGAAACTTTATGACTACGTTTATCAAAACCGAACAAAGCATAAAAGTGCTGCACTGCTAAACATGCAAACACAAACTCCAGTGTTACATATATCAGGTATGTATCCTGCGGAATTTGGTAATATAGCCGTTATCATACCGATCGCATTACACCCTACCAATAAAAATGGAGTCATTGTCTTTGATCTACGCTATGACCCCAGACCTTTATTTGAGCTCAGTGCAGAAGAGATTCAGACGAGACTGTTTACCCCACTCCAGGAATTACCTGAAGGGATAGAGCGTATTCCATTGAAAACCGTGCACCTAAACAAATGTCCTGTTATTGTTCCTGTAAAGACACTGAATACTGAATCAAAAAAGCGCTTTCAAATTGATATTCCGACCTGCCTTGATCATCATAAACGGATTCAAAAAGTACCTGGTTTGCAGAAAAAAATTCAACAGGTATTTTCAATAACACAGTTTGAAGAGAAAACTGACCCGGATACATTACTCTACGGTGGCGCATTTTTTGAAAGTGCCGATAAAAGAAAAATGGAAACAATCCATACCATGACACCGGAGCAACTTGCAAAATTTACCCCTGTATTCAATGATGCCAGACTTCCTGAAATGTTATTTCGGTACCGAGCCAGAAACTATCCGGAAAGTTTGTCGCGTCAAGAAGAGTCTGACTGGAATAAATACCGTACTGAACACCTGCTTCGCTCTGAAAAAGGTAAGTTGACTTTAGATGAATTTCATAAAAATATCGAAACTCTCCGGAAAGAGAGAGACCTCACAACTGCACAGCAATCACTACTTGATCAACTGGAAATTTATGTAAAAGAACTTAAACTTTAAAGATTGTTGAGTACCCGATAAACCTGTAGAATAAATCTACCTTCAACGAACGGAATTTGTTGAAAACACATAAGGAAGAGTAACAAGGATGACAATACTCGGATCAACCCCGGTACAGGCCGAACAGTTCACAATACCACTCCCTCTGGATGATGCAATGCTATTTCCTGTAGAGGATCTGGCAGGTGCATCCATACAAAGTGACAATGTGCATAATATGCATATCATGATTGTCGATGATATCCCTGAAAATGTTGAACTGCTGCAAGCCATGTTACAACGCAGTGGATTCACGAACACAACATCCGCTTTATGTGGTGAAGAAACTTTAGAGCACCTAAAGCACCATACACATAAAGGCGAGTGTAATATTGATTTGATTTTGCTTGATGCAATGATGCCCGGGATGGATGGTTACCAGGTGTGTGATGCACTCCGTGAAACACAGGCATGGAAAGATATCCCTGTCATTATCATTACCGCAGCCAACATGTGGCCTGATAAAATAGCTAATAATGGCATTGATGCGGGAGCTATAGATGTTATTTTTAAACCCATTCGCCGTCGTGAACTCACACCACGCCTTATATCAACACTAACCCTTAAAAAAGAGCGTGATTTAAGAAAGCTTCGTGAAGAAGAGCTTAAATCTGAATTTTCAGAGCGACGTGATATTGAGCAGCGCCTTAAATTTGTCACCGGTCATGACCACCTGACAGGGCTTGCTAATCGCCAGCACCTGGAAGAGTCACTGACGCACTCCATTCATAATTGTCGAAAAAATAATACGAACCATGCATTGCTTCACTTAAATCTGGAGCAATTTAAAGTCATCAACGATACCGCTGGATATGATACTGGCAATCAAATATTGATCAGTATCGCCAACGTATTAAAAAAACGGTTAGGAGTGAGATCAAAAGAACTTGCTCGTGTTGGCCCGGATGAATATGCAGCCTTAATTGAAAACACATCAAAACAGCAAATATCCGATATTGCAAAGTCACTCTATAAAGAGATCTCGGAAATTTCGGTTGAACATCATGAGCAACGATACAGAGTCATTGCTCGTATTGGTATCGCACTCATACAACCCTGGAATGCCAGTACCCCTGGTAATATTTTATCTCGTGCCGAGCAAGCGTGCTGCGCTGCCAGACAAAGCACTCCACACAAAATTCATACTTATAGTGAAAAAGATAGTCAAATTGCCCAATTCAAAAGCACGAACTATTGGGTTCCAATCATTAAAGACGCTTTAGAAAAAAATCAATTTCAACTTTTTTTTCAGCCTGTGCTAGAGGTTAAAAGCAATAAAGTAACACGATATGAAGCTCTGATCCGACTACGTGATAATAACGGAAAATTCATCAGCCCAGACAACTTCATACCTATTGCAGAACGCATGGGACTGATTCACGATATTGATTTATGGGTGATTGAAAATGCATTCAATATATTAAATTCACACACCAAGGCATGTGTACCAATTTCACTAAATATTAACCTTTCTACGCACTCATTTCTTAACCCGGCTCTTGTGCCATTGGTTCAACGCAAAATACAACAAACGGGCATCAACCCTGAACGTATTACTTTTGAAATCACAGAAACAGCAGCGATTGATAATTTTGAAAAGTCACAAGAGATGGTTAATCAACTAAGAGAGCTTGGTTGTAGATTTGCACTCGATGATTTTGGAGCAGGCTTCAACTCTTTTAGCTATTTAAAACACTTTGTAGTTGATTGCTTAAAGATTGATGGCGCATTCATTACAAACCTGACCAACAGCCCAATAGATCAAACACTTGTCCGAGCAATGATTGAAATTGCAAAAACATTAAATAAAACGACTGTTGCAGAGTTTGTTACAGACCAGGAGACATTTGATTTGCTTAAAGAGTATGGCATTGACTATATTCAAGGGTACTATTCAGGTAAACCGCAACAGTCAATTCCATAGGGACAATCCTCAGTGATTGCCCTTTTGTAACTGCGTATTCTATTTATCTCGTGTAGTTGCCAGAGATTCATCTTTATTTTTCTCAGCGCTTTCATTGATCACTGAAGAGTTTTTACTTTCATTTGGCAATTTTTTTTCACCATTACTGACTGGCCTGTTTTTATCATCATCACTATCACCTGACATTGCGCTACGAAAACCTTTTATAAATCCTCCAATATCTGTTCCCATACCTTTTAGGCGCTTTGTACCAAAAATGAGCACAACAATCACGAGAATGATTAATAGCTGCCAGATACTGATTCCACTAAAACCCATAATAATTTGGTCTCCATAAATATTTATTCAATTCTAACGATTCATAGCCCACTCTACAATCTGTATATTATTTACATGTTATTCTTTATCCGCTTTAATTGCCTCAAATTCCCCTCCATCTTTTATGATAAAGGTGCGACCAAACCCGGCCACATATCGTCCTTGTTGCGGCGACAAACGATACAAATGAAAATCTTTTAAAGTTTTCAATAATTCAATCACTTTTCCAAATTTCTTGGAAAAAACAGTTATCACTGAATTATAAGCTTCACTCTTTGTATCTAATCGGTATGCGTGACATTGGAAACTGGCCCGTTTTCTCGCAAAAATATTTTTAGCATCACACTCGTTTTCAATAAATAACAGACTTACGTTACCAGTTTCAGTCAGATTTTTTGTATGCGCAGCCAACTCACTGATCAATACAAAATAATCATCTTCATATTTTACATAAGGAGCATAACTGACTTCCGGCTTTCCATGACAATCTACAGTTGCCATTAATACAGAAGAGAACTCTTCAATAAACTGCCGACAAGCAACCTTTTCTTCTTCCATATTAAAAGTATCTGACTCCATACTCACTCCTTAAAAAATCGGTTGTTAAATACCATTATACAATGATTTAAACATGACTAAAAAAGTCAGAAATCAACACAAAATGTGACACTATAAGGGCTTTCACTATTTATTCACAGAAGCTGTGGATAACCTTGTGGATGAATCCTTGGAAAAAGATGAAAAACGGTACTACGTCTCACTTTTTATCAAAATGATCAAAAAATACACAACCATTATTTATTTTAATAATTTCAAGAAGTTACATTATTTCAACTTAAAGTATTGACACTTTTTATATTTTATGGATTGATAAAGCACTCATTTAATTTAAAATTAAAACCTGTGGGTTTTTTGTAAAAGTCAACACTTTTCATGCCATCTCCGACTCAAATTTTTCTTTTTTTACACTGGCATCTGAATACTTATCAGCAATCGCTACAAATTCATCCTGAAGCTCAAGAAAAGCATCCACAATATCCGGGTCAAAATGGGTACCCCTGCCCTCAAGAATAATCTGAGCTGCCTTTTCGTGTGGTATTGCCTCTTTATAGACTCGTCGACAAACTAACGCATCATAAACATCAGCAAGTGCCATCAAGCGTCCAGCTAATGAAATATCCTTATTCGCCAACCCATCGGGGTATCCGGTACCATCCCACTTCTCATGGTGGGTGTGTGCAATATCACGGGCATAGCGCAAAAAAGAGGTCGTTCCCAGCTGTTTTTCCGCACGAACAATCGCTTCATAACCATACTCTGCATGCTTTTTCATCTCCTTCCACTCTTCACCGGAAAGCTTGTCGGGTTTTAATAGAATTCGATCAGGTACGCCTACTTTTCCAATGTCATGTAATGGTGCAGATCTAAAGATAAGGTCAATTGTTTCATCATTAAGCTCATCACAAAATTTTGGGTGATCCCTCAAATGTTCAGCTAAAGCCTTAATGTAATATTGAGTTCGACGTAAATGGTAACCCGTTTCGTTATCCCTTGTTTCTGCTAATGATGCCATACTGTAGATAGCGGCATCCTGAATGCGAACAAGCTCCTTGGTTCGCTCTGCAACTTTTTTCTCCAGAATAACATTTTGATTAGCCAGAGCTTGCTGGGCCTGATGTAATGCCAGGTGTGTTTTTACACGCGCTTTTACAATCGGCGCACTGAATGGTTTGGTAATATAATCTGCAGCCCCGACATCAAAACCATAAGCTTCATCATCGACTTCACTTTTTGCTGTCAGAAAAATAACAGGAATATCAGAACTCTTTTTATCAACTTTAAGTTGCCGACACACCTCATAACCATCCATTCCAGGCATCATAATATCGAGTAAAATTAGATCGGGGGCTTTATCAGAAGTTGCAATTTCTAATGCTTTTTCACCACTTTTAGCTACCAACATCGTATAATCATCTTTTAAAAGGCTCACTACAACATTGATATTAAAACGTTCATCATCCACTACCAATATGCTGCTTTTATCACTCATGATCCGTCACCAGTTCCATATTCAAGGATTGAACTAATTTATTCAAAGCTATACTTGCATCATCAAGCTCATAATCTTCTATAAGCCGTTCGAGTTTTTGTGCCTGCTCTTTTAAATCGACTTGCTCCAGATAAGGCTTGAGTTTATTCAGGCGCTCAATTGCATCGCCATTATTCTCATCCAGAAGTTTTTTGAGTTCCTTTAAATACCTCGATACATCATGACTCAGCATCATTTTCGTGCTTTCAGAGCACTCTTCAGCAGGCTCTGAAACAGTTGACAACAGATTCATAACATCATTGAATGCCTCTGAAAACTGGCTGCATAACATAGTGTATTCAGAGCTTTTATCCTCCTTGATCGCTTTTTCAAAATCAGCGGCCACCATTTGTAACGAAGATGCTCCAATACTACCAGCCACACCTTTGACCGTATGCACCAGACGACGAGCTAATTCCAGGTTATTTTGCTGTAAAGCCTGATCAATTTTTTTCTCATCTTCATGGTGGTCTGTATAAAACTCTCTGAGCAGCTTTTGCAATAATTTTCTATTTCCACCGATACGAGATAACCCCACCGATACTTTTAATATCGAACAATCCTCTGGCAATATCACCTCACCACTATTACTTTGGTTTTTGTCGATTTTTACCGGTTTTATATCGGTGTTGAGCCACTGTTGCAGTGTGTTATAAAGTACTTCAGGGTCAATAGGTTTTGGAATATGGTCATTCATTCCGGCTTCCAGACATTTTTCTCTATCACCTGCCATGGCATTAGCTGTCATAGCAATAATAGGCAACTGATCAAAACGACTATCCTTGCGGATAGATGAGGTGGCTTTATAACCATCCATAAGAGGCATCTGAAGATCCATCAATACCAATGCATACTCACTCTCTTTAACCGCTGCCACTGCTTCATGACCATTTTCAACAACATCGACAACCAAACCGACATTGCTCAACAGTTCCATCGCCACTTGCTGGTTAATCGCATTATCTTCAGCCAACAATACTTTAATGCCCCCTAAAGTCGCCCTGATTTTATCTTCTGAAACCTGCTGATCTTTGCCAGTATTTCTGTCACCTGAATCGCTGCCTAAAATATCTATAATGCTGTCGAACAGCATTGACGGAGTTACAGGTTTGATCAAATATGCATCCAGATCGGCTTCCTGGGCGGCTTGCATCACCTCTTCACGGCTGTACGCGGTCACCATAATAATCATGGGTGGTTTGTGCAATTGGGTGAGCTTATGAATACGGCGCGCTGTTTCAATGCCATCCATGCCTAGCATTTTCCAATCGAGTAATACAAGATCATAGGGGGCATCATCTGCCGCTCTCTTAACTTCATTAATAGCAGCTGGCCCTGAGCTCACACACTCGACTTCAAAAGAGAATGACTCTAACATCTCTCTTACAGCGCGCTGAGCCATCACATTATCATCAACGACTAATACACGCTTTCCTTGAAACTCAATCACTTTGCGTGCTTTTGCTTTTTGATTCAAATGACAACCAAACTGGCAACCTAAATTCACCGTAAAAATAAAAGTGCTACCTTTACCCTCTTCGCTAATAACCCTGATATCCCCACCCATCATCGTGACCAACTGTTTACTGATCGCCAAACCTAACCCTGTTCCACCGTATTGACGCGTTGTGGAACTATCAGCCTGGGAAAAAGAGTGGAAAAGTTTAGGTAACACATCAGCGCTTATACCAATTCCTGTATCTTCAACTTTAAATTCGAGCAAGTTCATATGTTCATCGGCCTTGATCTGTTTTACAGAAACAGAAATACTCCCCTCTTCCGTAAATTTTATGGCATTATTAACAAGATTAATCAGAACTTGTCCCAGTCGCAGAGAATCTCCAACCAGGGCATCGGGCACATTTTTTTCCACGATAAAAATCAGCTCCAAACCTTTTTCTTCCGCTTTTAATGAGGCCAGGTTTGATAGATCTTCCAATACAAGATCCATCGAAAAATTGTGATTTTCCAGAACCATTTTTCCAGCTTCGATTTTCGAAAAATCAAGAATATCGTTAATGACACCCAGTAAATTATTCGATGCTGTCTGGATTTTTTGTAGATAGTCTCGCTGCTTGGCATCCAGATCTGTGCGCAAAGCCAGATAAGTCATGCCTAAAACCGCATTCATAGGCGTACGAATTTCATGACTCATATTAGCCAGGAATTCGCTTTTAAAACGATTTGCAGCTTCGGCTTCCAGTTTTGCCTGATTAAGTATATCCTGGCTCAATTGCAAGCGTATTCTTTGCTGATGGTTCATATATCCCCAAACAAGTGCAGAAATTAAAATTAACCCTGCAATCGTCAACACTTGCCATAACAAAGTATAGTCAATCCGGTCGACTCGCCTTGATTTGACCCACTGATCAACAAACTGAGATTTCAGTGCGGGTGTCATTGAATCAATTGCCTTATTCAAAATACCCAAAAAGATTGGCCAATCAGAACGCACCGCTATCCCTGCCTGCATCACTAAAGGCAAACTGCCAACGATTTTTAAATCCAGCCCCATTTGATTGATTTGGTAGTTGTTCAGCGTAACTGTGGCAATAAAAGCATTCCAGTCACCCTCAACAACACCCATCAAACCCGTTTGTACATTATCAATCTCAATGAAGTTGATCTCAGGATAACTCTCTTTAAGCGCCCAGGTGTAACCGTAACCATCGATGACTGCAATTTTTTTATCAGAGATACTAAATAAATCAGTAATATAGTTTTCCTGCTCAGTACGCATAACAATGGATAGCGGGCGCTCAAGGTAGGGGTGTGAAAAAGTGTGAGTTTTCTTTATTGTTTCATCGGCTAAATCGCCTGAAATCACATCAACTTTATTGTTGACTGCCATTTTTACCGCATGATTCCAGGAGTCACTCGGAACGGGCTGAAATGTAACCCCTGTCTGCTCTGTAATGTAATTAAGAATTGAAGAGATAATGCCAATGTACTCTCCATCATCGGTAAAACCTTCAAAGGGTAACCAGTTTGGATCGCCGGTAAAACGTACAACAGGGTGTTCACCTACCCACGCCTTTTCTTCAGAAGTAAGCTTAACTTTAGGTATAGCACTTTTTTGGCCAAAGCTGACCCAACGTTGCTGAATTGTACGATGCTCTTGTGGTGTTATTGATGCCAGACCTTTGCGTAAAATGCTTTCCAGCTCAGGCCAGTCTTCGCGTATGCCCATTCTTATTTCGACACTCTCCTCAGGACCATCTCCTACAATATTTACATTCGTAATGTAGTGTTTCTCCAATAAAAAAAAAGTTGTTGCCAAATTACCCACATAGGCATCGGCTCGCCCTTGCGAAACAGCCCAAATTGCATTAACCGGACTTTCAAATTCAACCAGTTGAATATTCGGGTAATTACGCTTGATGGTATTTACAGTGCTGTAGCCTCTCACAACTGCCAGGGTTTTACCTTCCAAGGCATTCATATCACGGTAAATACTCCCTTTTTTTGCAAAAATCACATAAGGGTGTTTGATATAAGGTTGAGTAAAGTTTGTAAATTTCTGGCGTTCATCGGTTTGAACAATCGCACCGATCATATCGAGCTCTTTTGTCTCCAGTTTGGTCAATATTTCAGACCTGACACTGTCAGTTGTCACTTCAAAATTAATACCTAAACGTTGTTTTAGTAACGCAACATAGTCAGCTGTCATTCCCTGCCATTCACCATTTTCACCAACAAAATCAAAAGGAGGCCAGTCCGTCTCTCCACCCATGCGAATAACAGGATGATTTGCAATCCAGGCACGCTCCTTTTCAGTGAGTGCCACTGTGACCTTCTCAGCAGTACGAGGCCCATCAGATAGAAATGGAACCCAACGACGCTCAATAGTGCGCCACTCTTCCTGAGTAATTTCACTAACACCTTGATTTAGCAGCGCTAGTAATTCATTGTTATCATTATGTACAGCTGCATGCAGACTTTCTGAAAAAACAATCGGCCCCGCTCCTAAAACCTGCCCAAAAAGGCGCTGACGGTTTAATGCACTGAATGTAGTGTAGCCTTCAGCCAGAAACGCTGTGATCTCTCCTGCCAAAAGAGCTGATATCATTGCGTCTGTATCTGAAAACAGTATTCGTTTAACTTCAGGTGCACGTTTGCGCATAAACTCTTCATAAAAAATTCCACGAATAACGCCAACCGGCTGGCCTTCAAGCTTTATTAATTCAGGTGATTGACCAGTATTGGCATTATAAAAAAGCCGCGCATGAATCGTATAAATAGGCTTTGAATATCCAATCCAGATGCCACGTTCATCGCTTTTAAGAAGGCCAAAATGGATATCTGCCTGCTTCTGTTTTAAAGCTCTAATTGCCCCGCCTCTATCACTTAACTGAAATGCTACTTTTTTACCGACCTTTTCGCCCCATAAACGCCAATAGTCAACAAACAGCCCCGAAGCCTCACCCTTTTCATTGGTAAATGTCAGAGGATAAAAATCACCTTCAATCGCAATCGTTAAAGTAGCCTTGTTTATTGAAACCGGTTTTGCTTCAGATTGATGTGAAAAAGCAGAAATAAGTAACGCAAAAGCAGACCATACAATTAAGCGTTCTAAATAGGCATGGATCAAAATGACACGTCCTGTGTAAAGTAATGGTGTTATCAGGCATCATCGGCATCATGACAAGAGACTTAAAGAGATTGACTTATTGAGAGGAATCCGGCATAAAAACACGCTGACTCTCTTAATGTAGTATATTTTAAGAATGCGTATTCACTTTACAAAAATGCATGGTTTAGGAAATGACTTTATTGTCATTGATGCCATCAATCAAAATATAAGCCTTACTACCGAACAGATCCACTTCATGGCAGATCGTCATTTTGGAATTGGTTGTGATCAACTCCTCCTTGTTGAAAGTTCACAGCAGATAGATGTTGACTTTCACTATCGAATTTTTAATGCAGATGGAAGTGAAGTTGAGCAGTGTGGCAATGGAGCACGCTGCTTCGCCCGTTTTGTCAAAGATCACCATCTTATTGATAAAAATGACATTATGGTAAGTACCGCATCCGGGCTTCTCAAGTTACATATCGAAGCGGACGAACAGGTCACTGTCAACATGGGGCTTGCCAGGTTCGAACCCGAGCAAATTCCTTTTAAAGCCTCAGGCCCCAGTGACCGTTATTTTCTGAACTTGGAAGACCAGCATATTGAAATTGGAGTAGTCTCTTTAGGCAATCCTCACGCAGTATTACAAGTGGATGATGTTGCTACAGCTGAAGTTCATAAACTGGGGATGGCGATAGAGTCCCACCCACAATTTCCTGACCGGGTCAATGTGGGCTTTATGGAAGTTGTGACACGTAATTATATCCGTTTACGTGTCTTTGAGCGTGGCAGCGGTGAAACACTGGCTTGTGGCAGTGGCGCGTGTGCTGCCGTGGCAATCGGTCAGCGCCAAGGAGTAATTGATCAGGATGTGACTGTTGAACTACCAGGCGGCACATTAAAAATATGCTGGACAGGAGAAGAGAATGAGCCGATATGGATGACAGGCCCCACTAATACCGTCTATGAGGGTGATATTGAATTATGACTATAGAACCATTTTTACAATCAAGCACTCTGACTGCTCAATCTGTTATTGACTATCTACAGGCTCATCCGGATTTTTTAGTCAATCATACAGACCTATTTAATCAACTGAGCCGATCTCGACATACAAATGGTACAACTTCATTTTCTGAACATCAGGCCAAAGTGCAGCAAGAGACTATTAAACAACTGAAACAACAGATGAATGAGTTGGTGGGCATCGCCCATGATAATGACAAAATTAATCAACGTGTCCGGGCATTAACATTAAAACTGCTGGATGCAAAAACACCTGATAAACAACTATCAGCTCTGCATGACTGCCTGACAACTGATTTTAATACTGATATCGTAACACTCAATTTATTTTCAAATAGTAGCCAGCACACCGAAAACTCGATCCTTGAAATTAAATATATAGATCGAGCGGATGAAAGCCTGACCACCTTTGAAGAACTGTTACAGGTAGGAAAATTTTCATGTGGAAAATTAAAGCCTGAAATACTCAAATGGCTATTTGGTCAACAAACAGAACAAATCCGGTCTGCTGTTTTCTTACCGTTAGGCACTGATCACTGTTTTGGTGTTCTGGGGCTCGGGAGCTTTGATGAAAATCGCTACCATGCTACCCAAGGCACTCTGTTTCTATCTTTTTTAAGTGAAATTATCAGTCACTCATTACAACGTCACTTTAAACTTTAGAGACGAGCAAAAAGCAAGAAGCGGTATATATTTACCGCTTCTGCATGCAGTACAATCAGGTTTATGCAAAACCGACTCCCACCCAATGAAACCAAGCGTTTATTAAAACTGGCAACCTATGCATCAGTATCGATTGCCTTTCTTTTAATTACGACAAAATTGATTGCCTGGTTGATGAGCGACTCAGTCAGCCTGTTAGCTACATTGATTGACTCCTGCCTTGATGCAGCAGCCTCCCTTCTGAACCTGTACGCCATCAAACATGCCCTGCAACCCGCGGATGACCAGCACCGCTTTGGCCACGGCAAAGCTGAATCACTCGCCAGCCTGGGGCAATCTGCATTTATCGCTGGATCAGCACTCTTTTTGTTACTCGAAGCAGGTAGTCGTCTGTTTAATCCTCATACACCGGATGCAATTGGCATCGGTATCGCCGTCATGATTTTTTCTATTTTTGCAACATTCATTCTGCTTTTCATTCAGCGCCATGTCATAAAAAAAACAAACTCTACCGCCATTCAGGCAGATTCCCTGCATTACAAAATGGATGTTTTGATTAACTGTAGTGTGATTATCAGCTTATTGCTTGCAAGCATGGGGTCACCTGTATTTGATTCAATTATTGCGATCGCAATCGCGGGATTCATTCTGCACAGCGCCTGGAAAATCGGTTATGAATCGGTTCAACTGCTGATGGATCGTGAACTTCCTGATGATGAGCGGCGTAAAATTGAACACGTCGTATTACAACACACCGATGTACGTGGCATGCATGACCTTCGCACACGTCGCTCAGGCATGTTTACTTTCATTCAACTGCATCTGGAACTGGATGATGAATTAAGTTTAATTCAAGCCCATACGATCGCAGATAATGTTGAACTCGCACTGCTTAAAGCCTTTCCCGATGCCGATGTCATTATTCATCAAGATCCTGCCAGCGTACTACCACAATTTCCCAATCTTGAGCGGCGCTAATTTTCTTCACGTTTGTTATACTGCGCCGTTTCAACCAGAATATCGATTTAAAGAATGAACCCCGATCTAGCCAAACTGAGCCCTTACCCATTTGAATTTCTTGCAAAGCTCAAAGCGGAGGTCACTCCCCCATCAGATAAACAACCTATTTTACTCTCTATTGGCGAACCCAAACACACGCCACCCAGCTTTGTATGTGAAGAGGTGATCACTCACATGCACAGTTTATGTCGCTACCCGACCACTAAAGGATCGGATGAATTACGTGAAGCGATCACTGACTGGCTGATCAATCGCTTCTCTCTGCCAGGCAACAGTTTAGATGCAGATAAAAATGTTTTACCTGTTAACGGCACACGGGAAGCGCTGTTTGCTTTTGCTCAATGCATCGTTGACCGCACAAAAAACAGTGCCAAAGTTTTAATGCCCAACCCCTTTTATCAAATTTATGAGGGCGCTGCATTTTTGGCGGGCGCAGAACCTTACTTTCTTAATGCAACGATCGACACAGGTCACCAACCTGATTTTGATGTGATTCCTGAAGTGGTCTGGAATGATTGCCAACTGCTCTATTTATGCTCACCCGGCAATCCGAGCGGGGCAACCATTGAAACAGATAGATTTAAAAAACTGATTCAGCTTTCTGATAAATACAATTTCGTTATCGCATCTGATGAGTGTTACTCAGAGCTTTATGATGATGAAAGCAAACCACCCGCTGGCTTATTGGAAGCCGCTGCACAAATGAACCGTAATGACTACAAAAACTGCATTGTATTCCATAGCCTTTCCAAGCGTTCAAACCTACCTGGCTTGCGTTCAGGATTTGTTGCGGGTGATGCCGATATCATCAAAAAATTTCTGTTGTATCGCACATACCACGGCTGTGCCATGCCACTGCACACTCAAGCCGCCAGCATCCTGGCTTGGCGTGATGAAAAGCATGTACAAAAAAATCGTGACATGTATCGGCAAAAGTTCGATGCTGTACTCAAAATTTTAAAACCCGTCATGAACATAGAGCGCCCGCCCGCGGGGTTTTACTTATGGGCAGAGACAACCATTAATGATACCGACTTTGCCCAGCAACTTTATGCCGAGCAGAACGTAACCGTGTTGCCGGGTCGCTACCTTTCCCGTCATGCTCATGGTTTTAATCCAGGAGAAAACAGTATACGAATGGCTCTGGTTGCACCACTGGATGAGTGCATTGATGCCGCAAATCGCATTAAAGAGTTTATCAAATTACTTTAAAGTTTCACCATTAAGTTAACTTACTATTTAATTGTTTTAAAAGGAAAAAATAATGAGCAATATTGAACAGATCATTAATGAAGCATTCTCAAGTCGTGCTGAAATCACACCACGCAATGTTGACACTCATGTCAAAGAAGCTGTCAACACAGCGATAGCATCACTGGACAGTGGTGAACGCCGTGTTGCTGAAAAAAAGGACGGTGACTGGGTCGTTAACGAATGGCTGAAAAAAGCGGTTCTGCTCTCTTTTCGTATTGAGGACAACTACCCGATGAATGGTGGCGAAACCAACTATTACGATAAAGTCGCCCCTAAATATGCAGACTATAATTCACGTGATTTTCGTGAAGCAGGCGTTCGAATTGTTCCCCCGGCCACAGTACGCAAAGGTTCACACATCGCTTCTGGTGTTGTATTGATGCCCTCTTATGTCAACATCGGCGCTTATGTCGATAGCGGTACGATGGTCGATACCTGGGCCACCGTAGGCTCATGTGCCCAAATTGGTAAAAACGTTCATCTTTCTGGTGGCGTGGGTATTGGTGGCGTACTGGAACCACTGCAAGCCAGCCCAACCATTATTGAAGATAATTGCTTCATCGGCGCTCGCTCTGAAGTGGTTGAAGGGGTGATCGTCGAAGAGGGCGCGGTTATTTCAATGGGTGTTTACATTGGTCAAAGCACCAAAATTTTTAACCGTGCCACTGGCGAAGTCACCTACGGCCGTATTCCTGCCGGTTCAGTTGTGGTTTCAGGCAACTTGCCTTCAAAAGATGGCAGTTACAGCCTCTACTGCGCAGTGATCGTTAAACAAGTGGATGCAAAAACGCGCAGTAAAGTCGGCATCAACGAACTGCTCCGGGATATTTAAGGCTGAAAAACAAGATGACTGTCATATACGGCATTAAAAACTGCGCTACTGTGCGAAAGGCGATTAAGTGGCTCAACAATCAAGGGATCGAATATACATTTCATGATTTCCGCAAAGATGGCATTGACGAGCCCACGGTGCATCGCTGGATCTCTGCGGCAGGCTGGGAGACCGTTTTAAATAAGCGTGGTCTCAGCTGGCGACAGCTATCTGATGAAGATAAAAAAGGTATCGATGACAATAAAGCGATGAAACTGATTCTTGAGAACCCCACGCTGGTTAAGAGGCCGGTATTGGTAGATCAAGATGAAATTCACATTGGCTTTAATGAAGATATTTACACTAAAATTTTTAACAGATAAAAACGATTAGCCATGAGCCCAACTATCGAACTCAGCAAAGCCCTTATAAACTGCCGATCCATCACACCTGATGATGCCGGTTGCCAACCGATGATCATTCATCGTTTAGAGGCCATTGGATTCAAAGTTGAAAAACTGCGCTTTGGTGATGTCGATAATTTTTGGGCTAGGCGTGGCACTGAAGGCCCGCTGTTTGCTTTTGCAGGTCATACAGATGTCGTACCGACAGGGCCAGAGTCACAATGGGACTCCCCCCCTTTTGTGGCGGAAATAAAAGATGGCTACCTATACGGGCGAGGTGCGGCCGATATGAAAGGCAGTATTGCAGCTATGGTTACCGCCTGCGAACGCTTTATTGCTTACAACCCAAACCATCAAGGTTCGATAGCATTCCTGATTACCAGTGATGAAGAAGGTCCCGCTGACGACGGCACAATAAAAGTGATTGAGCGCCTGGAAGCACGTAATGAAAAAATAGATTGGTGTTTAGTGGGCGAACCGACTTCAGGCCAAAAGCTCGGAGACATGATCAAAAATGGCCGACGCGGATCACTCAATGGCAAACTCACGATTCATGGCATACAAGGCCATATCGCCTACCCCCATTTAGCAAAAAATCCGATTCATCTGGCAGCTCCTGCACTCGCTGAATTAAGTACCAAACAGTGGGATCATGGCAACAAATTTTTCCCACCGACAACATTTCAGATTTCGAATATTAATGCAGGCACAGGGGCCACAAACGTCATTCCAGGCGATCTGGAACTGCTATTCAACTTTCGTTACTCAACCGAAGTGACTCATGAACAACTCAAAGAGAGCGTTCATCTTGTACTGGATAAACACCAACTGAAATACACACTAGAGTGGAATTTATCAGGTCAACCCTTCCTGACACCTGAAGGTGCACTGGTCGATGCCACCTGCAGTGCCATCAAAGAGGTCACCCATATTGAGACTGAAATTTCTACAACGGGCGGCACATCAGATGGACGATTTATCGCACCCACAGGCGCTCAAGTGCTTGAACTTGGCCCTCTGAATGCAACAATTCATAAAATCAACGAATGCGTCCGTGCAGAAGACCTGAATATCCTTTCTGATATTTATGAAAGAATATTGATGGAGCTACTTGTACCCCATTAAATATCCTCTCATAAATAGTCACGTAGATCGGGTTAGCGCAGCGTAACCCGACCTACTGAATACCCTTTCATAAAGATCTGAAGGGATATTGATCAAATTATTCACTGAGCTTTCGTATAAATAATCTCTACTTTCCACTGAAACTGCCCTTTAGGTTTTTCCAGCTTATCCAGCTTCAGGTACTGATCAAACATAACCGTCTGCCCCGGTGCGACTTCCTTCCAGATTTGCATGGAGCCTTTAGAGGAAAAAGTGCAGTCATTCTCAATACAATCTTCGATCACCACTTCCAGTGCCAGCTCGGTTAACGTATAGTCTGTCGAGTTGTTAGTGATCTGGCCACTGAACTTGCGGTTAAATGAAAACGCCAGGTCAGTCAGTTCAATTTCACTGGCAGGAATTAACATTTGCGCAGCATCACGTGAACTCTCTCTTTGCCAGAAAAAGTAAAGAGCGGTGACTAGAATAACAGTGAACAGTACAATATAGAATTGTAGAGAGTGTTTGAATCGCGGTGCAATCACGATCACAACAATTAAAAATAGTGCAATAAAAATCCAGGCAATCATTTAAACGTATCCATTAACTTATGTTGCATTTTATACTAACGCGATTCGCCAGCGCTGTCTTCGTTATTATCGGCGTTTCTATCTTAGTCTTTCTACTTATTCATCTGGTTCCAGGCGATCCTGTAGAAGTGATGCTGGGAGAAAGCGCTCAACCAGCCGATCGTGAAGCACTGCGTCACGCTCTGGGGCTCGACCTTCCCATTCACCAGCAACTTTTCAACTACTTTGGAAACCTGTTGCAATTTGACCTCGGCACATCTCTTCATTCCAAACGCCCCATTACTGAATTGTTGGCAGAACGCCTTCCGGCTACAATTCAATTGGCATTCGCAGGCTTGCTGGTCGCTGTCATTATAGCCTTTCCCTTGGGGATCATTGCAGCCATCCGGCGCAATACCTGGTGGGATCATGGCGCAATGGGGGTTGCACTTATCGGTGTATCCATGCCCAATTTCTGGCTTGGCCCCCTGCTTATTCTGGTTTTTTCACTCTGGCTCGGCTGGCTGCCCGTCAGTGGCCATGAAGGTTGGGCTGCGTTGATTTTACCAGCGATCACATTAGGCACTGCAATGGCGGCTATTTTATCGAGAATGATACGTGCTTCCCTGCTTGAAGTGATGGATGAAGATTTTATTCGCACAGCTCGTGCCAAAGGGCTCAAAGAGCGCCGTGTTGTTTTAAAGCATGGCTTGAGCAATGCCCTGCTGCCCGTTATTACTATTTTAGGTTTACAACTTGGCGTATTGCTAGGCGGTGCGGTGATTACTGAAATTGTTTTTTCATGGCCAGGCATTGGCCAATTAACGATTGATTCGATCAATCGTCGTGATTACCCAGTCGTGCAAGCCTGTATTTTAGTCATCGCTCTCATCTATGTTGTTGTTAATACACTGACCGATGTGGTTTACGCTTTGATTGATCCACGCATCCGGCTTGGAGATTCATAAAAATGCGTCTATATATTCCTCTAACTATCGTCATTTTATGGCTGTTTTTTGCTCTGTTTGGCTCCCTGCTGCCACTTCACCCCAACTTGATTGACCTGACTGAAATATTAACGCCACCCAATCCAGAGACATGGTTTGGTTATGATGACCTTGGACGCCCCCTATGGGATCGCCTGGTCATGGGTGCAGAGACCTCATTTTTTGTCGCATTTTGGGTGATTTTGATCTCAACTGTGGTTGGAACACTCATTGGCGCTTTCAGCGCCTATATTGGTGGATGGTGGGATCACCTTATTGTACGAATTATTGATATATTCCTCGCTTTCCCGGGCATTCTTCTTGCCATCGCCATGGCAGGTTTAATGGGGCCTGGCATTGACAATGTTGTTATCGCACTTTGCACAGTCGGCTGGGTTGGCTACGCGCGCCTCTCTCGTGCCCAGGTACTTTCTGTCAGACAAAGAGAGCATGTGCAGGCCGCAGAAGCACTTGGCGTTCCTCCTTTTCAAATTGTGATCCGACATCTACTGCCATTGATTATGGCTCCATTAATTGTTGAAGCCACATTCGGTGTTGCCGCCGTAATTATCGGAGAAGCCGGGCTTTCATTCCTTGGATTGGGTATTCAGCCCCCCGATGCGTCGTGGGGTAGCATGATTCGTGATGGTGCGAGATACATGCTCGTCGCACCTCATATGGTCATTATTCCAGGAATTGCTTTAATGCTCGTGGTACTTGCAGTAAACTTGCTCGGCGATTACTTGCGCGATCGACTCGATGTTAAACAGAGGACAACATAATGAAAATAAAAAATAGAGTTTTAGCTGCACTGATTGGTAGCTCATTTGCTTGCAGCGCAGTCAATGCCGGAATTATCGTCAAACAGAAAAGCGGAGATGATATTGAAGCACATATTTTTCAAAGCGGCACATATATAAATCAGCAAAATGATACCGTTTCCGCCATCATCGACTTCAACAAAAACCAATGTTCACAAATAAACCATAGTACAAAATCTTACTTCACGGGCGACTGCAAAGGTATGGCACCTGCATTCAAGAGCTTCATGTCAAGCAAAGTAGAAGAGGGAAAAGCTGCAATGAGCAGTGAAGACCAAGCCTATATGAAGCAAATGATGGAACAGATGCTACCAAAACAGAGTGATGTAAAAATCACTGTAAAAAAAGAGGGATCAACTTCGATACAAGGCTATGATTCTGATCTGTATGTATTAAAGGCAGGTGATGAAAAAATTAGTGAAATATGGGTTTCAAAGGCATTGGAAGATGATATTGCCAAGGAGATCGATGTTAAAAAGCTGGATAAACTCGCCAAAGAGTTCAAAGAGACAATGGGCGGCATGCAAGAAGCCATGTTCGGTAAAAAAATGGAAGACCCTGAAAAAGATGCCGAAGCGACTTTAGATGATAAAGGCTACTTTATTAAACGCATCAAGTACGGTAACGACATGTTTGCGACTATTCCAGGTATGCCTCAAAAAACCAACTCAAAAGGTAACACAATACGCGATGAACAAGAGGTCATTTCAGTAGAGAAAAAGAGACTTGACCTTGCAAAATATTCGATTCCAAAAGATTATCAGGCCGCTACATCCTGGAAAGACTTTGTCGAATCCTCTATTAAAGGATTTTAAGAAAGCCTTAGGATAAATAATTTTTTAAAACAGATTGAATAGAGGCGCATTATCACAGATAATGCGCCCACGTTGTGAAACAACAAAAGTTTATGGTGACTTGTATCGGTCTTCTCGCAACGCTACGCTGTGAACTCCGCCAGGCCCGGAAGGGAGCAACGGCAGCAGCAGATGCGTGTGCCGAGGTTCGGCGGGTACAAGTTGCCACCCATATACTCTCAAGATCGGAAAAAACCTTGAGAGCCATCAAGCTTCAAAACAGGTGCAGCTATGGGTTATCAAGTGCTGGCGCGAAAGTGGCGCCCAGGCAACTTTAGCGAAATGGTTGGTCAGACTCATGTATTGCGCGCAATCACAAATGCGCTGGATAACGACCGCCTGCACCATGCCTATCTTTTTACGGGTACACGAGGCGTAGGTAAAACAACAATCGCCCGAATTTTTGCGAAATCGCTTAACTGTGAAAAAGGCATAAGCTCTACTCCCTGCGGCCAATGCGGCATATGCCAGGAAATTAATGACGGACGTTTTGTTGATCTGATTGAAGTTGATGCCGCCTCTCGTACTAAAGTTGAAGATACCCGGGAGTTACTCGATAACGTGCAATACGCAGCAACGCGTGGCCGCTACAAAGTGTACCTTATTGACGAAGTACACATGCTCTCAACGCACAGTTTCAATGCATTGCTAAAAACCCTGGAAGAACCCCCTCCTCACGTCAAGTTTTTACTTGCAACAACAGATCCTCAAAAGCTGCCGGTCACAATTCTTTCCCGCTGTTTGCAATTCAACCTTAAACGTCTGCCTCCTGAACTGATTCAAGAACATTTACGTTATGTGTTAACAGAAGAAAAAATTGAAGCAGAAAACAGTGCATTAAAGCAATTGGCTCGTTCTGCTGATGGCAGTATGCGAGATGCACTGAGCCTGCTTGATCAAGCCATAGCTTATAGCGGCGGACAACTGACGACCGCTCAAATACATGAAATGCTTGGCACCATTGAGCAAACACATGTATTAAAGTTGGTACAAGCACTCGCTGAAAACAGTGGGGAAGCGTTGTTAAACTGCATTCAGCAACTCGCCGAGCAAGCCCCGGATTTCAATAGTGTACTCGCTGACCTGATTGACCTGCTCTATCGTGTTGCACTGCAACAAACCGTTCGATCAGCTTTTAGTGATGATGAGGACAATAAAGATACCATTGAACAGCTTGCAGAAAATATATCACCACAAGACATTCAGCTTTATTATCAAATAGCCCTGATTGGCCGACGAGACTTGCCACTATCGCCCGATTTACGCACAGGTTTTGAAATGATCATGCTACGCATGCTCGCATTCAGACCTGCTTCTGCATCTAACACAGCTCTAACAAACCCGGAACCAAACATACAACCAGCTCCTGCTTCGCCTGATACGAAAATTCAAAAGTCATCGACTACACCAATACCGCAATCTACAACATCATCTATCAGCCCGGCAAAACAAGCCATTGCAGCAGCTAAAGCTTTAACAGAAGCCAAACCATCAAAACAAAAAGCACCACTTTCAAAAACATCTCCTCCAGTACAGAAAAAGCAAGAGGAATCAGAGACACAAGCTCCACCTTTAACTTCTTCTGATGATTGGCATACCATAGTTGAATCATTAAAGTTATCTGGCCTTGTTCAGCAACTGGCTCTCAACAGTTTGTACAAAAGCCGAGATGGCAATACGATTACTTTGCAGGTTGACCGTAACGGTGAGCGATTACGCAGCCCACAAATGATTAAAAGGCTGGAAGAAGCGTTACAATCTTACTTCAACACCCAGATAAAGCTTGTATTTGAGTCAAAAGGTTCGATACAAAATGAATCAATATTGCCACATAAAACAGAAACACCCGCAATGCGACAGCAACGTGAGGCGAATGAACGTCTGGAAATAGCCAAACAATCTATTTCTAATGACCCAAATATTAAAGAACTGCAAAATACTTTTAATGCCAGAGTCGTTACTGACTCAATAAAACCACTACTCTAGCCAAAAAATTACATTACAAAAGGACACTGAATATGAAAAACTTAGGCAGCCTGATGAAGCAAGCTCAAAAAATTCAGGAAAATATGCAACAAGCCCAGGAAGAGCTAGCCGCAATGGAAGTCACCGGGCAAGCGGGCGGCGGCATGGTCAGTGTCATCATGACGGGTAAACATGATGTTAAGCGTGTCAATATTGACGATGCCCTCATGGATGATGATAAAGAGATGATTGAAGATCTCCTGGCTGCTGCTGTTAATGATGCCGTACGTAAAATAGAGAAAGAGAGCCAGGAAAAAATGTCAGGTATGACCTCAGGTTTCCCAATGCCTCCAGGCTTTAAAATGCCATTCTAACCCAAATAGTTGAAAAGTATTTATGACCCAAGATTCACTTGTAAGCCAACTTATTGAGTCCCTGCGTTGCTTGCCCGGAGTGGGGCCCAAATCCGCACAACGTATGGCATTTTACCTTTTGGAACGTGATCGAAATGGTGCACGCCAGCTTGCACACACATTGATCGAAGCAGCCAATAAAGTTGGACACTGCTCAATTTGCAGAAATTTTAGTGAACGGGAAGTATGTAACTTATGTTCTAATGAAAAACGGGATCACAGCCTGCTCTGTATCGTAGAAATGCCTACCGATGTACAGGCAATTGAACAATCGACCGGATTCAAAGGTCGATATTTCGTCTTAATGGGGCACCTCTCGCCCATAGATGGCCTGGGGCCCGATGATATTGGTTTGAACTTGCTTGCAACACATCTGGACTGCGGCGATATCAAAGAGGTAATTCTGGCTACTAATCCAACGATTGAAGGCGAAGCTACTGCTCATTACATTGGAGAGATGGCAGGTTCCCGCCATATCAAAACGACACGCATTGCTCATGGTGTACCTCTTGGAGGGGAGCTGGAATTTGTAGATGGTGGCACATTGTCACATGCGTTTTCAGGAAGACGTGAAATAGAGTCATTATAAAATGCAATTAAAACGTTATACCGATTATTCATTGCGCGTTCTTATCTATTTGGGTATTAAACAGGGTCAAATTGTCACAGTTAATGAAATAGCTCAAAGCTACAACATATCAAGAAACCATATCGCTAAAGTCGTTCACCAGCTCTCACTAAATGGTTTCATCCACTCAGTACGTGGAAAAAATGGTGGTGTAGCCTTAAATAAACGACCATGTGAAATTAATATTGGTGAAATCATTCGCCACACTGAGGATAATTTATCTGCGATCAACTGTAAGGATTTAACCCAAAACTGCCCTATTTTAGAAATATGTCAACTCACTCAAATTCTGGATCAAGCAGCCCAACAATTTTTAAACGTTCTTGATCAATACACACTTGATGATCTTATCGCCCCCAAAAAAGATGCCTTGATTGAAGTGCTTATTACTAATAAAGGGAACTAAAGATATGTTACAAAATAAAAACAACCTGATATGGATCGATTTGGAAATGACAGGTTTAGACCCTGATCATGATCGTATTATCGAAATTGCAACAGTCATTACAGACAGTGCGCTCAATATAATTGCAGAAGGTCCTGTTATTGCCATTCATCAGAGCGATGAAATGCTCGCAGGCATGGATGAATGGAATACCAAACAGCATGGAAAATCAGGATTGACCAATCGGGTCAAAGCAAGCCAACATACTGAAGCTGAAGCTGAACAAGAGACGTTGGACTTCCTTAAAAAATACGTTCCAGAAAACAGCTCCCCTATTTGTGGCAACAGTATTTGCCAGGATCGTCGTTTTCTATATCGTTATATGAAAGAGCTTGAGAGCTATTTTCATTACAGAAATCTGGATGTCAGCACAATCAAGGTGCTTACACAGCACTGGTCTCCCGATATTGTAAAAATGATCAAAAAAAGCTCTTCTCACCTGGCAATGGATGATATCAAGGATTCAATCAATGAACTCATCCATTATCGAAAGTATGTTTTCAAAATTTAGTTTTTCTAGAGTATCTGGACTTGGGAGCACGCGTCACGCGCTGACTCCCTTTTTTAGTAATCACCGGTTTTCGATATTTCAGCCCCACCCCTTCCATCAACACGGTAAGATCGCTCTCTTCCAGCTCCTGAAACTTTGCAGGTCGAATTTTACGCGGCAAGATAATCGGCCCAAAGCGTACACGTTGCAGTCGGCTGACCCTGACACCTTGTGATTCCCACAAACGCCTGACTTCACGGTTTCGCCCCTCTTTCAGAACAACATGATACCAGTGGTTAGCCCCTTCTCCTCCACTATCGACAATATCTTCAAAACGGCCTTTACCATCTTCGAGCATCACACCATCACGCAGACGTTGCAGCATATCGTTATCAACTTCGCCGAGTATGCGCACAGCATACTCTCGATCCATTCCATTCGATGGGTGCATCAAGCGATTTGCCAATTCCCCATTATTGGTCATCAGTATCAAACCGCTGGTATTCAAATCGAGACGACCCACAGCAATCCAGCGCTCCCCCGACAACCGCGGCAAACTGTTAAAAACAGTCGGACGACCTTCGGGGTCACTGCGGGTACAGACTTGCCCTACAGGTTTATGATAAGCCAGCACGCGCGTTGTCACCATTTCACGCTTTTTCAGATGAACGACTCGCCCATCCAGCGTTAACTTGTCATCTTCCGAAGCAACATCGCCCAGTTTGGCAAGCTGGCCATTGACAGTGATTCGCCCTGCTCGAATCCAGCCCTCAATCTCCCGGCGCGATCCAAAACCAGACTGCGCCAATAATTTTTGTATTCTCTCACTCATCCCTTCACCTTCGTTACGCTTGTCGCAGCGTTACATTAATTTTTTGCTCAAACTTCTTTTCGATACTATCCAGATCGCTCAACTCTGATAGATCTGGCAGTTCATCCAGACTCTTCAAATTAAAATAGTCAAGAAATTCACTTGTTGTACCATATAGTGCAGGTTTGCCTGGAACCTCTTTATGCCCTGCAACACGCACCCATTCACGTTCCAACAGTGTTTTAATGATTGAAGTGCTGACACTGACACCGCGAACATCTTCAATCTCTGCCCGCGTAATCGGCTGACGATACACAATCAAAGCCAGCGTTTCCAGCAGTGCACGTGAGTAACGTGCAGGGCGCTCTTCCCATAATTTAGAGACCCATGGAGCAAGCGATTGTTTGACCTGAATACGAAACCCGCTCGCGACCTCCTTCAGCTCCATGCCACGAGATTCATATTCATCATGCAACATATTTAAAGCATCATGAATTTCCTGACGTGAGGGTTGACCATCTGCTTCAAACAGTGCCAATAACCGGTGAACAGTCAGGGGCTGGCCTGCTGCCAGCAACGCCCCTTCAATGATATTTTTAAGCTGTTGCTGATTCATCCATCGAACTCGCTGTTTTAACATAAATCGGGGCAAACAGGTCATTTTGAATCATCTCGATTAATGACTCTTTGACCAACTCTAAAAGTGCCAGCAGTGTCACAACAACCCCTGCCCGCCCTTCATCAAGGGGAAACAACGATGTAAATTCGCAAAACCGGTTATCACTTAGCTGGCTTAATACCTTTGTCATACGTTCTCGCACAGAAAGCGCTTCTTTTTTAATCTCATGATGCGTAAACAACTCTGCTCGCGCAATGATATCCTTCAAAGCCAAAAAAATATCTGGCAGCTCAATGGCAGGGGCTAATTTTGTTATATTTCCCACAGGAGCTTCAGCCTGTGCGGGGAAAATTTCCCGCTCAACTCGTGGTAAAGAGTCAATATCATGTGCCGCCTGTTTAAATCGTTCATACTCTTGCAAGCGTCGAATAAGTTCTGCCCGTGGGTCGGTTTCATCTTCGGCATCAGATGATCGGGGCAATAACATTCGTGATTTGATTTCTGCCAGCATGGCTGCCATCACCAGATACTCTGCCGCCAACTCTAAATGCATCGACTTCATCAGCTCAACATAGCCCATGTATTGATGCGTAATTTCTGCAATGGGTATATTAAGGATATCCAGATTTTGACGCTTGATTAGATAGAGCAACAGATCCAGTGGCCCTTCAAAGGTCTCCAGAATAACCTGCAAGGCATCCGGTGGTATGTATAAATCCTTGGGCAGTTCTGTCACCGCTTGCCCTTCGACCAGAGCAAGCGGTATTTGTGGCCCGAACTGTGGCTTATTCATCACATACCACTATTTGTAGTTTAGCCCCATGACACGTTTAATTTCACTCAATGTTTTACGTGCTTCATCGCGTGCCTCATCACACCCTTCTGCAATAATGCTGCGCACAATGCCTGGATTTTCTTCATACTCTTTTGCACGTTCACGAATCGGCGCTTGCTCTTTTGTAACTGCATCAATAATGTGTTGTTTACAATCAATGCACCCAATACCTGCACTGCGGCAGCCTGCATCAACTTCTGTACGGATCTCATCTGTTGAATAAATCTGGTGCCACTCCCAAACAGGGCATTTATTTGGGTCACCCGGATCCGTGCGTCTCACGCGAGCGGGATCTGTTGGCATTTTACGTAGTTTCTGGGTCACGACTTCGGGAGCTTCACGCAGGCTGATGGTATTACCATATGATTTAGACATCTTTTGGCCATCCAATCCCGGCATTTTTGAAACTGGAGTCAGTAGCGCCTGGGGCTCTGGCAGAATAATTTTTCCCCCACCCTCCAGGTAGCCATACAGCCGTTCACGGTCAGATCGAACAAGATTCTGATTATCCGCCAACAGAGCTTGCCCACCCTCCAAAGCCTCGACATCACCTTGTTCTTGATAGGCTCTTCGGAAATTATTGTAAAGTTTTGCCTGTCTTTTCCCTAGTTTTTTAATCGCGCTAACGGCTTTCTTTTCAAAATCAGGTTCGCGCCCATACAGATGATTAAAACGCCTCGCAACTTCACGCGTCAACTCAATATGTGAAACCTGATCTTCACCCACCGGCACCTGACCTGCGCGATACATCAGAATATCTGCACTTTGCAACAGTGGATAACCCAGAAAACCATACGTATCGAGATCTTTTTCTTTCAGCTTCTCCTGCTGATCTTTATAACTCGGAACACGTTCCAGCCAACCCAAAGGTGTCATCATTGAAAGCAGAAGATGCAGCTCGGCATGCTCAGGCACACGAGACTGGATGAAAATTTTAGCGGCGCTGGGGTTTATACCTATCGCCAGCCAATCAATCACCATATCCCAAACGCTATCCTGAATGACTGATGGGTCGTCATAATGAGTCGTCAGTGCATGCCAGTCAGCGACAAAAAAGAAACACTCATATTCATGCTGTAGTGACAACCAGTTTTTAAGAACGCCATGATAATGACCCAAATGAAGCTTACCAGTGGAACGCATCCCTGAAAGCACTCTCTGGTTTCGTGAAGGAACTGAATTCAAGAAAGCCTCCGCTTACAATCCCGTAATAAAAAAAATAAAACCTTGAGCCGCTGCAACAACAGGGCCCAATATCTGCCAAAGTACGCCAATGAGCAACAAACCAATCAAAATAAATAACCCGAAAGGTTCGATACGACTAAACTGCCAAGCCATTGGCCCAGGCAATAATCCTGTAACAATTCGCCCCCCATCAAGTGGCGGTATAGGCAAAAGATTTAAAACCATCAATATAATATTAATCTGAATACCGGCAAGCCCCATTAGAATCAAGGGCTGAAGCACTCCACCGCCGCCATCAATTTCAATCGCAACTTTAGCTACAATTGCCCACATGATGGCCATAATCAAATTGGATGCAGGCCCCGCCAGTGCAACCAGCGCCATATCTCGTCGAGGATTCTTTAAATTTTCCCAAGTCACCGGCACAGGTTTCGCCCAGCCAAACAGAAAGCCACTTCCTGATATTAACAACACAACAGGAACCAATATCGTACCGATTGGATCGATGTGTTTAATCGGGTTCAGGGTTAACCGCCCCAGCATCATCGCTGTTGAATCACCTAGACGCTTGGCCATCCAGCCATGTGCGGCTTCATGCACTGTAATTGCAAACAGCACAGGTAAAACCCAAATGGCGATTGTCTGTATTATATTAGTATCCATAAACCCGAAATTTTTTATATTTTATATATTGGTAAATGCACTAGCATCACCACGCCCCTGTCTGATAACTTGTGGCACATCGCCCATTAAATCAACTACAGTCGTTGGTTCAAAGCCGCAATAGCCACCATCAATAATCAAATCGACTTGATGACTTAACAGATCACGCATGTCATATGGATCCGTTAAAGGCATATCATCATTCGGTAAAATCAAGGTGGAACTCATCAAAGGCTCATTAAGCTCTGCCAACAGATCATGAGCAATATTATTCTCGGGAACACGCAAGCCAATCGTTTTTCGTTTTGCGTGACGCAAACGTTTCGGCACCTCCTTGCTGGCTTCAAGAATAAAAGTATAAGGACCCGGTGTCATTGATTTTAACAGGCGATAAATTGTATTATTAACTTTTGCATAGACAGAAATATCCGAGAGATCCCTGCATAACAAGGTAAAGTTATGTTGATGATCTAATTGACGTATCTGCCTGATACGTTCCATTGCATTTTTATTACCAATGGCGCAACCCAGTGCATACCCCGAATCAGTCGGATAGATAATGGTGCCCCCTTTCTGGATACACTGAACGGCTTGAGTAATCAAGCGAGTTTGGGGGTTATCAGGATGTATTACGAAAAACTGGCTCACGCAGCACTAACTTCTACATGCGCAAAATCACAATGGGGCTCTGGAACTTCAACCCCATCTTCTATGAGGCCTTCAATATGAAATTCAATAGCCTCTTTGATAAGGTTGAGGGCCTCCTCTTTTGTTTCTCCAGTGGCGATACATCCAGGAAGGTCTGGAACGAAGGCACCGTAACTGGATTGCCCCTCTTCAAGAATGACTGTATATCTCATTTAATTGTACCTCATTATTTCAGACCTGCTTGTTTCAGAGCATTATTTAAAGTTCCTGGTGGGATATTCATGTTTGATTTTCCTGCAACAGTCACAAGCCCTGATTTTATAGAGTGTTTGTACTGCCGATGACTGCCTCGCACTCTTACTTGCACCCACCCATCAGCTTCGATAAGTTTAATAAGCTCTTTAACCTTCATCCTTGATACCGATCCAGTTTCATTTCACATCATCAAACGCGCCATTCTGGACTTTCCCACACGGGAGTACAACCCACGGGCATTTTTGGCAAACGCCCAAGCTCAACACAGGGCGTATTTGGCCGGTGAAAATCAGAACCTTGCGAAGCATAGAGATCAAATTTTTGTGCATAAGCCGACATTTTAATACTTTCATCAAAGCTATGGCTACTGGAAAGTACTTCAATCGACGCACCGCCCAATAACTTAAACTCTGCAAGTAACTTTCGAAATTTTGTTGCACTCATTTTGTATCGTGCGGGGTGCGCTATAACAGCAATCCCCCCCGCGCCACGAATCCAGTTAATCGTCTCTTCAAGCGTTGCCCACTCCGTCGCAACATAACCCGGTTTACCTGAAACCAAAAAATTTTTAAATACCTGTTTTTGGTCTTTGGCATAGCCCTTTTCTATTAGAAAATAGGCAAAATGGCTACGACTGATCGCCTCACCACTGGCATGCTTCATTACGCCTTCCAGTACATCAGGAATACCATAAACCTCCAAGCGACGCGCCATTTCATGAGCTCGATCTGTGCGCGTTTCTCTTATTTTTTTCAAACCTTCCAGTAAAACCTGATTAGTATGGTCTACGCACAAACCGACAATATGCAATAGATAGCTGCTCCAAGTCACTGAAATCTCAACTCCAGAGACAAGTTTTATACCATATTTTTCTGCAGCCAGCTGCGCTTCAGGCACACCTGAAAGCCCATCGTGGTCAGTCAGAGCCAATACATCCACACCACACTTAGAGGCGCGTGCAACAAGTTCAGCAGGCGTGAGTACACCATCTGAAGCAATAGAGTGACTATGAAGATCGTAACAAAGAGCGCTATTTTCTAACACGTAGAGATTGTTTCGCGTATAATCTGCGTTCGCTTAAATTTAAAAACTAATTGATAGACGATCACCATGAAACTCCTGTTTGATTTTTTCCCTATTGTACTCTTTTTTATCGCTTATAAAACTTACGATATTTATGTCGCAACGATGGTTGTCATCGTCGCATCATTTATTCAAGTTGCAGTGCACTGGTTACAACACCGCCGCTTTGAAAACATGCACTTAATCACACTAGTTTTGGTTATTGTGATGGGTGGAGCTACGCTGTTACTAGAAAATGAGCTATTCATCCAGTGGAAACCCACTGTGATTAACTGGTTATTCGCTGCAGTATTTATTGGCAGCCAGTTTCTTTTTGGCAAGCAACCAATCATGCAACGCATGTTAGGAAAGTCGATCAGCCTGACCGATGCACTCTGGGTTCAGCTTAATCTGGCCTGGGCGATCTTTTTTATTATTTCAGGCTTGGCGAACCTTTATGTGGTCTATAATTACGACATGGATGCCTGGGTTAATTTTAAACTGTTTGGCATGATGGGCATGACATTAGTATTTATTGTTGCCCAAGGTATCTGGTTAGCCAAACACATGAAAACAGCAGAAGTCGAAAAATAATGTTATACGCCATATTTTCACAAGACGTAAAAAACAGTCTGCCGCTGAGAAAAAGTGCGCGCCCGGCGCACATTGAGCGGCTTAACAAACTTAAAGAGCAAGGGCGACTTGTTATTGCGGGCCCTCACCCAGCCATTGACAGCAATGAACCCGGTGAAGCCGGATTTACAGGAAGCCTAGTGATTGCTGAATTTGCAACGTTACAAGAAGCAGAAACTTGGGCCAATGATGACCCTTATCTGCAAGCAGGTGTCTACGATCAGGTCAGCATCAAGCCGTTCAAAAAAGTCTTACCCTAACTTGAAAAAAATCAGAAACCGACGCACGCTGTTTTGGCATGACATTGCCATTTTTTCAATCATGGCCACGCTTGCAGGGTGCGGCTTAATTTACGAATACCTACTTTCACACTACGCAGGCCGAATATTAGGCACGGTAGCAACCGCCATTTTCATCATGATTGGCATCATGATCGTAGCGATGGGTATTGGTGCTTTTCTGGCGCGTATTTTTAAAGACTGTTTTACCGCATTTGCCTGGCTTGAAGTTGCAATCGCTCTACTCGGCGCAACCGCTGTGCTAATGATCGCCGTTATCTTCTCTTTAACCCACATGATGCCGCAGATCATTGCCGAGGTATACGCCCTTCCTCCAGATTTAGCGCCCACCGGCGGCATAATACAGGCTCTCATCTCCTTTACTAAAATAACACCTTACCTATTCGGTTTTATTTTAGGTTTGATGATCGGTATGGAAATCCCGCTCATTGCTCAAGTGCGTGAAAAATTGTATGGCGAACATCTGGAACACAACACGGGCTCTATTTACGGTATTGATTATATCGGTGCGGGCGCAGGCGCTGCACTTTGGGTGACCTTCATGCTGGCCATTGACCCTTATCGCGCCGCAATCATCACCGCGTCCGCTAATATTGTCGCAGGTTTATTGTTTTTAGCACTCTATCGAAAACGTATTCGTTTCAGCCGATTGCTACTCGCCCTGCACATCATTGTTATCGCCGTTATTATTGTTATTGCAAATCATGGTGCCGACTGGGATAAAGCGATGGAAGATATGCTTTATCAAGATAAAGTCATCTATCGCATGAACACAAAGTATCAACATATCACCATCACAGAACGTACCATGGATCCTGCCAAACCTCCTGTATTGACCTTTTATATTAATGGAAGAACACAGTTTGCCAGTAATGATGAACATATCTATCACTCCATGCTGACCTACCCTGCTATGGCGGCTTCAGCACGACATGAAAAAATACTTATCATTGGCGGAGGTGATGGATTAGCGCTACGTAATGTGCTGCAATGGAATCCTGAAAAAGTGACACTACTAGATCTCGATGAACAGGTGATTCAATTTTTTTCAAAGCCTATTGAAGAGAATGGACGCATCATAAATGAACCTCTACTTGAATTAAATGACTACGCTTTTTCAGATCCCCGCGTTGAAATTCGATTGGGCGATGCTTATCTCAAAGTGGATGAACTTTTATCTGAAGGCCGATACTTCGATACAATTATTGTTGACCTGCCTGACCCCGGACACCCTGACTTGAATAACCTCTATTCAGCCCGATTTTATGCCAAGCTAGGTAATTTACTATCGGGCGATGGCGCGATATCAATACAATCCACATCGCCCTATCATGCCAAAAATGCCTTCTTGTCGATCGGGAAAACAGTCAAGCATGCCGGGTTTCGAAATGTTGATCAATACCACCAAAATGTTCCCAGCTTTGGCGAATGGGGCTGGACAATTGCAACCAAAAACGGCATTTCAGCCAAACAACGCTTGCAAAACATGGAATCACTCCCTATTAATGATGGATGGATAACAAAAGGCATCATGCTCGCTTCATTTGAATTTGGCCGTCACTACTTTGATGGACTGGATCAAATTAAAATAAACCGATCCGGTTCAAATGTGGCCTACCTTTACCACCATCAGGCATGGGAACAGGAACAGGGAATTTATACACCTTAAAAGTTAAAACAGAAAAAATATCAATTTGGAGACAAAACAAAGTGAAAAAGTTAGAACATTTTATTGAAGCCTTTATTTTCAGCAGCCGCTGGATGCTCGTTCCCTTTTACTTGGGGCTGGTCGTTTGTATTGCTCTGCTTTTGGTTAAATTTACCAAAGAATTTATTGGATTTATCTTCACTGTTTTTTCTGGAAGCGGCTCCGATGTTGTGATCGGTGTTCTAACCTTGATCGATGTTGTGATGATTGCCAATTTATTGCTGATTATTATTTTTGCCGGCTATGAAAATTTTGTCTCAAAAATTGATGTGAAAGATAGTGAAGACAAACCCAGCTGGATGGGTAAGGTCGGTTTTTCTGATCTAAAAATGAAAATGATGGGCACCATCATCGCTATATCTGCAATCGAATTGCTTAAAGCTTTCCTTACTGTAGAGAGCCTGTCAAATGAAGAGCTTGCCTGGCAGGTTGGCATTCACATGACCTTTGTTGTTTCTGTACTACTGTTTGCAGTATCAGACTGGTTGACGGCCAAGAAAAAAAATTAAGGAATCCATTTTCAAATCAAAAAATTTTGCAGGGCAAATAAGTATATTTGCCCTCCCCTGTCAAAATTATAAATAACGATCAATATGACGAAACACAGAAGCAATTCATCTGAAAATTCAAACTAACCCCATAATATGTCTTGACAGTAGTCACAAGCGCCCCATATTATGTCTATATTATCCGTCAAGGAGAAATCATGAGTAACCAAGAAAAACTGAAAGAACTGAAATCAACTTTAAATGACACAAAAACCGAAGAGGGTTTGAGCTTTAGTGCTGAAATAATTCCAGGTGAAGTCGATGTATTGCAAGTGACAGTACAAGACCGTGAAGAATTTCCTATCTACATTACAACAGACGATAGCCAGATTCTGTGCGTCACTCACTTATGGCAAGAGTCTGAAGTTAAAAAAGAGCTACGTGAAGAACTACTCGATGCACTTTTAACCATGAATGTTCCTATGCCACTCTCCTCTTTTTCCAAGGTAGGTAACCAATACATTCTCTTCGGTGCACTCACAAGCACATCTTCGATTGAAGATATTCAATATGAAATATCAGTGCTCAGTGAAAACACACTGGATGCCATCGAAGCCATCAATGACTATTTGAAATAAACTTGCCCCTTTTAGGAGACTAATACTATGAGTATATTAAAACAACTTTGGACCGCCGTTCGCGGCACAGCAACGGAAGCGGGCGAAGCCATCGTCGATACCCAGGCAATTCGTATTATGGAGCAAGAGATGCGTGATGCTAAAAAACATATGAATCAGGCCAAAGAAAACCTGACTAAAGTCATGGCTGAAAAAATGGGTGTGGAACGTGAAGTAACCCGTTTAAAGAAAGAGATTGAAGAGCATGAAACTTATGCAGGTCAAGCACTCGATAAAGGTGATGAAGAACTTGCTCTTGAAATTGCTGACAAAATTGTTGAATTCAGTAACGAACTTGAAGCACAAGAAGAGTTACTTTCCAGTTATATCAGTAACATCAGCAACCTGAAAAGTACAATCAAAACAACTGAACGCAATATTAAATCGCTGTATCGTGAACTCTCAGTTGTCAAGACCACTGAAAGTGTACAAAAAGCCAGCTCAGCAGCTGCAGCAAAGTTTTCTGGCAGTAGTTCAGCCATAACATCAGCCACAGCATCACTTGAACGCATCAAACAAAAGCAGCAAAAGCGTAGCGATCAGATGAATGCGGCGATGGAACTACAGAATGAATCCGGTGGCGGTGACCTTAAAGCACGAATGAAAAAAGCTGGAATCGTGAGCGGTTCGACATCCAGCAATGATGTGCTGGCACGCCTCAAGGCAAAAAAAGCCGGCTAATCTAAAAAGGTATATGAGGCATGAGCTTTTTTAAAAGTCTGTTCAACCGCGGGGAGGAGAAATCCCCTCCTCGCCAACTGGAACACCCCAAAGACCTTCAAATCAACGACATTATCAAGTTTGGTTTCACCGCTCAATCAGGCATTAGTAATGAAACCTTCAAAGTGAAGGCGATCAAAACCTATGACCTGGGCGGGGATAGTAAAAAGAAAACTGTATTTACCCTTGAAGGGAGCCAGGCAATTTTTGATTTGGCCGTTGTCGATGAACGTGGTCAGGAGTTTCTTGAGCTATCACAATCAGTGTTACCTGATACGGTCGAAAAAGTTTTTGATATTCAGCAATTCGTCCGGTTATTCGAACCTGATTCTGGTGTCAATCACGTACTGGAACGCATAGGTGAACCGGATCACGTCAACGGCTGGACAACCACGTGTTATCGTCAGGAAACAGGTCATCAGGCTTACCGCCATACAGGAGACTATAGAGAACGTGTACTTTCTCGGCTTGCAGACGGCAGTGAAGAGTTTGACTATTATCTGCTCGTCAGCGATGATCGTCAATTTAGTATTCAGATCGAAGTTTTTGATGGTGGTCGCACTGAGGTCAAATTAACTGTCTATTTACCTATCAGCAAAATTGAAGAGCTCTGGCCCTCAAAATAGTTTGATAATTTAATTTGGATACGCTATAAAGTTGGTCAAAAAAAAGTTACCAAAAAAGTGGAGTCGCTCAGAAAAAAGTATTCGAGCGATTCAGCTTGCTTTCGAGTTTAGTGGCAATATTCCACATATCATCCGTGATGAAGCCAGTAAACTGGGTTTAAGCCCTTCTGATCAAATCCGGAAAATTGTCGGTCTGGAGGTCACACCACCCAAACGCCCTCGCTTGACAATTTCACTGAACCAAAAAGACTATCAATCTCTTGCAGCTCGATATTGCCTGTCACCGGACGATAAGGAAGGCATCAGGGAAGCCATTCGTAACGATTTAATTGAGTTTGCAGAAAAAGCCCAAAACGAATAGCATTCAGGGCGCTGTGCAATAGAGCTTATTGTAACAATATATTATGGAGATGACCTTTTGAACCATTTGAGAAACCTGTTGCAAGTGTTTTTCATTGTTTGCGTAATGCTTGCGCTGCAAGGCTGTGGCAATCAATATGAAGAAAAGGTGGCCGAAAACTATCAAATGACTGCCCAGCGCATTGTCGATCTTGGCAAGTTACTGGATAACAACCAACTGCGCAATGCACTCATCGCCAAAAACTATGCTGACAAACTCGCCTATCAGCAGCCTGATATGGCAGATATTGCCGATATGCTTGGGCGCGATGCAACTTCTTTTGGTACCCCTTATACTGCACTGAATAGACGTCTTCAAGCGGTCAACCAGAAACCGGAAAATGAACAGGCATTTAATATATCAATCAATGAATTGAATAATTTATGGATCGCCTCTGACCCCGTTATTTTTAATGATTCTCTCCTGGATACAGTTAATACCTTGGCTGACCTGTCAAATGGTAAACTTCCTCGTGTCAACATACCTAAAAAACAAGCAGGAGAACTCATCACACCTGGTAACCAGTTGGTTGGCAACCCCAATTATGGTGAATGGAAAACTGACTCATCGGGCAACTCTTTTTGGGAATGGTATGGACAATACATGATGCTTAGTACCGTGGCCAATGCCGTATTTGGCGGTGGTTTTGGTTATAACCGCGGCCCAATTCAGCGCGACAATTGGTACAGCCGCCAAAATTACAGCTATCATCAGGATTATGGCCGCTCTTCATATGGTAGTGCTTCAGACCGCGCTGGCTGGAAAAAGAGTAGCGAAAGCTTATCTAAAAAAGGTATTAAAACGCCTCCTGCCAAAAAATATGGCAGCATTGCTGGTCAAAAACGTCAAAGCAATTATGCGGCAAACCGTGGCTCATCATCCAAACCTCGCGGTTTTGGAAGTGCCTCAAAACGTGCTTCAACTTACTCTTCTTACTCCAGTAGCAGCCGAGGAACCTCATCCGGTTCACGCGGCCTGAAAAGTGGAAAATAATCGACTTCTGAGAGAATAAAAATGGAAAACTTTATCAATATTGATGCAGTCACGATGGGCTATTACCTGCTTGATTTCATTATCGTTGTTGCATTGCTGGCCGGTGTAAAATTGATGATGGGGTTGATCGCCAATGTTCCTGGCGGACAACCGCAGCAAACTAATCCCGCACTGGGCATCGCAAAAGCGGGAGCGATTGTTGCCATCGCCATCATGCTGATGGGGGTGCTTTCAGGGGATATCAGCACAACTCCAATGAGTGAATTAATACTGATCCTTATGTATGGTGTATCGGGTATTTTTCTGATGTGGCTGACCCGTATTGTATTTGACCGAGTTTCTCTGCCTCATATCTCAATTCAAAATGAGATCATGAAGGGTAATATTGCGGCTGGTCTCGTTGATGCAGGCAATATGATCGCAACGGCGATCATCATTCGCGCAGTTATGGTATGGGTTGATGGTAGTGCTTTGAGCGATATTTTTATGGTTCTTGGTGGTTTTTTGCTCTCACAAGCTCTACTGCTGCTTGCTACGTTATATCGAAGCAAGCTATTCAAATCTCGTCACCCTGAAGGGTCCATTCATCAGGAAATTGAAAATAATAATGTCGCTCTCGCTCTGCGCTTTTCTGGTCATCGCATCGGTGTTGCACTGTCTGTAACCGCAGCATCCGGAATGGTTGCTTATATTGAGAATAATCTCTTCATTCAAGCATTGCTCTGGGCTGCGGTAGCCTGCTTCATGTTTATATTATTAACCGCTGCGGCAGCCATCACACGCAAGGTCGTACTTGCAGGTGTTAATGTTGCCGAAGAGGTTGATAAACAAAAAAATATTGCCATAGGTGCGATTGAAGCAGCGATCTATCTGGCAATTGGTTTTCTGCTGGCAGGACTATTTGCATAGAGCCGCAATAGTTTGACGTAACATTTCAATCGCTTGGGTACGCCCTTGCAATCCCAATAAAGAGACAACATAAGACCAACTCTGTTTTTGCAATATTTTGCTCACAAGCAGGCAACGCTGACTATTATTTAACAAAGCACATTGTGCTGGATCCGCCAGAGTGCAAATACTCAACTTCCATAATGGAAACAGTGTGACTTCATAGCCCCGTCTGGAAAAGGCAAACGCCCGAATATCACACCACTCATCATCTGTTATTTTTTCATTCCCACAAATGTGCTGCTGAGATGTTTGATTTAACATCAACATTGAGGCTACGTCAGTCTCCAGCTCACGAAATGGATCTGACAATAGATGTGGGAAATTGGTGAAAAATTTCTGACAAGACTTTTGATACAGGCTTATTCCCTTATTCGTTAAAGGCTTTAATACAATCACAGCATGACTGCCACTGACATGCTCTCGTGTCAGACCCAAATGAACGGGATGATAGCCCGAGTTTTTCCAAAACCGAACCAGTTCACAAGTTGCACCAAAACTGGCACCAATATAATCAAAATCTCTGTTTCTGGCGCTTTTGGTCACTTCGGCAAGCAACTGTGTTCCAAGCCCACGCCCATGCAAGGCGGGATGAACAGCTATACGCATTACTCGTGCGCACTTGAGCTCTGACGCATCAATAATCCCTGCATGTGCAACCAGTGATTGTGGAATAAGGTGCCCTTGTACTCGGCGACGGCCTTCATAAACGGCCTTACTGAGCGTCGCATCTAAACCACCCTCTTTCGATACCAATACTGTTGCTACAATAAAACCTTTGTGACGTAATACATAAACAGATAAATTTGGTCCATCCAACAAATGACGCAAATCATTAGGACGTGTTCGATAATGTGCGAATACAAGCAAACCAAACAGTTGTGAAAGCAGATTTTCATTACTCATTAATTCATTGCGATCAATAGATTCAAAGATACAATTATTGGTACTTGCCTTTTCTACCTTTTCTATCGGTGAGTAAGATGCATCCAGCATTAATGCCTGAAAAATAAACCGTTCAACCGGATCATTTTCTGCAAAGCGAACAGGTTGTTTTAAATGAACTGTTTTCCAACCTGGGGTACGTTGATCCAGTATTTTATAAAAACGTAAAAAGAACCCTCGTCCTGTTCCTTCATAACCGTTAACAGTGGTAGAAAAAACAGTTCTAGCATACTTTTTTAAAAAATTTTCCAGCATAGGAATTGGTATCGCTGCCGCTTCATCAACCAGTAATAGATCAGCTTGTGGTGCAGAGGTACACAACTCATCTGGTGGTATAAAAACCAGTTTTGTTGTTGATTCTGAAAACAATAAAGCGGCGTGTTCAAATAGTGCCGCTACAGCCTCTCTACGTGGTGCAGTCACAATAATACGCTGCACTCCTTGCAGTAATAGCTCTGCTGCGACCATACCGAGTGCCGCTGATTTACCCCGCCCGCGATCAGCATTTAAAACAACAGGACGACGACGTCGCCCTGTCGCCACCTTGATCACTGCATTAATGGCTTTTTGTTGATCGTCTGTGCGAACTATTAATTTATTCTGTTTTTTATGTAATATACCAGAAAGTACACTATTGAATGGCCTGACTGCTTGCTGTTCCAGCAAAGTTATATCTGAAGCACTGGTAATCACATGAGCAAAACGCTGTAAAAAGCGCCCCTGAATATCAGTTACTTGATAAGGAATATTGATGAGGCGCTTATATTCAGGATCATCAAACTGTGGCCATTCACTCAATTTTGGTACTAATAATATGAGCACTCCACCGCCATGTACCGTACCCGCAACGGCTCCTAAAGTATCTGGATTTAAGCCAGACCAGGCATCCACAACAACAGCATCAAATTCCTGACCCAATACTTTTTTTGCATGCTCATTAGTGAGTGTATACACATCATCAGGAGGATTGTTGGACACCCATAATATCGAAGAAAAACCTGAATCATCAAGCAGTTTTTTTGCACTGCGCTGGCACCACTCAAACGTTCCTGAAAAAACCAAAGCAGAGCGGTGAATAGTCATTTTTGTTATTTAAAACGGCCACACCAAAGGTGCAATCAATACGGTTATAATTCCGACCACTATTGTTAAAGGAATACCAATTTTTAGAAAGTCCTTAAACTGGTATCCACCAGGTCCAAGCACCATTAAATTTGTTTGATAACCAATAGGTGTTGCAAAGCTCGCCGATGCTGCCACCATAATGGCGATTAAAAAAGGGATATAATTGACATCAAGATTTTGCGCCGTTTGCAATGCAATTGGAAACATCAATACAGCCGCTGCATTATTTGTGATCATCGCCGTAAATATTGCGGTGATAAAAAATATCATGCCTAACGCAACCCAGGGATTACCTGCTGCAAAAGAGATGAGAAGCTGAGCCATTTGCTCTGCGGCTCCACTAACTTGCATCGCTTGTCCAATACCAAATGAAGCTGCAATAACGATTAAAACCATCCAGTCAACATTACGCCTGGCGCTTGATGCAGATACACAACGCGTCGCTACCATCAAACCCGCTGCTAACATTGAAGCTTCCAGCATACTCAAAATATTAAATGTTGCAAAAACTACCATACCGGCAAGAATAGCTAAAGCAGCCACAGCTTTTTCATGGCGTGGTGGAGTTGAGTTTTCTATTTTACTGACCAGAAAAAAATCTTTTGAATTTTTTTCCTGCTCAGCAAATGAGTGATGACACTCTAGCAACAAAGTATCACCCGGACGCAATACAATATCACCAATTTTTTCATTAATGTGCTCACCATTACGAGCAACAGCAATCACTGCTGCGTTGTACATTGTACGAAATCGACCACCACGAATACTTTTTCCAACCAGAGGACTGCTGTCTGAAACAACTGCTTCAACCAGCGACCGGTCAGTACGCGCTGAATTCAGTTTAAATACCTGATCTGTTGCCGGTGTTAGCCCCCGAACCCTATGCAGATCGACAACAGACTCCACAACTCCGGTAAAAATCAATCGATCATTCTCTTTTAGGCGTTCAAAAGAAGAAACGGCAGGCATAATGCAACCATCCCGATCAATCTCCATTAAATACATGCCAGGCAAATTACGTAAACCCGCATCACTAATGCTTTTTCCGGCAAGTGGACTGCTTTCTTCCACTAACATTTCAACAATATAGGAACGAGAGTTTGCTAATTGAGCAATGGCTGATTGACGCTGTGGCAATAACCACCGACTAAATAACAAAACAAACAGCATTACGGCAATCACCACAGGCACACCCACCCATGCAATTTCAAACATCCCCAAACTGACATGATCTGTCTCTGAAATAAGTAAACCATTTACGACCAGATTTGTACTTGTACCGATCAATGTACAAGTTCCACCTGCAATGGCCGCATAACTCAAAGGGATCATGAGCTTGGATACGGCAATCTGGTGTTTTTTTGCCCACTCACTGACCACAGGAATTAACATGGCAACAACGGGGGTGTTATTCATGAATGCACTCATCGTGGCAACTGGTGCCATCAATCGGCTTTGTGCATATCGAAGTGATTTTGGCTGACCTAAAAGAGTGGGAATCAATGAATTTATCGCACCTGTTTCACGCACCCCGGCAGCAACAACATACAACATGCCAATCGTAACCATACCTTCATTTGAAAGACCAATAAGCGCTGTTTCTGGTGTCAATACACCACTTAATAAAAGAAGTGTTAACCCTCCGACCAACACCATGTCCGGGGCCAATCGTGTCAAACTCAGGATCCCAAAACAGAGCGCAACAACACTTAACGTGAACCAGGCTTCCCATATCATTGTTGAATATAGGCTCGTTTAAATTGTTGCAGGAATTCATTCAGCATACTTTCAGGAAGATTATTAATGCCCGCAGCTGCTTTTCGCCCCCCACCTGTCGGGAAACGGCGACATAACAAGTCAGCTCCATCTTTATTTGAAAAAGGTGCCCTGACACTTACAAGATAACCACCATCACTTCGCTGTGTGAGCAGTGCATGAGCTCTATTTGGATTTTCACTTGCAAGTTTATTGGCATAAACCCCACTGACACGTCGTGCCCAAGCTTCATCAGGAAAGAGCAAAACAGCATGCGCCTCATCGACTTGCATCATTTTGATATTTTCAGCTTTCTGCATATCCTGGCGATAACCATCACATAAGCTCTCAAAAACATTCGCCTCTTTTTCAATAAACTCAAAAGGCGATTCGTAGGGTCGAATCAAATTAAACAGCGCGACAGGCGTAAAATGCAGGTCATCCAGTGAAGCACCATAAGCATTATAGTTCATACATTCACCTAATTGACAAAGCAATGTTTTCTGTTCGTAATTAAGTGATTCTCCAATCTGTCCTGCCGCTATAGATAGATTATCGCCATAAGCACCCACAACGGCCCAGTCAGAAAACTTTCCATTTAAATATTGATTAACCAATACACTGGTACAAACATCCGAAGATGAATTAATTATCGCATTGAAATAGTCATTTTCAGGAATTTCACCTGCAAAATGGTGATCAAAGTATTGGATATTCACACCTGTACTTAATAATCTTAACAACCCTTCTCTGTTTTTATCCAGTGAGATATCCAGTACAGTTACAAAATCACCCGAACCTGCATCGACACGATTCAGTAATGCAATATCTCTTTTTACTCCTGTTACAAGCTGACTCGCCTGTGGGGTTTCCAATCTGAGCTGCTGCAGAGCACAAATACCATCCGCATCACCATTAAATACATCGTAGTACTTCATAAATGTTTTTAATCCTTTTGTTTTTTATGAAAGTCTTGAAATCAAGAATAAATAATTACATTAAATTGATCAACCGCCCCAAATTTACTATATAATTCCGTCTCTTTTGTAAGTGCAGTTCTTTAATTATGTCAAGCGAAAACCCGCTCGGGATTTATCATTGGACGGCAACGGATTGGCGTCATTTTTTAATTTTATCTTCAATATTATTGCTTTATCCCTTAATGAATGGTTATCCATTTTTATTTCCAGATGCATGGACCTATGCCGCTGGAAACTGTGTTAGTGAGTATCGCTCCCCTGTACTTGGTTGCGCAATGAAACCTGCCGTTTTAATTGGCGGGGTATGGGGCTATATCAGCATTCAAGTTGCTGTTGCCGCATATATTTTAATTCTTTTTTCAAAACAAATGCTCGGTTCAGCAAACCTTCATGTACTCATTCCTGTAATGATTATTTCAAGCCTAGGTCTCTTTACTGGCTGGTTAATGGCAGACGTGTGGTTACTATTTGCACTGCTTGCTCTTTTTATTATGCTTACAGCACAACGATCTGTATACCTGTTACTGCTTTTCACCTTTTCCATTTCCGTACACTTAGGCAACTTTCCTGTTATTATGATAACGATTATTTTATATATCATTGTCGTTAAAACTAATATTCGGGCAATTATCACCAGCTTCATTTGTATAGCTGCTGCAGTATCACTAGTGGTTACTACAAACTTACTTAATCAGGAGTTTCATTTTTCATCTAAATGGACCTACACTTTTTTATCATCCCGAATAATTCATGATATGCCAGAAGTCCTTGAAAGCAGGTGTAAGCAGGACCCAGGCTTTGAACTTTGTGAGATGAAAAGTACAATTTACAGAATCTCAAGATCACGCCCTGATCAACTTATATGGCACGAAGAAGCCCCCAGGAATATTAAAGCAATAGGCCCACTCAAATATGAAGCTTTATCCAGGGATCTCATACTTTCAAGTATTTTTCCATTTTTTAATGAACATATAAGTACCGCATTAAATAATATGTCCAAACAATTTGTTAATTTCCATTATACTGAAGATTTTGCCGCCCATGGAGATGAAACATGGAGCGTTCAAGGTATGTTGCAATACTATCCCGAAGACTTTTCTACTTATAAAAGATCATGGCAAGCAACAAATACGTTAACTAATATTTATGATGGGTTAGAGGAGTATATTCTATTTTTCTATCTTCTTTCCGTTTTAATATGCTTAGGATATGGAGTTGCGAAATGGAAACATCGCAATAACAAACTCTTGGTCAAGCTTTCTATTTTCACTGTAATTGTACTTTTGGTGAATGCTATGGTCATGTCAAATCTGGCTGGTTCATATGGTCGTTATCTCACACGCATCAGTTTCCTGCCATTCTTTACAGCAATATTGATTATTTTACAATGCAATATGATCGTAAATTATGCTAATTTTTTAAGGAATAGAATCAAAATATTAGTATTAGAAAAATAGAACTATTTTTTTCGAAATGTGTAATACCTGTTTGCTGTAAAATTCAACAATACGACAATACCCATAGCCCAAAATTGAGCCCAAAAATAATAGATCATCCAGTATGTGATGAACCACCAAAAAATGAACATATTCACACCCAACATAATGAGTGTCACCATAAAATATCTACGAAAAAAGAAACCATGAGGAGAGCCTTTCATAGAAAAGGCCCAATGGTATTGCAGATTGTAGTTTACAAAAGTTGCACCGCAAAAACCGATCGCACTTGCAATAACTTTATTTACAGAAAATAGTTCGACCAGAAAGATCAAAACAAAAAGGTGTACGATACTCGCAATTGAACCTGAGATAATATATTTAAAAAATGTTCCCAAAATTAGAACTCTTGTTTTTCAACAAATATTTCGAGCCAGGGTAAATCAACAACAAACAGTCCAGCAACCACAATACAAAGAAATATCAGATAAGCTATAAAACCTGTTTCTCGATATAGTTTCTCTGGATTCTGTGTGGGTGAATGAGGCTTCATGCCAATAGCCAAATACCAGACAAACAGCAGTGCAAATAGTGGAAAACTCAGTAAAAACTCTATTCGATATTTCACAAGAAATATCCCCAAAAAAAAGGAAGATGACAACGCATAAAACAGTGCTGATAATAGTAGTCTCTGTTCGTTGTAATACTTAAATGAACGCCGATAAAGTGCCGCTTTTTTGGGATCATCAATAAAACGATATTCAGCATAACGTTTTACAGCCATCAAAAAAGCCCCACCCATCCAGTAGGTTAAAATAATGCTTGAAGGTGGTAATACAACATAAGTGGTTACTGCAGACCATCCCAGTAATAGACGTATAGGGTTATTGATGGATTCCGAAATCACATCAAGATAGACGCGATCTTTTGTGCGAAATGGCCGGACATTATAGAGAATACCCATCACCAGCAAAAAAATTGAAAGTGCCAAAAAAAGCGATGACAATAGAAATGCTAGCCCCAAGCCTGCTATAACCAGAAAAGCATATTCAAGGTAAACATACTTAGCTTCTATTTTACCTGAAGCAGAAGGCCGCACCTGTTTGACTGGGTGATGTCGATCAAACTCTGCATCCAGCCACTCATTAATAACATAGTTGGCAGAAGCAATAAGAGATGTACTCAAAAGTGCAATAGATGCATTCCAAAGTGCATTACCGAGTACTGGATCCGTCATTAATATGCCCAGACCAACACCTGGAAGCATAAATATATTTTTAAACCAGTGATCTATGCGCGCAATACGCACATAATCTTTAAGCATTATTTAAAAAGCCTGCTGGCTTTGGGGGTAGTGTTCCAAGGCAGAAAAAAAGCGTTTTTCCAACTGTTTATTAGATTTATACTCCACAAAACCTGTCGAATACCAACTATTTTCAATTTCTTCCAGTGTAGTTTTATTGTCCTTTTTCTCACTGCTTTTCATCTCATCAGCCATAATAGCGACTTGGTACTGCATTCGTGCCTGCTTCGCTTCATCAGGTGATTCAACTCCAGCCAAAATTTCCAAACGCAAACACAACTCCTCTTTAACCAGCTTATTTGATTGATTATAAGCATTAATTTCAGCAGCAATATCCTCACCATTCTGGTACATTTCAAGGTAGGACATCGTGTTTTTATAACGCTTCACAATAGCAGTATTAATAGGCGAACTCTGGCTTTCAGTTTCATTCCATTGCCTGTCAATAACTAATATTTTATCAAGTAAATCTGCCTTTTCGATATTGGTACTCACAACTTCACCCAATAGCTCTTCAAGGTCATTGCATATTTTATGTTTTAATTTTAATTGCTTTTTCTGCTCTTGATACTGTTTGTTAATATGATTTTTATAGTTTGTTTCAAATTTCTGACATACATCCTCAAAACGTTGAATTGATATCTTAAGATTATTTTTGGGGATATCTCCTATCTGTTTCCACTTTCCTTTCAGCTCTTTGAATTTCTCGTAGTTTGTTTTGATAGATTCAACATTAGAGTTTACTAACGACTCTATTTCATCACATAAAACTTCTTTTGCCGTTAAATTATTGAGCTGTTCTTGGTTAATTTCACTATTTTTTGCATCACGACGAGCAAAAAGATCATCACAAATAACTCGTAATTTCTTCCACAGCTCTCGATCATCCAGTGCATGCCCTACACATTTCCACTCTGATTGAATTATTTTGATTTTTGAAATAGCTTGTTGAATATCAAGTTTTTCCTCATTCAGCTCTGCCAAAATCTCTTCAGATTGTTTAATCAACTCTAATTTTTTATTTTTATTTTCCAGTCGATTAGCTTTTGCAGTATTGCGCAACTGATTCATGACCTTACGGAAACGACCATTAATCACTTTAAGATATTTACGATCAACAAAGCCCGTTTCACGCCACTCTTTTTGCGCTGTTCGTATGATTTTTTCTGCGGCAATCCAATCAACATCACCTTGCTCAATCTGGACAGCTTGTAGATCAGCATATTTCTCCAGCCCGTCACAAATGGCCTCTTTCTGTCTTAAGTTTTGTTGGCGTTGTTGTGATTGAATATCAAAATAATTTTTGCAAGGTTCATAAGCACGACTACAAGCATCATTAAAACGCTCCCAGATTTTTTTATCATCACTTGCTCCTGTTGTTTTCCACTCATCACGGGCAGCCCTTACTAAACGGGCCACTTCGCCTAAGTCATAATCCGAATTTCCCTGATTTCTTTCAACTTCATCAGCAAGCTGTTCCATCTCTTGGCAAAGACGCTCTTTAACAGGGTGGCTCGACCAATCATGCCAAGACTGAAGCTCATTCAGCTTCACCACATACTTTTGAAAATGGTGTGTTTTCTTTTGATTAACAAGTGACTTTAAATTCCGCTCTGGTAATTTTGCCAGTTTTTTCCGTCCCTGATTAACTAAAGCAGCAGCATGACGCACCTCACCCTTATTCAGTGCCACTCCTATCTCATCTACCAATAACTCAAATGCATGAGCATTCTCTTTATACCTAATTTCTTGTTGTTTAAATTTTTCACGAAGCTCCAACAAACCTTTTGTTACTGACTCTACAAGTGAATTTTCCAGCTTAAAACCCAGTGGCCTTTTCAGGTCATTCCACCGCCTCTCCAAGCCTTCAATTTTACGAGAATTTAGATGCTGACTACTATTTTCAATTGATATTTTTTCAAGTAAATCCAGCGCCTTATTTTTTGCCTGTATGTAAAGACCAATTTCTTTCGAATAAATATTTAATTTTTCACAAGCTTGCTCAAAGCGCAAACTGTAGAGCGCAGTATCTTCTGGCACATTGCTTTGTAGCTCTTTCCATTTTATTTTGGTTGTATCCAAATACTGCTCAATAAGCTTTAAATCATCAAAATCCGGGGACGAATGTTCAGAGTAGTTTGAAACCATAGCTTCCAAAGTTTCGCACAGCTCAATAATCACTGCCCGCATAGGTGCATGCTTAGCTTCATACGCAAGCCTTTCAGACTCTTTTTGGCGTTGGGCAAGAAGTTCCCTGGAGTATTCATTACACAGCTCTGTGAACCTGTCATCTAACTGTTCATTCCATACCCCATAGTTTCCATCATTCCACTCTGCCTCCAATTTATGCCATGTTGAAAGCAGGGCTTCATAACGATAATTTGTTTGCTCCCATTGCCGATTGCTTTTATTAGCACGAATTAACAATGAAAGATCTTTTGCACACTGCTTTGCTTCAGACTTAAGACGCTCGGGTCGCTCTGCTTCTGCAACTAATACAGCAACACGCTCTTTAGCAATCGTACTTATTTTTTTATCTATTGTACGGCTTTTTTTAGCGACTCTAGCCAAGGTGGAGCGCTGCGTAATTCGTTCTAATGCAGCCATACGTATCGTAGAACTATTATCATTAATAGCTAGGTCGCCAAGAAATGCCTGACGTTCAATACGATCAAGTGCTGCTTTTTTTAATTCCAGATTATTATTTGACTTGGCAATATGCTCCAACAACTTTTCATCTGTTGTTTGCTGAACGATTTCGAGGCATTCATCCAGATCAATATTTGACCCCGTCAATAGTTGTTGAAGCCGTTGGCGAGCAATCAACTTTACTCGATCATCATTATCACTATCCACAATTTTTTGTACGATACCAAGTGCGCATAATCTTCGAACAGCCAATATTCGCAATTCACTTTCAATATCATTTTGTACAATTTGAGAGTAAATAGCCTGAGACTCTTTTTTCCCTGGAATCAATTCAAGAATCGCTTGTTTACGTACCTCAACTTTTTTGTGCTTCCATTTCGGGGTTAAAAATCGGCTAAATATATTCATATATTAATGGTATCGCATGTTTATAACGGTGATCTACTTTCTACCAGAATTCGGTAGAATTGCAATAGACTTAGTAAGGGAGTGGTCAAATAACTCAGGAAGAACCATAAAAAATTACAAATGCGATAGCATAGTCACCATCATCAGAAATACTGAGCTGTGAATTGCTAATTTTTTTATTCACCATCAGCTGCTTTGCCTGACCATAAAATTGTAGCAATGGTTTACCATATTGATCATGTGAAACACCGATATGAGATAAAGCAAGCCCATTTCTAAAGCCTGTACCAAATGCTTTTGCTGACGCTTCTTTAACGGCAAAGCGTTTAGCTAAAAATCTTGCAGGCAGTATAGCTTGCTCCATATTTGAAAGCTCACAGGGTGTCAGCACACGTTGTGCAAACCTGTCACCAAAACGCTTTAATATTTTTTCTATACGCGGAACATAGACAATATCTGTGCCTATTCCATAAATCACAAGCCACGCGCCTGATACATCAACTGTTTCATCTCTTTAACCGCACGGGAAAGACCTACAAATAAAGCACGAGCAATAATTGCATGACCAATATTTAATTCAACAATACCTGACAATGCTGCAATTTTAGCAACATTATGATAGTTCAAACCATGCCCTGCGTTAACTTGCAAGCCAATCTTTTTCCCGTGTTCAACCGCTTTAATAATACGCTCAAGCTCTTGGCGACGTACTTGCGGATTACTTGCATCGGCAAAGTGGCCGGTATGAATCTCAATCACAGGCGCACCTACATTAGCTGCTGCGTCAATTTGATCGAGATCTGCATCAATGAATAACGAGACACGTACACCTGCTTCCTGCAGTCTGCTGCAAGCATCAGCGATACGTGATGTTTGTCCTGATACATCCAAACCACCTTCTGTAGTGAGCTCCTCGCGACTCTCGGGAACCAGGCAACAATCTTCAGGTTGAATATGCTCAGCAATGGCAAGCATCTCATCAGTTACCGCCATTTCAAGGTTCATACGTGTCTGCAAGATTTCTTTAAAAATTTCTACATCACGCTCCTGGATATGGCGACGATCTTCACGCAAGTGCAGAGTAATAACATCTGCCCCAGCTTGCTCTGACTCTATCGCAGCCTGAACAGGGTCCGGATATCGAGTCCCCCGGGCTTCACGAAGTGTTGCAACATGATCAATATTAACACCCAACAAAATAGGCAATACTACATTCACACAAAATTCCCCGCTATTCAATCAATGAGCGTATCAATCACATCAATCATAAACTCAATCTCTTCCTGCTCAATCTTTTCCCAACATTTAAAGCCAAGGTCTTGTAATACACCCCCTCCTTTCGAATGGTCCGGCATTGATAGTAACGCATCCTGAATCTCTTCAGCTTTGTGAGCCAAATTCGGCCCTACAAGCAATGAATGGTGCAATACTCCAATCTTGCTTCGCATCAACACCCGTAATTTCTTCTGTGTTAACCCAGAAAAGCTATCAAAAACATCCTCTAGAAAGAAACCGACATCAGCACTATCTTGTAACAAAGATTTAGCAACAGCTGTATAACTTTTATATTGGCATAACCGAATATTATCAGAGTTCAGATTTGCAGGCTCCAGCAAAGTCATGCAGATCATGTGGATATCCTGTTCATAAGTTGAAGCAAGTTTAGTTTCCGCTGATAGGTTTTCTATTGTTTGAATATCACTATCGGCAGTCGTTACCATTACTGCTTCAACAAATTTCTGACTTGGCACTGCAATCACTTTAAAACCCAGCTGCCGTACTAATTTAGAGACATAACAGGGATTAATATAAATCAGATCTACTGTATTGTGAAGCAAAGCCTTATGCTGAGCTGTAAAATCGTTATATAGCTCTAGATGAATATTTTCTCCAAGTTTTTTTTGCAGCCACGTATTAAAAACAAACCAACTTGGCAAATAGCCCGCATTAATATCCGGACTGATAGTAAAAGTGTAAGACATTGCCCCTCCCATACAACCACAATGCACACTAATGTAACCTCTGACAATTTATGATATTTAGAGCATTTCAGAGTATAGTTTTATGCACTCCTCAATGCGTTGGCGCGAAGGCTTGCGGCGCACAGAGGTATAGCCAATGATTACATTATTCCTTATATTTGGTATAACTGTAGCAGAAACCCAGTAATACCCCCCGTCCTTGCGTAAATTTTTCACATAACCATGCCACTTTTTACCGGACTTTATTGTATCCCATAAATTTTTAAATGCCGCTTCAGGCATATCCGGGTGGCGCAATATACTATGAGGCTGCCCTATCAACTCCTCCTTGGAGTAACCTGACATATCTACAAAAGATTGGTTAACATGAGTAATAATCCCGTCAACATCTGTTCTGGACACGATAAGGCACCCATCTGGAAAGGAAGTCTCTACATCGTTGACTAAAACACGACAACAACTTCCATCATAATAGGTCAATACAATTTCATGCGAGCCTTTACAAGCTGAAGTTACCTCTTCCAATTTCAATCCTTAATCCAGGCTTTGCAAAACCATCGAACAAAAACCAGGTAATAAGTACGAAATAACTTAAGCATTTCGTACTTATTCCTAAAGTAATTTAGTAATATTCTCAGCAGCTCTTTTCACATCAAGAAAAATCAGGCCTAACCTGGCATTTGGTTTGGCGAGTACAGATAAAACTGCATCTTCCCCCGAATGAGTCATCAAAACATAGCCTTGATTACCTTTTATCATGACTTGCTCCAGACTACCACGTGCCAGCTCTTGAGCGGTACGATCACCTAAAGAGAGCATTGCCGCTGACATTGCTCCAACCCGATCTTCATCCATGCCACTCGGTAATAATGCAGCAATCATTAAACCATCGGTAGAGATGACAGCTGAGGCCTCAATATCGGCAGAAGTTCCATTTAAATCGCTGAGAATTGATGAAATCATTTCTTCACGCATTATTTTTATACTCCTCAAACCATTCCTGTGTTGTAAAAATTATTCTGAACCTACTTGTGCATAGCGTCGCCCCAGCAACCAAACTAAATCAACAAAAGAAGATTGATTTAAATTGGGCAAACCAGATAAAACTAACACAAAGCGACTTGAGCCAATATAAATAGGCCAAAACCCTAACTGACTATTGCCTGCGGCATCAACCAAACCCCACGCAGACATTGTAATACTTAGATTATTTTTCAATAACCCATTGTGGCGTTCATGTAATTTGGCTAAATCGGCACTGAGCGCTGAGACTTCTTCAGCAGCTTCATGAGGGAAACCATGTGTTGCAAGATAAAAACCTTCACTATCAGCGAGCAGTGCTTTGCCATTTATGGTGAGTGCCTCTAATAATTGAGGCACCTCTTCTTCGAGGGTACCGGAAGGAGCGTCCCTGGAGACCACACTACCTTGAATCCAACCCAGATTTTGCATTCGATAAATAAGGTCCAATACATCATCTCCACTTTCATCAAATCCCCATGAGCGTAATTTATCCAAAGCAAAAGGCTGGGTGTTTCTTTGAATTAGCAGGTGAAATAATAACTTGCGCGCTACATCATCTGTCTGACTGGAAACAGCATAATATGCGCCGGCTGGAGTGGGCGTAATAAATCGATTGTCTACTATTTGGTAGCTTGACATCATCCACCCAATCCAGGATCAAGTGAATAAAGCAGCGCCTGCACCATGATTGAAACATCATCGCGTTGACGTGCATCAACAGAAAATACGGGCACTTTTAAATTTATTTTTTGCAATTGGGTATGATAATCGTCAATACGTGGATGTGATGCCAAATCCATCCTTGTCACACCAATGACGACTTTTGTCCGGTCAATAAAATCTTTAAATGAACTCATAAAGAAATGCAAGTCCTGAAAAGGGTCGGTGCGTGTATTATCGAGCAACATAACCAAGCCTAAACCGCCTTCACTGAGAATGTCCCACATAAAGTTGAATCGCTCTTGACCGGGCGTACCATAAAGGTGAATACGTTCATCACCGTCAAGCTTCATCACTCCATAGTCCATCGCAACTGTTGTAGTTGGCTTCAAATCTTTTGTCATATCGCTGGCCTGCTCATCCGTCGTAACAGGAGGAACATCACTCAATGCTGCAATTGCTGTACTTTTACCCGCACCTACTGGGCCCGTGAATATAATCTTATAATTGCTCATCTGATACCTAAAAAGTATTTTTTTACCATCATGCTGGATGATATTTTTATCAATCTTCAGTTATTCAAGCCGACCTTTTAATGTGACTCAAAATTCGCTTGAATAAACCACGGTGTTGATGCTTTTTAACAGGAACAGGTTTTGACATCTTGCCTTCTACAGGACGCACAGCAGTATCTAGCAAACCAATAGCATGAGCAGCTGTATAAAAAGAAAAAACATGCTGAACAGGGACTTTAAGAACTTTTGCGACCAATAAAGGCGGATGTGGCATATCATTCCATAAGGATGCTATGCGCAAGGCATCCGGCATCATCATTAAACGTGTAAAGTTTGGCCATTGTTTTAAAGATGTGGGAGCTTTTACCTGAGTGCCTATTGGTACCCGACCATTTGATGTCCAGATCGCAATTTTCCATATAAAAGACTCCAGAGATTGCTTTCGGGAACCTGCATCTATATCATCTGACTTTATGTGTGTAAATGGGCGAATATTGACAGCCTTGTCCAATTTAACAGAACACAAAGATTTAAGCTCATCATCTGTCATACAAGTAACAACTTCTGAACTTTGCGGCAACAAGGTAATGGGTTTAACCCCCCCCGCCAATTGATCTTCAATTCTGACTGGCTTGTTACTGGAGACTGCTCGACTACGTGCTTGAAGCAAATACCCTAAAAGCAGGTCAGAAGCATCAAAATAAGCTGATTTACCTCTGTTATTTCCAAAAAACTCATCATCTTTGGTGATATTATTTCTTTCAACGGTTTCCAGTATTTTTGTTGCTGCACGTGTCCCCGTTGTTTTTTTTGCTGCTCTTACTTCTTTTCTGGCTTTTATTTCAGGTAAAGCTGGTGGGGTCACACTGGCACTTTCAGGAGAGGTTTGAGTACGAAGAGACTCGGTTTTGCTACCCTTCAGGCTGGCAAGCGCATCTAGCAATTTATCAATACGCATTGGTTTCTGTACAAAAACAAACTCGGAGTCACCTTGTTGTTTTAGTTCTGGGCACTTTATCGCAATCAGGATGGTAGGTAATGATGGGTGACGTTCCCGATATTTTATTAATAACTCTTCAGCCCCCAAACTGTCCATATTGATAATTGCAGCCTCAGCCAAAGCTTCTTCAACCAACTCATACTGACCATTCCCTGGACCTGAAAAGACCATTCGAAGCATTTCACGCGAACGCTGATCAACGCCAAATGCAACTATTTTAATCGGTGAAGTCAATTTAACACCCCACTTTCCTCAAAAGATACGCTCAAACTTTTCCATTCGTCAATTGCTGCTAATGGTCTACGACCAATTTTAACAAACATTTCGTTAAATGCATCTTTGTTCTGTGTATGCTTGTAAATTTCCAACAGCTCTACATTAAGAGCCTCATTACCACGGTCAAGTAACAAGCTTGACTCCAGAAGCTTCCTCCCTTCATCAATCATTCCGGAATCGACAAGATCCCGAGCTTCGTCCAGTGGCGATCTAATTTCCATATCATCTATTGAGCACTTATACACAAGAGGGCTTGCTCCTACAAAGCTACCACTTAACATAGAATAAGGTGTATACGGCAATAACTCATCAGAAGTTATACCCCGCTCCAATACACCTAAAAGTCGAGCATAACGTGTCCGCCCAATAGCCTTGGCGACCATTTTTAACATTCGCTGTCGTATTGCAAAGCCCTTATTCCCCAGCACAATAAACAGATCCAGTAACGCTCCGTAAACTGCATCCGCATTTCGAAATCTTGAGTAAACAATGATTCGTTGAATATGGCTCTCCAGATCGGCAACCTGTCGAACAATTTTATGTGCCAGATAGTTTGAAACTCGAACACCTAATGCTTTGTCACCATCAACGATGTCCAACTTTGAAAGGAAGGCCGGCTCGATTAATGCGCTATCCGCCATATCTCTAACAGGCGTCTCTTTTTGAATCAACAATACACTATCCATCGACAGCTATTTTCCATAATTTATGATAACAAAAGCATCATTCCACTTTGCAAAGTCGCTTTTTGCATTATTATCGACTCAAGACATTAAAAATATTAATCTTCTTAAACGATCTTATTACACTGCTCACATATACCGTAGATATTCAGGCAGTGATCAGTCACAGTATAACCTGACTGTTTCGCAATTTCGCGTTGTCGTTGTTCGATTACATCATCAAAAAACTCATCCACTCTACCGCATTTCACACAAACAATATGATCATGATGCTCCCCATCATCCAGCTCATAGACTGAATGCCCACCTTCAAAATGATGCCTGACAACCAAATCCGCACTTTCAAACTGAGCCAGCACCCGGTAAATTGTTGCCAGCCCAATTTCCCCACCTTCTCGCATAAGCTCCCTGTAAATACCTTCAGCACTCATATGCCTTGCTTGATTGCGCTCTAGTATTTCAAGTATTTTGATTCTTGGTAATGTTGCTTTAAGACCCGCTTTTTTCAATTCGCCATTATCGACCATACAACACCCACAAGCTTATAGCGTATTATTAACTTTAAAGTTTTGAGCTAGGAGCCTGTCCGAGAATGGAAGTCGTAGCGAGGGAAAGCCATTTTGAGGCAGATTTGGTGTAAATTTGAGGCGAATAGCTGTTCTATTTAACGAAAATTTACACCAAATATGGCCGAAATGGATTTTCCGCAGTAGACTTTTCATTCTCGGACAGGCTCCTAGTATACTATTACAAAATCAAACAACTGAAAAACATTAAATTTAATGAAAAAAATATTCGTAGCCACATTAATCTCTTTATTGCTGCTTCTATCAGGGTGCTCAATACATAAAATTGACATCCAGCAAGGAAACATTATTGATGCAGAACTCGTCAAACAACTCACACTCGGCATGAATAAAAATCAAGTAAGATTCATCCTCGGAGAACCACTTGTTACAAGCGCGTTTAACAACAACAGCTGGTACTATACATATATATTTCAACCCGGAGATGGTTCAAAACCAAAAACAAAGCACCTCTCACTCCTATTTAAGGACGATACACTCTCAAAAATTACAAACCAAAAAACAGCTGAATTATAATGCCGAACTACTTTCCCGCCCTCTTTTTACGAACCGATTTGGGGTCAGCAATAAGAGGGCGATAAATTTCAACCCGGTCGCCTGCAACCAGCTTTTTATCTAATTTGCCAAGCTTACCAAAGACACCTACCTTGCAATCAGAAATATCAATTTCAGGAAATTTCTCCAAAATCCCGGATTCTAGAATTGCACTCTCAATAGTTGTACCAGGTACAACATTCAAAGTGATAATGACTTGCTCATCAGGGCGAGCATAAGCAACCTCTATTTTGATTTTATTTTCACTATCCATAAATATTTTTTGCTCTTTGGCAAAAAGAGTCCACCAAGCTTTCTGCCACCTGACTAAACATAGGCCCCATACTCATACTCAACAGTTTTCCTGAAAATTCAAACTCCATATCGTAAGAGACCTTGCACGCTTCATCACCTAATGCTTCAAACCGCCAAAAACCTTCCAAATGATGAAACGGCCCCTCTTCCAGACGAATCTCAATCATTTTATTTTTTTGAATACGATTGCATGTTGTAAATGATTTTTTCAACATACCCTTGGAGAGTTCCAGCGAAGCTCGAACCTCATCCCTGTTTCGACTCAACACCCTTGATCGTGAACACCAGGGAAGAAACTCAGGATAAGCAGCAACATCATCGACTAAATCAAACATTTGAGCAGCAGAGTAAGAGACTATTGCGCTTTTCTTTATCGTTGTCATCGCCCTAACCTATCCACCTTTGAGTAAACGTGCTTTTTGACGCTTCCAGTCATTATCCTTCTCAACGGCGCGTTTATCATAGTCTTTTTTACCTTTACCCAAACCAACTTTCAGCTTAGCTTTACCCTGCTTCCAATACATCGCCAATGCAACCAATGTATACCCTTTTCGATCAACCAAACCAGAAAGCTTTGCCAGCTCTTTTCCATTAAGCAATAATTTTCGGGCTCGAACAGGTGCGGGATGAATATGCGTGGATGCTGTCGGTAATGGAGTGATATGCGCACCTAGAAGCCATGCTTCACGATTCCTCAACATCACATAACTCTCCCTTATTTGTACTTTATTGGAACGAAGACTTTTAACTTCCCAACCTTCCAAAACAAGACCAGCCTCATATTGATCTTCAATAAAATAGTCATGACGTGCTTTTTTATTTAACACAATCGTATTACCATCAGATCTGTTTCTAGAGTTTTTCTTTGCCATAATCCCGAAAAATAAATATAAAAAACAACTTTAATTCAACCAAACTTTTGGTACTATCGCACAAAACCGCACAATAATATGTGCAATTATCAGTGTAAAGCCTTATTATATATCCATATACACCGTTAAATGACAAGCTTATAACAGTCGTTAACAGCTTCTACAACGGTATCTTCATTTATTTTTCTGTTCGTAAGAAAGGCACAGCATGTACGAATCATTCTATCGCTTAAGTACAAAACCATTTGGTTTAAACCCTGATCCCGACTTTATATTCACACGCCGCGGTCATGAATTAGCGATGGCACACTTACGCTACGGCATTAGCCAGAGTACCGGTTTTGTTGTTATTACAGGCGCACCAGGCACGGGCAAAACAACACTTGCACGTGTTCTACTTAAAGAACTTGCCAACAATACCACTATTGTTGTTGCACACTTACCCAGCACACACCTTGCTGCTGATGATCTATTACGTGTTGTCGCAGATTCATTTGGCCTTAAATACGAAGGGCTGTCCAAACCAGAAATCTTAAAGTTACTTAATAATTTTTTACTGACTTGTGTGCGTGAACGAAAACGTACACTGCTGGTTATAGATGAAGCGCAAAATTTACCCGCTTGTGCATTTGAAGAGTTACGTTTGCTCGCTAATCTAAGATTAGGTGCAAAAGCACTGTTGCAAACAATTCTTTTGGGGCAAGAGCAATTTCGCCAGATGCTAGGCTCTCAGGAATTCAGCCAGATTATGCAGCGTGTGGTTGCCAACTATCATCTCGTACCTTTAACACTCGAAGAGACTCAAGCCTATATTGAAAGTCGCCTGATTCATGCAAACTGGCAAGGTAATCCACACTTTTCTGACGAAGCAATTTACTGCATACACGAACATACTGAAGGTATTCCACGCCGCATCAATAAATTTTGCGAACGGCTACTGCTGTATGGTTATCTTGAAGAACGAACGGAGATTTCACAAGACATTGTCCAGGTTGTCATTAACGAGTTCCAGCAAGAGACTCCCGTTTCACAACGCCGGCCTGAAGATATAGAGATAGACGAAATTGCTCAAACAGAACCGCTTTCTGTTCCGTATGAAATAGAAAATGAGATCGCTGAAGCGACACAAACCAATAGTTCAGATGAACATAAAGAGATTGAAGGTTCATTGATTGATTTTTCAATCAATTCTGAAAATAGTAATGCAGAAACTATCTCATCCACACAGGAAAAAATCGAAAGCACTCCACCTGTTACTGAAAAAATTAACCAAAATAGAGGCTCACACTCATTAGAATCACCACCACTCATTGAAACCAGTAATGATGTTGATAAACTAAAAGAAAAAAAAGAACCTGCTGAAAATATACATTCTGTTTCAGAAATATTTTCTCTTATACCTCAAGAGCAGGAAAAAACAGAGGATAAAAATGAATCTGCTCCTCAGGAACTTTCTGCAGAAGAGACTCAAAACACAGACAAATCCGAACAAAAACAAGAGCGGATTATTGAGGCAGAACAAGAAGCTTTGGCTGCTATAGAAGCTGAAAACTCAAACCTGAAAAGTGATATTGGAGAACTAGAAGAGAGTACAGCGATCGCAATGGCTCACTCCTCGCAATTGTCCTCCAATGTAAGTGAGGTGCCTGCGGCTAATAGAACAAAATTTCGTGTTATTGATGGCGGCAAAGATAGTCGATCAACATCTCAACCCATAAACAGCAATCTGCAACAATCCTCCACCAACAAAGATATTGAACACAAACTTCTGAAACTTGTTCTTGCTTTTCAACTTTCCCCCAAACATTTCGAATACCTGACAGACCCGGAACAACCTTCTCCAGAAAATGCAGGACGATTATTAGAACTTGCAACAACTGATAACACTACAATTGCAACAGCGCTTCCCCAATCACTGCGGGGAATCTCTCAGCAAAATTTACAAACAGCAATCAACTTCTATATATGGGAAGTGATACTAAAACCTGGTGGCAATGATTACAGAACTCTTGGCTTGCAAGAAAATGCCCCCATCAGTGAAATAAAGACCCATTACCAAAATTTGAGGTTATTTCTAAACAATCAAAAAGCAGACCATGAAAACGGGATTGAATATATATCACGCATAGAAAAAGCATATACAAATCTAACAAATGAAGCTGAAATTGAAAATAATTTTCTAGAACTACCAACAACGCCTGGGCCAAAGCAAAAAAGTCGGGCTGAAATTGATCGCATTGAAGAGGCTTATGAAATTCTTAGTGAAGAAACAATAGACTCCACAGAGATACTCGAACCACCATTCAAAAAATCGGGTTCTAATGGCCAATCAACTACATATACAAAGTATTTAATTTTTGGGCTCATTGCTACAGCAATTGGAGTCACTGTTTACAAGACACAATTTACCACCAATGAAAGTGAGCACCTCACTACTGAAATAGAACCTACAAATAAACAACCAGAAAAAGCAGTTATTTTTGGTGCAAAAAATAATAGTTCAGAAGTCATTGATGAACCCATTATCAATAATACAGATATATACCAGCATGACCCAAATACAGATATAGCATCGACAGAAAGTACTGTAGAAACAGAGTCTGATAATTTCACATTACTTGATGGCGACGACCCTTGGGCTGAATATTCAGAGATTTCAGAAAAAATAGCTCAAGCTCCAAGTGAGCCCCCCCCCTCTGAAGATTCCTTTATTGTTGAGCAGCCAATAATTACGCCTGAGCCTGTCGCATCAACCTTGCAAAAAGAGATCACAACGACTCCCGAGGTAATACAGACCTCAAAACCAGACATAGTTGAAAATCAACCAATAGCTGTTGCAACACCAAAAGCTCTACCTATAGCAACGCTCTATTCAGACAGAGTTACGACAAAGGCCGTAACACCAGCACCTGATAATAATATCGAAAAACTGGATCTGATTAACTTAATCAATAATTTTACAACGGCCTATGAGCAGGGTGATATTAATCAATTCATGAAGCTGTTTTCAATTGATGCGACAAGTTTTGATGGTACAACTCAAACCGACCGCAATGGTATTGAAGCTGACTATATTGATCTTTTTCAAACAACTACCGCAAGACAAATTGCTATCAAAAATATTGCATGGAATACTAACCACAACACATCCGAAGGTATCAGTGACTTTGTTGTTACTGTGAAAAGTATTGACAACGACCAACTTGAATTTATATCTGGCATTATTACACTTGAGGTAGAAAAAAATCAGCAAAATGTATTTATTACAAGATTGACATACCAGGTCACTGAATAACTTTCCAAATCTGTGTCTGAAAATTATTATCACCTATCTGAACAAGATAGAATCAAACTCCTACCCCGCCGCCCTGAATCATCCCACAAAGGCAATTATGGTCATGTAGTTATTATTGGTGGTGACCATGGAATGGCAGGAGCAACAAGGTTGGCCGGAGAGGCTGCCGTACGTGTTGGTGCTGGATTAGTCAGCATCGCAACTCGCCCTGATCATGCAGCTATTATCAGTGCCCAACGACCAGAATTAATGAGCCACGGCATCAAAACACCAACAGAGCTGCAACCTCTGCTGGACAAAGCCAACGCTATAGTAATCGGCCCTGGACTTGGACAAACCCAATGGGCGCAACAACTATTCACCACAGTATTGCAATACACCTGCCCTATTATCGTTGATGCTGACGCATTAAATTTACTCGCCAAAAAACCTGAACACCGCAACAACTGGATACTCACTCCTCACCCGGGCGAAGCTGCACGACTGCTTAACCAAAGCTGCACTGCTGTTCAAAATAGTCGCCCTGAAGCGATCAACGCATTACAAAAAAAATATGGTGGCACAATCGTCCTGAAAGGCAGTGGAACCCTTATTAATAACGGCAGCAATAATCTTGCGTTATGCAATGCAGGAAACCCGGGAATGGCCAGCGGAGGAATGGGTGACCTTCTCACTGGCATTATTGCAGGCTTAATTGCACAAAACCTCACAATAAGAGACGCCGCTAATTTAGGGGTATATATACACTCAAAAGCAGGAGACCAGGCTGCACTCAAAGGCGAAAGAGGGCTTATCGCGAGTGACCTTCTTGCACATATACGCCAACTCGCCAACCCTGATATCGTTTTCGCATGAAAAAATTTACCATAAAAAATGAAACTGCCATGCAGACACTCGGCTCAGAACTTGCCAAATTATGTCCAGGTAACACCATCATCCATATTAAAGGTGAGCTTGGTGTTGGAAAAACAACATTTGCTCGAGGGTTTATTCAATCAACTGGGCATCAAGGAGCCGTTAAGAGCCCAACTTACACGCTTGTAGAGTCTTATCCATTTAATAACCTCACCATTCACCACTTTGACCTGTATCGACTCAGTGATGCCGAAGAGCTGGAGTTTATGGGAATTAGAGATTACTTCACACAGCAAACAATCGTTCTAATCGAATGGCCTGATAAAGGTGGAAAACTCCTTCCTGCCCCCGGTTTAACCATAAACATTGACTATAAAAGCCTGGAACGAGAAGTGACCTTAATACCTCACACAGAAGCTACTAAAAACATCATTAAAAAAATAACCACCCATTAGGTCACACTTTTGCTAAAATAAGAGATATTTTTAACTTAAATTGCAAAAGAGATACCAACAATTTTTTATTACATACTCAATTTGATACTCTATCTTATTAAATATTAATAAAATTTTATCTTTTGCCGACAAAATCTTTATTAGAGTTTTAGCGGTTTTGGAACAGTTATTTATGCGATCATTCTTACTACTTTTTATACTCTTCTCTTTTTACACACAAGCATATGCAGGATCTGCTGCCATTAAAGATGTCCGAATGTGGGCTGCGCCTGATAAAACTCGCGTTGTTTTTGATGTCAGCAAAAATGTTGAGCATCGATTATTCACACTGCATAATCCCGAACGTCTGGTGATAGATATAATTAACGCTTCCGCGTCAACAAGCCCCGGAATTTCTGACTTTGGTGACAGCCCTCTAACAGGAATTCGCACCGCAACCAGGAATAAAAACGATTACCGTATTGTTTTAGATCTAAACTCAAAAGTTGAGTCGAAAAGCTTTATCTTGAAACCATACAAAAATCACGGATACAGACTCGTTGTAGACCTGATTCAACCAGGAGTTAAAAAGAAAATAAAAACCGTTAAAAGCACAGTAATTGATAAAAAGTTACGAGATGTTGTTATTGCTATCGATGCTGGGCATGGTGGAGAAGACCCTGGTGCAATTGGCCTTAAAAAAACAAAAGAGAAGGATGTTGTATTTAAAATTGCCAGCGAATTAGCTACATTGATTAATAATAAAAAAGGCATGAAAGCTCTCATGATTCGTGATGGAGACTACTACGTCGCTCTTCGTGATCGTATCAGAAAAGCGCACGAAGCCAAAGCTGATATGTTCATTTCAATTCATGCAGACGCATTTGAAGCATCAAATGTACATGGTGCTTCAATCTATGTTCTATCCAAAGAGGGTGCCAGTAGTGAAATGGCACGCTTAATAGCCAGCAATGAAAACAGCTCAGATTTAATTGGTGGTGTACTTGAAGATAGTGATAATAGCCTGTTAAGAACGGTTTTACTTGACCTATCTCAAACTGCGACTCTGAAAAGCAGTATTGAAGCAGGCAACGTTCTCTTGAAGCATTTTAAGAAAAGTGGAAAAATCAAACTACATAAACACAAACTGGAACATGCAGGCTTTGCAGTACTCAAGTCACCTAACATTCCCTCTATTCTGGTTGAAACTGCATTTATATCCAACCCCAGTGAAGAACGTAAATTACGTACAAAGAAATACCAAAAAGCACTTGCTAAAACAATGTTATCAGGCATTCATAGCTATTTTTCACGCAATGCACCGCCCGGTAGCTGGCTAGCGTCTAATAGACATGTCACAACAAAAGGCGAAACTCTGACACTCATTGCCGATCAATACAATGTGACTTTAAGCAGTTTACTTAAATCCAACAAGCTTCCACTTAATGCAACATTGAAAGCAGGGCAAATTCTAAAAATTCCGTATCAAATATAATTTTTATTGCAACTCAACGCGCCCATTAATATTAACCTGTATTGTTTGAGTCCCAGCCTCAAGTGTTGGCGGTGTCATCCGTTTTGAGGCATCCATCGCATACATTTCAGTACGCATTCGCCCTTGCATAACAGAATAGCCGCCCGATGTATTAACATTGAGATCAATCAATTTATAGCTCCCAAAACCCAGCTGCTGGCTGATAATATCTGCCCTCTCTTTAAATGCTGTCAGTGTTTTTTTAATCACCTGGTTTTCTGCTTCTCCTCGTCTCTCAGGGGAGACCTGATAACTTACTTGCTCCAAAGCCAAATTCTCTTGCAGCTCACCAATCAGCTGGCTTAGCTGGCTGAAGTTTTTACTCTCCAATCGAATCGATTGACGCACTCGCCAACCAGCTATTTTCTGTTTTTTGTAAAATGGGTTTGTACGATAAGCCAAAGTCTGAACTTTAATTTCTGTCTGTTGCTTGGCTTTTTCGACAGCCCTACTGACCTTTTCATTCACTTTGTCTGCAAGCTTTTTTGGATAGCGACCCTCTTCTTGCACATAGAGTATTGCGACCAAAATATCATTTTTAATCTCATTTGAAGCCATTGCGGATAAACTGACCTGGTTATAATTTTTCTTTTCATCATCCGCCCATGTTACCTGAGTTAAAAATAATGAAGCGCACAACCCTATTAAAATTATTCTTGACATAACTTTCCCCTAAACTTAAAAATTTAACCCGAAACGGTAATGCTCCATCGATTCAGTTTTCCAATATCACGTCCAGCATGATCAGCAACATTTAGTTGCCACTCTCCTTTCGCTTTCTGCCCAACCAACAGACCAAATTCGGTATAATTTTCAACGCTCCACTCCCTCTTCAAATTGTCCTGACCACGACCACTGCGATTATGTAAAATAAATTCATCTTGAGTCGGCGCAATTAATTTAACCACCAAATCACCAATCCATGGATGAGTTATATCAACAGCAATACTCACCTTTTTTATTACAATTTCCTCGTCAATTTCAACTATTTTGATAATTCCATCCGGTTGATTATCAGGAATTTTGATTGAGTTCGTATCTTCTTTAAATGCAGAAGCTGCACCCACTTGAAACCTTAAATTCCATAGATTTAACTGCCCCACATCCTGCCTTGCCAGATCTTTTACCTGCAATATCCAGCGCCCTTTGATTTCACTTCCTTTAAAAGAAGCTAGGGCGGCAAGGTTATTAAGATCATAACTCTGTTGAATATTTTGTTGATTAGCCCCCGTCCTGTTATGCAAAAGCACACTATTGCCATCAGGAGCGGTCAGCCGTATCTCCAGATCACCCACCCAAGTATGGGTAATATCAAGATTAACCTGAATGCTTTCCAGACGACCACTTTGATTAACATCAATTATATCTTGAATACCTATCGTATTTTCATCGGGAATATTTTTATCAGGTGATGATTCAAATAGATAATCATCGGTTGCAACTGTGCCTTTAGATTCTTCCATAGCTGCCCGCACAGCATTAAATGCATCAACATTGCCATAACCAAACCAGGGACTCCAACTCCCATCATCACTCCCAATCTCCTGAAAGTCTCCTTGATCAAATGGCATAACGGGCGAAACATCCCAGTCAGGATCCGGGTCGTAACTTGCTGCGGGCGTTCTCGGATAACCTGACATATCAAGCTGCTTTGATGCCGTACGTTTAAGCAGAGAAATCACAGCTTGCCCACTCAATGAAGGGTTTGCAGAGATCACTAAAGCAGCAACACCTGCAACGAGAGGTGCTGCACTGGAGGTCCCACCGAAGCTTTGTGTCACGGGTGATGATGAATCTGTTGAAGGCCCCGTTGTCGTTGTAATACCTAACCCTTTAACCTCAAGGCGGTAATATGAATGGCTGTTACTACTGGGAGCACAAAGAGAAATTCCGTTGCCATAATTTGAATAATGGCTGCGTTTTCCAGTACTGGCTAATGCAGCAATATGCATCACCCCATCCAATCCTACAAGATCATTTCTAAATTTCCTTGACGTACGAACACCACTCCAGTACCAACCATTTACACCAAAGCTCCAACCATCAGAATAGGGCACATCAATATCACCGTCATAGCTTATTGGGCAATTTTCATTACCCGCAGCCCATAAAAAAACGATTCCTTTACCCCGTCGTCCTCCATCTTTCGCTAAAGTTTTAATGTATTCCGTCACATAGCTGGGCCAATAGCTTGAAGGTGTTGACCCCCATGAGTTTGAAAGAATATCAACCTTATCAGAGAGGTACTGTAAAGCAGTATAAAATTTACCTGTTGAGATATAGAGAGTTGGCCCATCCGACTCCCACTTCACAGGAAACAACTTACAACCCGGCGCAGCGCCTACTGTTAACTCTGCATCCAGTTCAGCAGCAATCACACCTGCCACAGAAGTTCCGTGATTTGAACCCGGTTGATACATTGCACCGGGGTCAGAGCCGATATCACTGTTTGTAATAAGACTATCACCTTGAAAATAACCCCAACCTGAAAATTTTTGTTCTGAATCGAAATCAACATGATCAAGTTGGCAGCCATCATCGGTTACTCCAACCACGACGTCAGCACTGCCATATCCATCCAATAATTGCCAGGCAGATTGACAACGGCTTGAAGCAATCGGGTCAAATTCATCATCAATAAAATCAGTATGAAGATGCCACTGACGATTATAATAAGGATCCGTTGGCAGAGGTAACACCTGAGTCCTGGCTAATAGATTCAAATCATGTTCCGCACGTTTAACCAATGACTCATTCTCAGTCAATTTAACAATTAACTTAACCGGATTCATACCTGTTGCATTGGTTAGCTGAAACAAAAATTCATGATGGCTATAACGTGCCTTTGTAATCAAGCCATATTTTCCCGCCAAAGCACTGATCTGCTCTAATGTTGCACTGGGAATGAAGGTCACGAATATACGGTCGGTAATAAGAAAAGCATCCTCACCATCAGCGACTTCATAAGCATGATGAGTCACTGCCAAGCTCCGTGCCCGTCCCATTAACTCATCCAGCTTTTCACGAGCGATACCACTCACACGAGATGATGCAGAAGAGACACGCTCCAATGAGTGAATACCCGCTTTTTCCAGTACGTCTGGTAGTGCTCGCACCACCATCTGATCCGGCCTTTTTTTGAGCAGGAGCTTTTTTCCTGCATGGTATGTATAAATTTCCCGGGCTGCTTTTGTCATTATTACCCCCATATTATATTTATTATTTAGGAACGTTCACGAAATAACTTCTGCACTCTGGCTTGCCCTTTTACTCCGGCTCAAACGATCTCAATCGTTACATAGGCCAGCTATGCGCCTCTTAAGATCGTTTGAGCCGAAGCAAAATTTCTACGCAATAGTTGCAGAAGTTATTCCGTGCACGTTCCTTACCGAATTGGATTATGTGCCTTTCAGGTAGACTGAAACCATTGCACCACCGAGTGGCCCAGCTTCAATATTAACGCACCCACCATAAAGCTGAGCAATCGTATCCACAATTGCAAGCCCAATACCATGCCCCTCCGTCCCCACATCTGCACGAGTTCCACGCTGTAGAACTTTGTCCATCAGCTCTACCGGAATACCGGGTCCATCGTCCCATACCCGTATTTTTACTCCGGCAATAGTACCGCTTTTAGTAATTTCTCGTTTAACACTCATAACAACACGACTGTCGCACCATTTATAAGCGTTATCTAACAAGTTACCAGTAATTTCCATCAAGTCGCCTTCATCACCGTGATAAACTACCTCTTTATCAAAATCCAACTGGCTTTCAACTGTTTTTTCCAGGTAGACCTTATTAAGTGCTGCGATCACTTTCTTAACTAATGGTTCCAAAGCAACGGGTTTAGCCAATGCAATTCGGCCCGAAGTTGCCGCACGTTGTAACTGATACTCTACAATCTGTGTCATTCGCGCCACTTGCTCTTTTGCATCATTAGCAAGCAACTCTTTTTTTTCAGAATCTTCCATATAGCCCTGCAAAACAGCCAGCGGAGTTTTCATACTATGTGCCAGATCACCCAATGCATCCCGGTAACGCTTGATGTGCTCTCTTTCACTGTTAATCAGCGCATTAATATTATTGGTTAAACCTCTTAATTCTTTGGGGTAATTACCCTGAAGCTGCGTCTGTTTTCCGGCCTCTATAGCAGTCAACCCATCAGCTGCACGGCGCAAAGGAACCAATCCCCAACGCAAGACTAACCACTGTGTAACAAGCAGTAATAGTGCCACACTACCTAATGATATTGCTAGATTTTGACGAAATTCAGCGACCTGTTTTTTATAGTTATACAAACTTTCTGCAACACTAAACGTATACTGTTTTTCAGGCCCGGCATTGTTCTGTAAAGTCAAACCAAAACTAAAGACAAATAACTCTTGACCATTCGATGCAACTGACCTTTTAAAACGCTGCTCTAATGGCTTCAAGTTTTTATGATAAGAGATATTCAATGTACTCATGGATGGAGAGCGCCACAAACCTTTTCCTGCATTATTTGCAACCTGTGCATAAAGTCCAGATTTAAGTGTTGAAAATCGGGCTTCAGGCAACATATCAGGCAAACTGACCCCCTCCTTCCCGCCTAACTCAGCAGCAGACATGAGTAAATATGTTGTTGTTTTCAAGCGCTGCTGAATGCCTGACTCAATACTGTGACAAAACAACCGATCCAGTATCAGCCCGGTCACACCTAAAAATGCAGTCAAGACTAAACTTCCTGCAAGCAACAGGCGACCACTGATTGATTGGAATAAGCGCATACCTACGATGAACGTGTCAGAGTAAAACGATACCCTCGTCCACGTAATGTTTCGATGGGTTGTAACTGTTTGTCAGGATCAATCTTGTTTCTCAAGCGTCGAATAAATACTTCAATCACATTACTGTCACGATCAAAATCCTGATCATATAAATGCTCCGTCAGATCAGTTTTCGAGATGACCTCACCCGCGTGCAACATCAAGTACTCCAACACTTTATATTCATAAGATGTCAGATCCACGACCTCTTCATTCACTGTGACTGCTTGAGTGCTGGTATTCAATGCAATTACTCCGCACTGCAATACAGATTGCGCCCAACCCGCCGCTCGTCGAGTAAGGACTTTAATCCGTGCCAATAACTCTTCGATATGAAAAGGCTTAACCATATAATCATCTGCACCGGCTTCCAGACCATCCACCTTTTCATTCCAGCGCCCACGTGCAGTTAAAATCAGTATCGGAGATATATTACCTTCTGAACGCAACGTTTTAATGACATCAATTCCGGGCATTCCAGGCAACCCCAAGTCAACAATCATCACGTCGTAGGGGTATTCTTGCCCCAAAAACAGACCATCAACGCCATTATCAGCTGAGTCCACGGCAAAACCATCACTAATTAACCGCTCCGTTAACTGTTCTCGTAATGGAGCTTCATCTTCTATCACTAATACACGCATAGGCGACTTCCTTTTGAATATATCGATACAATAACAATACCCTGTGAGTTTTCATAGCCACCACAAAAGATCCTCACGCCTGTTATACTTCTCCCGATATATTCACAATTATGTTTAAAGAAAAAACAGATGCAAAACATAGATACATTAATCCACGCCCGCTGGATTATCCCCGTTGAGCCAGAAAATATTGTTCATGAAAATTACAGCCTTGCAATTCATGAGGGGCATATTATTGAACTCTTGCCTACGGACCAAGCCAAAGAGAAGTACCTGAGTCGTAATGTACAGAATCTCACCGAACATGCCCTGATTCCCGGCCTGATTAATACGCATACTCATGCCGCCATGAGTCTGTTTCGTGGGCTGTCTGACGATTTGCCCTTGATGGAGTGGCTGAACGATCACATCTGGCCCGCCGAAGGCAAATGGGTCAATAGCGAATTTGTTCAGGATGGCACTGAACTCGCCATTGCCGAAATGATACGCGGCGGCACAACCACTTTCAGTGACATGTACTTTTTCCCGGATGTTGCTGCACATGTTGCTGACAAAAGTGGCATACGTGCTGTTGTGGGCATGATCATTATTGATTTTCCAACGGTGTGGGCCAGCAGTGCCGGTGAATACATCAGCAAAGGTCTGGAGGTGAATGAGCGTTATCGTCACCACCCCCGAATCACCACCGCATTTGCACCTCATGCGCCTTACACCGTTTCTGATGAACCGCTGCAACAGATTAATACACTTGCAGAGCAACTCGATATTCCGGTGCATATTCATCTTCATGAAACCGACGATGAAATCAAGCAAAGTATTGAAAACCATAAAGAGCGACCTCTGCAACGATTGACTCGATTGGGTTTGCTATCCCCCCGTTTAATTGCCGTTCATATGACTCACTTGAGTGACGACGAAATTTCACAAGTCGCTCAGGCAGGCGCACACGTTGTACATTGCCCTGAATCGAACTTAAAACTGGCCAGTGGTTTTTGCCCTGTTCATAAAATTATGAGTACAGGTGGAAATGTGGCACTGGGAACCGATGGCGCCGCCAGTAATAACGACCTTGATATGTTTGGAGAGATGCGTACCGCTGCACTGCTTGCCAAAGCAGTTGCTAACGATGCCAGCGCTTTACCGGCAGAGTGTGCCCTCAAAATGGCAACGCTCAATGGCGCTCAAGCGTTAGGCATTGATGATAAAACAGGCTCACTTAAAGCTGGCAAAGCAGCGGATATCACCGCCGTGCACCTGGGTTCATTAGAAAATCAGCCGATCTATCATCCAGTTTCACAGATCGTTTATACCAGCGGGCGGCATAATGTGACGGACGTATGGGTCGCAGGCCAACACCTGTTAAAAAGTGGTATGCTCACTACATTGAATGAAGACAAAATCAAACAAAAAACGATGCGCTGGCAAACTTGTATTGCCGAAGAATAATAGGTAGTTCGCTATGACTGAAATTCTCCATAATGTTGACCCTCAAGAAGTTGAAAAATTTAATGCTTTGGCATCGCGCTGGTGGGACTCAACCAGTGAATTCAAACCCCTGCATGATATTAATCCACTGCGCTTAAACTATATTGATGAAAATGCAGGCATTGCTGGAAAAGAGGTGCTGGATGTTGGCTGTGGCGGCGGCATACTCTCGGAGAGTATGTCTCTGCGTGGCGCAGAAGTTACTGGAATCGACATGGCAAAAGCTGCTCTTTCCGTGGCGAAGTTACACCTGCTTGAATCTGGTATAAAAGTTAATTATCAGCAAATTTCAGTCGAAGAACTTGCTTTTAACCAACCGGAAACATTCGATGTCGTTACTTGTATGGAGATGCTGGAGCACGTACCCGATCCTTCATCGGTGATTGAATCCTGCGCAAAGCTGGTGAAACCGGGCGGAGATATTTTCTTTTCCACTCTCAACCGCAATGCAAAATCCTACCTCTTTGCAATTTTGGGTGCAGAATACATCTTGAAAATGCTCCCTAAAGGTACGCATGACTATCAAAAATTTATTCGCCCCTCAGAGCTTGAAGCGTGGATTCGAGGCTCGGGTCTTGAACTCAAAAAAATAACCGGCATGAGTTATAACCCTCTCACTAAAAATTATAAGCTGGGTCAAGATATCAGCGTCAATTATCTGGTTCATGTGGTTCGCCCTGAATGACAGCAATAATAGAGACTGTTTTATTTGACCTTGATGGCACACTGGCTGATACAGCACCCGATCTGGCTTATGCATTAAATATTGTATTGAAAGAACAAGGTAAAAAGCCATGTCCCTACGACCAGATTCGTTACACAGCCTCCAACGGCACAGCCGCTCTAATCAAACTGGGATTTGGTGAAATAGAGGATCACCACACTCTCAGTCAAAGACTCATTGAAATTTATGCCAATAACATTACGCGCGAAACCACTCTGTTTGATGGAATGAGTTCGCTGCTGGAGCATATCGAGCAACAAGGGAAAAACTGGGGTGTAGTCACCAATAAACCCACATTTTTAACTGAGCCACTCATGGCTCAACTCGGACTATCTGATCGAGCCGCCTGTATTGTCAGCGGTGATACAACCGCAATGCGCAAACCTCACCCAGAACCACTGCTTCATGCCAGTCGATTGGTTAATCACCCCCCTGAAGAGTGTCTTTATGTCGGTGATGCCGAGCGAGACATTGAAGCAGGTAATCGTGCCGGCATGACAACATTGGCCGCGCTGTTTGGTTATATTAGTGATCATGATTCGCCGCAACACTGGCAAGCCGATGGATTGATCAATCGTCCCCAGGATATTTTGCAGTGGATTTAAGCCTGATATTTACTGAAAGCACTCTTTATCTTCTGTTTGCAGTCACCGCCCTGCTCTCTTCTGTCACGGCCTGGGCATTCACTTATTTCTGGGCTCTGCGCCGTTACTCCGAACTGCGTGAGGAAAACACAAAACTCAGAACCACTTTAGAGCTTGAACGACAAAATGCATTAGAAAAACGTGCCGATACACACACGATGCAAAAGCAGCTCAGAGATACATTCTCAATGCTCTCTACCCGGGCACTGCAACAAAATAATGAGCAATTCCTCAACCTCGCTAACGAAAACCTGAAACAACTCCATATACAGTCCCAAAGTGATCTGACACAAAAAGAGCAGGCAATCAAAAATATGCTTGATCCAATCAGAGAAGCACTTAATAAAACAGACCAGCAGATCCAGCGCGTTGAGAAAGATCGTAAAGAGGCTTATGGCTCACTCAACCAATATCTCGATTCAATGCAGCAGACCCAGAAAATGCTTCATGCTGAAACGCACAATTTAAGCCAGGCCATGCGTCGCCCTGAAGTACGTGGTCAATGGGGTGAATTAACCCTGAAACGCCTTGCTGAACTCTCTGGCATGGTTGAGTATTGTGATTTCTACGAACAGGAGCATACAGCTACATCTGAAGGGGCTTTTCGCCCTGATATGATCATACGCGTTCCCGGTTCACGCGAAATTATTGTCGATGTTAAAACTCCGCTTGATGCGTATTTAAGCGCTATTGAAGCCACAGAGGATCAAACACGCAATAAATACCTTGCAAAACATGCACGAAACATCAATCAGCGTGTTAATGAACTGGCCAGCAAAAATTACTGGAAACAATTCAAACACAGCCCTGACTTTGTGGTGCTGTTTATTCCGGGCGATCCATTTTTAAGCGCTGCACTGGAGTTTGACCGGGATCTGTTAGAAAAAGCACTCGCCAAAAAAGTGGTTCCCGCCACCCCGACCAGCTTCGTCGCCCTGCTGCGCACCATCGCCTACGGCTGGCGACAGCAAACACTCGCTGACAATGCAGAAACAATCCGTTACCTTGGTGAAGACCTTTATAAACGTCTCGCTATATTCTCGGAACATCTGGGAAAAGTTGGAAAAAATCTGGAAAATACTGTAGAAAACTATAACAAAGCTATTGGGTCATTTGAACGCCAAATTACCCCGGCTGCACAGAAATTTACAAAGCTGGGCATCAGCGCAAGTAAAAAAGTTGAACAACCAGACTGTATTGAAAAGAGTGTCAGGTCTGTTGCTGGAAGCTCAGAAAGAGACCATCATTCAGCCCCCATTAGCAAACTGTAATTTGTACTTTATTCAGCCATGTTTGAGCTATAGCACTAAATTAATCACATATTAACCGGTTTTATATTGGACATTCATCATGCATAAAAAAATATTTTGGACGCTTGCATTCATTATTTTGTTCACAAGTTTATTTATATCAGGCCAGGCTTTTGCTACTGAAAATATCGGTTTTGGTGAGGCCATTGATATATGGTTTGGTGTATTGGTCGGTTATATTGCTGCCATCTCGTTTTTCGATATTTTGTTTTTTACAGACGATTACAAACTCCCTTTTGCTGTTGCATGGCTTATTGTCGGTGCTGTTTTTTTCACGATCCGTATGGGTTTCATTAATGTAAGAGCTTTTACTCATGCCATTCAGTGCGTTCGAGGGCGTTATGACAATCCAAATGATGTTGGTGAAACCAGCCATTTCCAGGCGCTGACAACCGCACTCTCTGCCACCGTAGGACTTGGTAATATCGCCGGTGTTGCAATCGCCATCAGCATCGGTGGGCCAGGCGCAACACTCTGGATGATTGTCGCTGGCTTTTTTGGAATGACGGCTAAATTCACAGAGTGTACTTTGGCGCAAATGTATCGAAAAGTTCGCCCCGATGGTCATATCATGGGGGGGGCTATGGAGTATTTAAGCCAAGGCTTGGCCGAAGTAGGCTGGGCCAGGCTGGGTAAAGTGCTGGCCATATTATTTTGCATTCTGTGTATTTTAGGCTCTTTCGGTGGTGGAAATGCTTTTCAGGTCAGCCAGTCACTTGGAATCGTGCAGCAAAGCATTCCATTTTTGGAGAGTAACTCCTGGATTTTCGGGGTCATTATGATGACGCTGGTTGGTGCGGTCATTATTGGCGGAATCAGGCGCATTGCTCATGTGACCGAAGCCGTCGTACCTACAATGTGTGGCATCTATGTGGTTGCCTGCCTCTGGGTTATCCTGACTAATATGCCTGAAATCCCCGCCGCATTTTCATCCATAATTACTGGTGCCTTTTCACCTGAAGCAGGGCTGGGTGGTGTGATCGGTGTATTGATTGTCGGTTTTCAACGTGCTGCATTTTCTAATGAAGCCGGTATTGGTTCCGCAGCCATCGCCCACTCAACCGCAAAAACACAATACCCCGTAAGAGAAGGTATAGTTTCACTGCTAGAACCTTTTATCGATACCATCGTTATCTGCACCATGACAGCTTTAGTGATCATTATTACCGGTGTTTACAGTAGCCCTGAAACTGCTGAACTGGTTGCAAATAAACAAGGTGCAGCATTGACCAGCGCCGCTTTTGGTAGTGCCATTTCATGGTTTCCTGTCATACTGACAATATCTGTCACTCTATTTGCTTTTAGCACAATGATCTCTTGGTCTTTTTATGGTGAGCGCTGCTGGTCATACCTGTTTGGTGATCAATCATCCATCATTTATAAATTATTATTTTTACTATTCGTTTTATTAGGCTCCATAACCAGTGCCCCCAATATTTTAAATTTCAGTGACTTAATGATTTTACTCATGGCAATTCCTAACCTGATTGGACTCTATTTTCTGCATGGAAAAGTAAAAGTGGCACTTCGCGGTTATATGAAAAAATTAAAAAACGGTGAATTTGAGAAAGAGCACCAGCATCCGTTATAATGCGCTGCTATTTTTTTAGACCCCCTCTATATATTCAGGAATAAAAAATTGTTAACAACAGCCAATATCACCATGCAGTTCGGGGCCAAACCCCTTTTTGAAAATATTTCTGTCAAATTTGGCAATGGCCATCGCTACGGTTTGATTGGCGCAAATGGCTGTGGAAAATCAACTTTGATGAAGATTCTCGGTGGTGATCTCGAACCTTCCGCCGGCACTGTTTCTATTGATGTTAATGAACGCATTGGTAAATTACGTCAGGATCAGTTTGCCTACGAAGAGTTCAAGGTCATTGATACCGTCATCATGGGGCATACCGAGTTATGGGATATCAAAGAAGAGCGTGATCGTATTTATTCATTGCCTGAAATGAGTGAAGAGGATGGCATGAAAGTCGCCGATCTTGAAGTCCAGTTTGCTGAAATGGACGGTTATACCGCAGAGTCACGCGCAGGTGAACTCTTGTTAGGGCTGGATATTCCGCTGGATCAACATAATAGCTTGATGAGCACAATTGCCCCCGGCTGGAAGTTACGCGTTTTATTGGCTCAGGCACTTTTTTCTGATCCAGATATTTTATTACTGGATGAACCGACCAATAACCTTGATATTAATACCATCCGCTGGTTAGAAGAAATTCTCAAAGCGCGTAGCAGCACTATGATTATCATTTCACATGACCGTCATTTTTTAAACAGTGTTTGCACTCACATGGCTGATCTGGATTATGGTGAACTCTGCCTTTTCCCGGGTAATTATGATGAATATATGACCGCAGCGACTCAGGCACGTGAACGTTTACTGTCAGACAATGCCAAGAAAAAGGCGCAAATTGCAGAGCTGCAAAGTTTTGTCAGCCGTTTTTCTGCCAATGCCTCCAAAGCAAGACAAGCCACTTCTCGTGCCAAATTGATTGATAAAATTCAGCTGGATGAAGTCAAGCCTTCCAGCCGGGTCAGTCCATTTATTCGTTTTGATCAAGATAAAAAACTCTATCGTCTGGCGCTGGAAGTTGAAAAAATGAGTAAAGGTTTTGATGACCTTAAATTGATTAAAGACTTTAATTTAATGGCTGAGGTTGGCGAGCGTATCGCCATCATTGGCCCCAATGGCATAGGTAAAACCACTCTGCTTCGCTGCCTGGTCGGAGAGCTTGAACTGGATAGCGGTACTGTTAAGTGGTCAGAAAACTCTAATGTTGGTTTTTTTGCACAAGACCATGCAGCTGATTTTGAACAAGATATAAAACTATTCGACTGGATGGCACAATGGACTAAAGAGGGCGATGATGATCAGGTCATTCGCGGCACTTTAGGGCGTTTACTATTCTCTCGTGATGATATCAACAAGTCCGTCAAAGTGCTTTCAGGAGGAGAGCAAGGCCGAATGATGTTTGGTCGGTTAATGCTACAAAAACCTAATATTCTCGTGATGGATGAGCCGACAAACCACCTGGATATGGAGTCAATTGAAGCACTGAATCTGGCGCTGGAAAATTATCCCGGCACACTGATTTTTGTCAGCCATGACCGTGAATTTGTTTCATCACTGGCCACACGTATTATCGAAATGAAACCCGAGGGGATTGTCGATTACCAGGGAACTTATGATGAATACCTGCATAGCCAAGGGATAGAGCAATAAATCAGTCAAAAAAGCCCTGCTCATGCGGGGCTTTTTTGACAAGAACTTCTTTCTCTTTCCGACTCATTTTTTTGATTTCATGCTCGCGCTTCGCGGCTTCTGAGCGTGTGGCCACTAACTCTTTATAAATCAGCCTGACAGGCCTTCTTGCTCGCGTGTATCGAGCTGCTTTCAGATCATCCTGATTATGCTCATCAATGCGCCGCAAAACATCTTTTGCAATGCCTGTATAAAAACTACCATCCGAGCAACTAACAATATAAATTTGCCACTCACTCGACACTATAACGAACCCATAGATGGTGTTTTTCCCCTGGAGCAATCAGTACGACATCATCTGCGGCATTTGCACTCTCCACACAAACCATATTAAGGTAACCATCCTTCCCCAGATCCCCCATTCGTTCCGACTTTTCAATCCAGGGATTCCAGACAATCGTTGATTCACTATTGAGCTTACTGATTCGAATACGGCGCTTCAAACCCGGATCATCGATCACGCAATCTTCAGTGGACTCCAGATAGATCCGATCCGTTTCCTGATCAAATTGCACATCTCCCACCTGTTGCTTTTTCTGCTCACTGCCATCCACTTTATCCAGATATGGGCAACCATCCAAACCATTGATCGTAATATTGCGCACGTCACTGACAGCAAAGTAAGTATGTAATGCATCACCCACCGTAATTGCAGATTTTCCTGTATTACGTGTCACCAAATCAATCTTAAGCGAGTCACCAATAATGAAATGTATTTCCAGCTCAGCAGAATATGGCCAACCATCATGGTTTCCACCCTCTTGTATCAGACGAAAAGCAATCAGTGTTGTATCATCTTTTAATGCTTCTGTTTGTATCACTTCCCATAACGCTGTCCGTGCAAAACCATGTGCAGGCAACGAAGAGTTCGCCGAATGATCACCAAACCAGGGCCAACAAACAGGAATACCTCCGCGAATTGGTTTCCCGCTTTCAAAGCTTGCCTCTTGAGACATCCATATCACCGGCTCACCACCTTTTGGCACCCAACTCATCAAATGAGCACCTTGCAGAGATATACTTGCCGAAGCATGAGCATTGTCTATTTCAACAATCGAAAAGTGCTCGGAAATTGTTTTAAATACGACTTGATCATCAATACCAAAACAACTATTTAATACGGCTATATCTGTATTCATAAATCTGCTTCCTATATTTTATCCAGGGTTGTACTAGCCTCTTCCCTGCCTACAAAGTTTTCATTCGAGTTAATTGCTTTTTTCAGATGCTCTTTTGCCTGCGTAATATTTCCCTGTTTATAATAGGTCATTCCAAGATGGTACTGAAAAATTGCAATATTCGGAGCCTGTTTAACTGCTCGCTCCAGCAACACTTGCGCTTGTTTCAGCTCTCCTTTTTTATAGTAAATCCAACCTAATGTATTAAGAAAAACAGGGTTTTTAGATGTTTCAAAGTGACGCACCAACTCCAACGCACGATCTATACTGGATTCATCTTCTTGAAGAGTCGCAAGTAATACGGCTAAATTGTTGGTGGCAACATCAACACTGGTATTTTTTTTACGTAAAAACTCATAGACTGAAATAGCATTTTCAACTTCACCAGCCTCTTCATAAACCTTTGCAAGCTCCAGGGCAATATTAAGATTTTCGGGCATAGCTGATAGTGCCTGGCGATAAATACGTATTGCTTCTTCTGTATTTTTTTGTGTTAGGTACAGGTTAGCAAGATCAGTATAAGCATCCGCATGGCGCGGATTAAGCTCAATAGCCTTTATAAGCGCACTTTCTGCTTTTTTAAACTCATTATTAAAGGCATAAACTTCACCCAGCAATGCATAAGCTGCAGCTAGCTCAGGTGAAGTTTTGAGGATTTTTTTAATTGCCTTAATAGCGCTTTCAGCATCACCTTGAATAATAAAATTTTTGTAAATTCGAAACAGTTTAGTAAGGGGTTCTGATGAATCCTTTGAACGCTCCAAAGCACCTTCAAACTCTGAGCTGGCCTCACTCTCTTTTCCTTGTGCTTGATAGAGCTGACCCAATCGATAATAACCCACAGCCTGATCAGGATAGGCTAACTTAATTTCAGCTGCTGTCTGCTCTGCTCCTTTCCAGTCCATCTGTTTAGATTGAATATCTATCTTGGCCAAAAGCCCTTCCAAATGTTTAGGAGATAATTTAAGCAACTGATTAACGGCATCCAGCGCAGCAGCATACTCCTCGTTTGCCATTAAGATGCGAGTTAATCCAAACCAGCCACCCACATCACCAGGGTTTAGTGACAATGATTTATAGATTCTGTCCTTAGCCTTTTCCAACTCTGAATTTGCAGCATAAGCCAGCGCCAGAAGTTTCAATACGCCAGCAGAGTCAGGCTGTACTTTCAAAACTGCTTCCAAATCTTTAATAGCCTCTTCGGCCTCTTGTCTGGAAAGTGATAGTTTACCTCGTGCAAGCAGTGCATCACGATCAGATGGATTTTGTTGAAGCACCTCATCCAATAGTAAACCCGCTTCTTCAGCCTGCCCTTCCTGCAACAAAGTGAGTGCTAATTTATTACGTGCAAGAATGCCATCCTCTCCGGAATGATCAAGCTGTAAAATATTTCGATAAAGTTTTTCAGCTTCATCCAGGCGCCGTGATGACATGTATAATTCAGCTAAAGCGAAACGCAACGTCAATGCTTCAGGCTGATCCTCAATCGCTGTCATAAGCTCTTTTTCAGCCACTTCACTGCCTTTTTTTGAAGCTAAAAACTTACTTAAAAGGACAACGCGCTGCGGATCTTTCGGATCAAGTTTAACCAAAGTCCGCAATATCTCTTCAGCTTTTGCCAACTGATTGGTATTTGAATAGAAGGTTGCCAAACGAACACGGTGTTTTAGTTCTTCTGGTTCAATGGAAACCAACTGTTTTAGAATCTGTTCACTCTTTTCAGGTTGATTTTGATTCAGTAAAATTTGTGACAAAGAGAGGTGAAGTGCCGCACTTTTGGGGTTTGCTTCAATTGCTCGTTGCAATATTTCATCAGTCTCACTCAAATCACCCGCTTTGGTGTAAAGCGTTAGTAGTAAAATTGCGGCTCCAGACTGGGTTGCATCCGCATCAAAAACGGCCTTGGCCTCCATGATTGCATCATCAATTTTCCCATCATTCGCCATCATGACGGCTCGAATCATTCGTGCTTCAGGATCATTAGGGTTCTTTGCTAGAACAGAGTTAACCATCTCGCGACATTTATCAACCTTACCTGCTTGCAAGTATAGTTTGGCCAGTTTAATTCGAGCTTCAACATGGTCAGGGTCAAGCTCAATGACTTTTGAATAGTATTTAAAAACAGCAGACCAATTTTTGTTTTTTTCTTCAATTTTGGCCAGGAGATAATAAGCATCCGTAAGCTTTTTCTCATCTTTAACCGTATCAAGCACTGTAGTTAACGCAGTTTGCGCCTCAACATAATCCCCTTTATCGAAAAGAACCTTTCCTTTTTGCAATTCACTGATCTTCGGTGCCTCACTACTGCTGCAACCCACCAGCAACGCACCACACAGTAAAAATATTGAATATCTGCTTTTTTTGTCATTGATAGCCATACAATATCTCTTTACGATGTCACTCTAATAATTCTGTTCATCATACCTAAATTCCAAAAATTATTTAAAATAATCAGTATAATCCAATAATCCAAATGATTGATCGAAGTACGGAAGTTTCACTCTACAATGACTCCAAACGAATACTGCCAAGATAAGGCATCAAAAAGCGGCTCAAGTTTCTATTACAGCTTTCTTTTTCTTCCCCCTAAAAAGCGTCAAGCAATTATTGCGCTCTATGCATTTTGTCGTGAAGTCGATGATATCGTAGATGAATGCACTGATGAAGCAATCGCTCACACCAAGTTACAGTGGTGGCGCAGTGAAATTGATGCCATTTTTTCTGGTAACGCGCAACACCCCGTCAGCAAAGCTTTGGATGAAGCCCGTCAAAATCACTATCTTCCTCAAGAATATTTTCTGGAAATTATCGATGGCATGGCGATGGATCTTCAGCATTGTGAATATGAAAGTTTCAAACACTTAGCTCTCTACTGTTATCGTGTGGCTGGTGTTGTGGGTTTAATGTCTGCTGAAATTTTTGGTTATACTGATCGCAAAACACTCAAATATGCTGAAAATTTAGGTACTGCCCTGCAACTGACTAATATTTTACGAGATGTACGTGAAGATGCAGACAGGGGTCGAATCTATCTGCCACAAGATGATCTGCAACGCTTCGGTATTTCCAGACAAGATATTTTGCAACATAAAATGTCGAATAATTTTCAAAAAATGATGAAGTTTCAGGCAGAACGTGCAAGAGAGTACTACCAATCAGCCATGAAAAAACTTCCTGATATTGATCGTCATGCACAAATGAGCGGCTTGGTGATGGCTGAAATTTACAGGACAACACTCGATGAAATTGAAAAGGATGGATTTCGAGTGCTTGAACATCGCACCAGATTAACTCCACTCCGTAAATTATGGATTGCTTACAAAACAGCAAGAAAAGAGAGACGTTTGTATAAAGCTTTTAAAAAACAAACAGAAATAAAACAAGGCGATAAACTGTGATCATGTTGGCTTTCCGCTGTCTACTACCTTGTTAAGTATTATCTAAGCCCTTTATCTAACCTGAAAGCCTGTAGTGACTCCAGCCAATACTTCAGCCATTGCAACGCCAATACGCTCTGCAATCTGCTCAAAATAGTCAGGATGCCTTGTAAAGTCTTCAATTTGCTCAACACCTATCAATTCACGAGCAACATAACTACTGCTTCCTAAACCGTCAACCAAACCAAGCTCTACACTTTTTTCACCCGTCCAGACCAGACCACTAAACAGAGAATCATTGCCCGCTTGCAAACGGTCACCACGACCTTTTTTAACCACATCAATAAATTGCTGATGAATATTATTTAATAACCCTTTGATATGTTGCTGGTCTTCAGGCTGCGCGGGTGAAAATGGATCCATAAATCCTTTATGTTCACCCGCTGTTAACAAACGACGCTCAACACCCAGTTTTTCCATCGCTCCAGTAAAGCCAAAGCTATCCATCAATACACCAATAGATCCGACTATACTGGCCTTATCTGCATAAATTTCATCAGCTGCCGCAGCTATGTAGTAACCGCCCGAGGCACACATATCAGTAATCACTGCATACACAGGAATGTCTGGGTACAACTCTCGAAGACGATATATTTCATCATTAACATAGCCTGCTTGCACAGGGCTTCCACCGGGGCTATTAATTCTCATAATAATACCCGCAGTATTTTTATCGTCAAAAGCAGTTCGCAAGCTGGTGATCAAATTATCAGCACTGGCTTCGGTATTGTCCGCAATAACACCTTGCACCTCTATAAGCGCAGTATGTTGACCTGAACTCATTCCCCCACTACTGCCAATTTTACCTGGCAAATAAAGTATGAGTAATATTGCCAGGTAAATAAACATTAAAGATTTGAAAAAAATACCCCAGCGTCTTGCCCTGCGTTGCTCTTGAAGTGATGCCAATGCAACCCGGCTAATTAGATTACGTTCCCAGGGCTCTTCTTTTTTAGCTCCCCCTTCAACTTGTTGTTCACTTTTTTCAACAGGCTTCTCTTCCTGCCTGGCATTCCAGGGAACTTCTCTTTTTTCTGGTGAGATTTCGTCAGTCATTTTTAATTATATTCAAGAGTTCAGCCAGTCATAAATTTGTGTCACATCATCGACACAACCAGCAGGGTTAAACGGTAAAAAACGTGTTGGCTCATGAACACCATAACTCACACCAAGTGAGTGTGTTTTAGCATTAAAGGCCATCTCCATATCGTAACTTGTATCTCCAATCATTAAAGTTTGATCTGGAGTGACATTGAGTTCACTCATAATTTCGTTCAGCATTCTAGGAGCTGGTTTTGAGTCCGTTTCATCTGCACAACGAGTCGCATGAAATAGAGAGCAAAGCTTGTGAGAAAGCAAGACTCGATCCAGACCCTGCCTGCTTTTTCCGGTAGCAACAGCCAGCTTATAACCTTCAGAGCTTAACATATTGAGAATCTTTTCCGCTCCATCAAAAAGCGCCATTTCAGAAAAATTATCACTTAAAAAGTGTTCACGGTATCGTTCAGTATAAGCTTTAATCATTACTGCACTTATATTTGGATAGAGCTTTAAAATAGCCTCTTTCATCCCCAAACCAATAACATCACGTAGTATCGAGTCACTTAAAACAGGTAGTTCAAGGTCTGCACTGCTTGCACGTAAACATGAAACGATACGACTCTCTGAGTCCATCAAAGTACCATCCCAGTCAAAAACCAATAACTTAAATTTTTTCATTTTCTAGCTGTATTAAATAATTATTTAATTCTGCAGGGAGCTGAGCGATAAAGTGATACTGCTTATTTGTTCGTTTCAACTTGAACTTTAACGAATATGCGTGCAAAAACATTCGTTTCAACCCTAACCTGCGAATACTTTTATTAAAAGGAAAGTCACCATACTTATTATCACCAACAACAGGAAACCCGAGCGATGCAGTATGCACCCGAATCTGGTGAGTACGCCCCGTTAAAAGCGATATATCCAACAACGTCATTTCCCGAAAAACTTTATTGGGTCTGATGATGGTTTTCGCTATCTTGCACTCCTCCCCTTTCTTTGCTGGACGCACTCCCTGTTTTTCATCATTCACCAGCGGAATATCAACAAGAAGCTCATCACGATCCCAACAACCCTTAACTAATGCCTGGTAGCTCTTTTCAATATTATTATTTACTTTTAATAACTCGTGTAACTCAATGAGAGTCAATCTGTTTTTAGCTACAACCAGACATCCTGATGTTGCTCGATCCAATCTATGAACAAGTTCTAAAAAAGGGGCATCAGGAAAAATAAATCGAAGTACATCAATAATACCGTATTGAATTCTACTGCCTCTATGCACAGCAATACCAGCAGGCTTATTCAAAACAAGAAGGTCATCATCTTCATAAATAACACTTTTCAATACCTGATTTAAGAGATGTTTGCCAGGTTGAATATCCCTATCACGGACAGCTTTATATCGTACAGGGGGAATTCGCACTACGTCACCCAGCTTAAGTTTATAAACAGGTTTGATGCGACCTTTATTGACTCTTACTTCGCCTTTGCGCACTATTTTGTAGATATGTGTTTTAGGAACACCTTTTAAATGACATAACAGGAAATTATCAACACGCTGCCCCTCATGCTTCTCATCCACCTCAATTTTCTGTACCTTATTTAAAACTTCGCTAACATTCATTTATCTATTAAATTCAAAAGGTCACCAGATGTTTTTAATGTTAAATATTACCCAACACTAAAAAAGATATTCTATTTATATTGCAATATATGCTTGAAAAGGTAAAAATGCGATGCATATTCTGTAATTGAGCCATATAATATTTAAAATTGCTCTACCAGAAGAATGCAGTTTGAACGATGTTTTCGTCAACTAACCGTTTATCCAGGGATGTACTTTCGAAAAGCGGGCAATTTACTGACAGAAACCCAGTACATGTCTTGAGAGTTGCCTTAAAACACCACAAAGTCTAACGCAATAGCGTTAGCCTGAACTCTTTGTGAGTACTGATTTTAAAGATAAATTTATACTAAATAAAGGGAATTATTGGTTTTGTTGCTTTCAAGGGTAAACACTTACCCTGATTAATCAATATAAAATATTAAACCGATTGCGCTCCCGGAATTGTTGGGGCTACACAACAATTTTACCGGTTGAGCGCTTGATTAAGAGATAGAATAAAAAATGAAAAGAATGCTGATAAACGCGACTCAGCCAGAAGAGTTACGCGTTGCGATTGCCGATGGCCAACATTTAATAGACCTTGATGTCGAAACTCCTTCAAAAGAGCGCAAAAAATCTAATATCTATAAAGGGAAAATCACCCATATAGAACCCAGCCTGGAAGCTGCTTTTGTTGATTACGGCGCAGATCGCCACGGTTTTCTTCCTATCAAGGAGGTAGCTCCCGCCTGCTACATCAACGAACAGCCGGAGGGTAACAGGCGCCCTCATATCAAGGATGTCTTGCAAGAAGGCCAAGAACTCATCATCCAGATCGATAAAGAGGAGCGTGGCAATAAGGGTGCAGCATTGACCACCTACATCAGCCTCGCAGGCCGTTACCTTGTATTGATGCCCAATAACCCGGGAGCCGGTGGTGTTTCGCGCCGTATCGCAGGAGAAGAGCGCAACGAACTCCGAGAAGTCCTAAGCTCACTGACTGTTCCAGAAGATATGGGGCTCATTGTCAGAACTGCTGGCGTTGGAAAAAGTAGCGAAGAACTTCAGTGGGATCTGGACTACTTGATCAGTGTATGGGCTGCAATTACAACAGCCACACAAGACCGCCCCTCCCCTTTTCTTGTTTATCAGGAAAGCAAACTGATTATTCGTGCGATCCGCGACTATCTTAGCAAGGACGTGGGTGAAATCCTGATTGATGATGAAGGGCTCCATCAAGAAGCGTGCGACTTCATGCAGCAAGTAATGCCACAAAACCTTAGCAAATTAAAGCTTTATACGGACGACGTTCCACTATTCACCCGATATCAGATTGAAAGTCAGATTGAAGGTGTGTTTCAACAAGAGGTTCGATTGCCTTCTGGTGGCGCTATCGTTATTGATCATACCGAAGCACTGATCGCAATTGATATAAACTCTGGACGTGCAACCCAAGGCAGCGATATCGAAGAGACCGCCCTTAAAACCAACCTGGAAGCAGCAGTAGAGATCGCTCGTCAATTACGACTCCGTGACCTGGGTGGTTTAGTCGTAATTGATTTTATCGATATGACTCCCGCTCGCAACCAACGGGAAGTTGAGAGCTGTATCAAAGAAGCACTTCGCCCAGATCGTGCACGCATCCAGGTTGGAAGAATCTCCCGCTTCGGCCTTCTTGAAATGTCTCGTCAACGCCTGCGATCTTCTTTGGCTGAATACAGTCAAAGTACTTGCCCTCGCTGTACCGGACGTGGCCGTATACGTAACGTAGAGTCATTAGCACTCTCTATACTGCGTGTTATAGAAGAAGAGGCCATGAAAGAAGGAACTGTAAAAATTATTACCCAGGTTCCTGTAAATGTTGCGACTTTCCTGCTTAATGAGAAGCGCCAGGATATTCTTGCAATTGAATCAAGACAAAAAACACATGTTGTTCTGGTTCCGAATATCGCAATGGAAACGCCTCATTATGAAGTCAGCCGGGTTAAACCAGATGGCTCTTCAGTAAATGCTACACAGCAACCCAGCTACGAAATTGCCAAACCTGCAAAAAATGAGGTCATTACAGATGCGTTTGCCGAAAAACCAACAATTGAAAAGCCAGCAGTAGGACGAATAAAACCTAGCGGCCCAGCGCCCGCACAAGGCGTGGGTTCAGGAGTTTTTAAACGCATCTTTTCCGGGCTGTTTGGTGGAAACGTCAGCAACAGCAATAAGCTGTTAACACAAACAGAAACACCTGATATAACCGAAACTGAAACTAAAGAGCAAAAAACAACAACTCGCTCCAACCAACGTAATCGAGGGCGAACTACAAATAATCGACGTCGCAATACAAATAAAAACAGTGGCTCGCAACAACAAAAAAAACCATCAAACCGAAACCAGAATGAGCGCAACCAACAAACAGATAGCGAACAAAAAGAGACTCGAAACAGACCAGCTCAATCAAGTACAAATGAAGAGACTCGCACGGGGCATAACCGCAGAGGTCGTCGTGGTGGTCGCCGTGGTGGTCGTCGCCCCGCTTCAACAGACAACAAAGTCAACCCAACAAGCGGTGGGCAGCAACAACCCTCTCCAACTCCATCTGAAGCCAACACTACATCACCAAAAACAGTAACCCCCCCTAAACCAGCGCCTGCTGCTGAACCATCAAAACCTGTTTCTACAGAGAAAAAATCAGCTGCGCCCAAGGAAAAAAGAGTAGAGCCTACACCTGCTATCGAGAAAAAAACCGAGACCAAAGCAGCGCCAACAACAAATGCAACACCGAAACCTGATCATCAGCCCGAAAAAACAAAACGGGTCGTTAAAAAGCCCGCTCGCTCTATTTCTCAACCAAGAAATGAAACTCCTTCGACTACCAAACCCAAGGCTGAAACACCAAAAATTCAACCATCGGCCGCCAGCAACAAGAGTAGTGAAAAGTAAAAAACTCCCGTTCCCGCGCCTTTCCGCGTGGGAACGGTCACGAACATCAAAAATCCTTTAATATGATTTTACTTAGCAAACCTTCAGAAGCGGCCTCAACAAGATCCAAAACACGCTCAAACCCGGACTGACCACCATAATAAGGGTCAGGAACTTCTCTCTCGGGCAAGTTTGGTGCATATTCCAAAAACAACTCTATTTTATTGTGATACTCAGATGGTGCTGCATCTTTTAAATTATTTAGATTCTCTCTATCCATTGCCAGAATATAATCATAGTACTCAAAATCCCGCTCTTCGACTCGCCTGGCACGATAAATACTAATATCAGCTTCACGTTTTGCCGCAGCCATTTGAGCTCTGGGATCGGGACTCTCTTCAATATGATAGGCATGAGTCCCCGCTGAATCAATTTCAAGAGAGTCTGACAGCCCATATTGATTCACCAATTTTTGAAACATACCCTCAGCCGTTGGTGAGCGACAGATATTTCCCATACAAACAAAAAGAACTTTAACCATACTCACCCCATCTTATATAGATTGATTGTACTATGCCGATTATAATCTATACTCAAAATATATTTAACATGGATCACTTTGAATTAATGAAAGAAATTTCAACACAAAAACTTCGCTCATTAATTGGCACACATGTTAATTGGCAAAACCAGGAGCACGTCATTGTAGAAGTATTGGAGGATGAGCTTGCATTGGTGCTCAGATCAACGCAACAATCAAAAATTATACAACCCGACCAGCATGGCGAGGCGCACCGACGTGTTCAAAACACTGTCACTTTAACTATTTATAGCAACACAGAAAAGAGTGAATTAAACCCTGAGTTTATGGAGCTTGGGCTACAGCTTGATTAAAGTGCAACCACGAGATAGCTTCCACCCTTACCCCCACTGCCATTAAGTTAAGGGATGCATCTGGTTCCATATGCATCCCCACGCTGGAGCATGGGGACGAGGTGTATTTATATGCTTAACTTAATGGCAGTGACCCTTAACCCTGACTCAAAAGCTCTCTTAAACGAACCAAATCATCCTCAGTATCCACTCCATACCCCGGATGCTCAAGCGCCTCAGCCACATGTATTCGCCTACCTAACCATAAAGCTCTAAGCTGCTCCAATGACTCCATACTCTCCAAAGCACAAGGTGAACAACTTACATACTCCTCTAAAAATCCAGCCCTATATGCATACAACCCAACATGCCTGTAATGCTCGGAGCGTTTGGGTAACTCAGCGGTCGACACTGAAAAAGCATCCCTGTCCCATGGAATAGATGCGCGACTAAAATAGAGTGCATAACCCTCATGATCCATAACGACTTTCACAACATGTGGATCAAACAGCTCTGACACACATTTAATTCGCTCATATAAAGTTGCAATACTTGCCTGCTTATAAGTCGACAGATTCTCAGCAACCTGACGTATCAGGCTTGCGGGCATCAACGGCTCATCCCCTTGAAGGTTGACCACCACATCATCACTTGAAAAATTTAGCATTTGAGCCACTTCTGACAAACGATCCGTACCAGAGTGGTGTTGATCAGAAGTCATCACAACATGGGCATCAAAATATTGAGCAGCCTGATAGATACGATCATCGTCTGTAGCAATAATTACATCATCTGCACCTGAAGCAACAGCTCGTTCATAAACGTGCTGGATCATGGTTTTTCCCACAATATCAAGCAACGGCTTACCCGGTAATCGCCGGGATGCGTAACGTGCAGGAATTACCACTCGAAATTTCATTTATACTTCTTCTTCTGCATCAAGCTGGCGAGCTTCGGTTTCCAGCATGACCGGAATATCATCTTGAATTGGATATGCCAGCCTACATGCTTTGCACACCAACTCCTGAACCTCTTTTTTATATATAAGCGGCCCCTTACATACTGGGCAAACCAAAATATCTAATAATTTTTTATCCATGAGACTCTCTATTTTTTAATGTTTTAATGAGTAAATGATTAAAATCAATAGCAAATTTTTGCTCCATAAGAGCATCCACAGGTAAATACCAGTAATTATCTTTTGCAAATTTTCTACACTTCATAGCATCTTTTTCCGTCATCAAGATTGGCAAGGAAGAGCCTTCAAATGAAAAATCACTCTTCAAAAAGTTGTGATGGTCAGGAAAAGGGTGCTCAATAATTGTTAAGCCAAAATTTTTTAAGTATTTAAAAAAGCGTGCAGGATGACCTATGCCAGCAACAGCATGCACAGTTTGACCTTTCAAAAAAGACAATGAGCGCCGCACTCTATGATTGTTATCGTTTACACTACATATTTCAGTCCCACCGAGCCGCATCAGATATTCAGTTTTTTTGACTGGCCCACCATTATTAACAACCAAATCGACACTGCTCAAGCGGCTCTTTGTTTCACGAAGTGGCCCCGCAGGTAAACAGAAACCATTACCAAAACGACGCTCCCCATCAACAACAACAATTTCAATATCTCGACCCAATGCATAATGCTGCAGACCATCATCACTAACTACAACATCACACGGATTGTTCTTCAAAAGATACTCTACAGCCAAAGGGCGATTCCGATTAACAACAACAGGGCATTGACAACGATGCGCAAGCAACCAGGGTTCATCGCCTACAACAGCAGGATCAGATCGGTTCGTAACAGCACAAGGCTTGAGACCATTCACTCCCCCATAGCCTCGACTCACAATACCTGGTGAGTACCCTTGTTTTTTCAAATACTCTACCAGCCAAATAACCAGAGGCGTTTTACCTGTACCGCCTACACTAATATTTCCAACAATAATGACTGGAACAGGAAAGTGTATGACCTTGAAAACCCCTGAGCGATACAACATGCGACGCACATTAGACAACACCCAGAACAATAATGATACAGGTAACAACAACCAGACAGTCAGTTTTTTACTGTACCAAAGGCGATTCACTGCTGATTTGTTTGCTGCGTTGCAATTGAAATGTGCACTAATCCCAATTGACGTGCTATATCCATTGCAGTGACTACAGATTGGTGTGGTGTTTTAGCATCTGCAATAATTGTTAAAGGTGGATTTTGGCGATCACCTAATACTTTAGTCAATGCTGATTTTAATGTTTTGGTTTGCGTGTTAATCACAAGCTGCTGATTTATATAATACTTTCCATCTTCACTAATAGTAATTTCAATGGGGTTCTCGTCTGCTGGCAATGTCGTTGCGCTAGCATCTGGCAGGTCAACAGAAATCTCGGTTTCTCGATTAAATGTTGTTGATACCATGAAAAATATTAGCAACAAAAAAACGACATCAATGAGAGGGGTTAAATTAATATCAATTGATTTTCGGCGAAATTGACGCAAATTCACTTAACTGATTCCTCAATCTCACTACTATCAATATCACGTTCGCCATGAAGAATTTCTACCATTTTTATCGACTCTTGCTCCATAGTGCAAACCAATTGATCAACACGCCCCTGAAAATAGCGATAAAAAATCAGAGTAGGAATAGCAACTGTCAAGCCTGCTGCCGTTGTAATTAAAGCCTCTGATATACCACCAGCCAGAATGGCAGCATTCCCGGTACCCTGTTCAGTGATTGCCGTAAATACCTTAATCATACCAATAACAGTACCCAGCAATCCGAGTAATGGTGTAATTGCTGCGATAGTGCCTAACGTATTCAAAAAACGCTCCATCTCAAGAACAACATGCCGCCCAGCATCTTCTATACTCTCTTTCATAACCTCACGGCTATGTGCAAGATTTGATAAACCAGAGGCTAAAACACGCCCCAGCGGTGAACTTGTTCGTATCGCATTGATACGCCGCTCATGTAACTCCCCCTCTTTCGCAAGCTTTAGAATTTGAGGCACTAACTCTTTTGGACAAATATGTTGCTTTTGAAGTGCCCAAAAACGCTCACATATGATGGCAAGTGAAATCACTGAGCAAAATATAATTGGCAACATGAGCCAACCACCAGACTGGATGAGTTCAAACATTTTTTATTTCGATCCTAAAATCATTAGTTGTATATTCAGTGTTGCTGATAATACTGGATTTTCTATCTATTTAACATGCCAGTAACGCTGCCCTGATTGACGATAACTTTCCACACTGCTTTCCAACCTGTTTAGCCTGAATGTCACCGCACCATGTGAAGCGGAATCAAATAGTTGAGCACCCAGCTCTTGGTAACGTTCAAATACAGATTTTTTTGGAAAACCCCACCGGTTTCTATAACCGACTGGAAAAACAACATACTCTGGATTAACCGCACTAATAAACTGTTCACTCGATGAAGTTTTACTACCATGGTGCGGTGCGACCAATATCTTTGACGGTAATTCAGCGGTATAATGCTTCACCAGATAGGCTTCCGCTTCTTTCTCTATATCTCCCGTAATCAAAATACGACTTCCCCACCTATTTTCAATACGCAGTACGCATGATCCATTATTACCTGAAAATGGTTGCTTCTTATCGGGATGAATAATCTGGAAAGAGACGTCATCCCATTGCCATTGTTGCCCAGACCAACAATGCTCTACATGATCACCCGCTATTTTTTCTGGAGTGCTTGTTAATATGCGGTGCACTTGAAATTGATCTAATACAGAACCCAATCCACCCATGTGATCATTATCACTATGGCTCACAATCAAAGCATCAATTTTATCAACACCCAGATTTTTCATAAAAGGTACGACAACGGCTTTTCCCGTATCAAACCTTTGATTAAAGCGGGGGCCAAAATCATATACCAGCGTATGATTTGTCGTCCGAACAACCGCTGAAAGCCCTTGCCCCACATCAAGCACAGTAAACCATACCTCACCGCTAACAGGTGATACAGGCTTCACTAAAAAGATTGGCATTAACCAAATAATTCCTAACCAACGTGCAGGAACTCCTTTTGGAATCAGTAACCATAAAATACCAATGACTGCAAAGACAATACTCCAGAGTGGTGGTTGATGCTGGTTCCACAATAGAGTATCAATTGATGCAATATACGCCAAAAACGGCCATATAATAGCAAGGGAAAGATCCGCTAGCCCAAGGAAAAACGCCCCTATAGAAGGCATCACAGGCATTGCTATGGTTCCAGATAGTGTTAAAGGAACCGTAATAGCACTTACCCAAGGCACTGCTACAAAATTAGCTAAAGGTGAAAGCAGAGCAACTTTCTGAAATAACAACAATAGTAGTGGACTGAGCCCCACACCTACAACAACATGTATATAACCCCATTTATGCCATAAACCGGGTTTTCCAATACGCCCGTTCATCGCAAATAGAATAATACCAACCGCCCCAAAAGAGAGCCAAAATCCAGCCGACAATACAGAGTTTGGATCAAGCAACAGCACAACTAGCAACGACAACATTAAAACTTCACTAGCTGCACGTTGACGTTGCCATATCACACATATCATCACTACAAAAAGCATAATAAATGCTCGCTGAGTGGGTACAGAAAACCCCGCAAGCGCTGCATAAAGAAATGCACCGATAATAGCAGCAACAGCTGCAGCTTTAGGTGCTGAAAATCGAAGGGACAAATAACTGAAGCGCCCCCATAAATATCTGACAATAAAAAATAGCAGAGCTGACACCATACCTACATGCAGCCCGGATATAGCCATCAAATGGTTCGTGCCTGTATTTGTGAGTACCTCCCATTGCTCATGCGAAATATGTTGACGCTCGCCAATCGCAAGAGCCATCACTATGCCAGTATATGGACTATCACTTAGCACTGATGAAATAGAGTTTGCAAGGTAGTGGCGAAATCGTTGCAGAGAGTAGTCGCTATTATTGGATGTGATTCGTTGGTTTACAGAGCTTTTTCTGATATAGCCTTTAGCACGTATTTTTTTCTGAAACAGCCAACTTTCATAATCAAACCCACCCGGATTCATAAACCCGTGAGGCCTTTTCAAACGCACAACAAAGCGCCACTGATCTCCTGGATGAAGTGGTGGCGCTCTATCGTACCAGGTCAGAACAATTTTTCCCGGGAACACTTGCGATTGGTTCTGAAAAGTTAAATCAGTAACATCAAATTCGAATTGAGTGCTACGTTCACGAACTTTTGGCAGTGATGAAATATACCCCTCAACAACAAGATTCTTTCCTTCTAGTGATTCATTCAAATGACTCGATAGTGTCATGGTCGAGAAAAACAGCGCCCATAAAAAACCACAAATAAAAGATGCGATGAGCCTGAAGAGTACTGGTAAAACAAATACTATTGGAACGAACAGAAACAGTAACACGCACCAAAAGCTATCAGGCAACTGTTTAACCTGCTGAAGTAAAAGAACTCCCAATAAAAATGCGATCGTCCCTGAACGCATACAAATACCCGTGGTTTTTTGCTATTCTTAAAAGAATAAATATTATATGGATTGCGATAAAAGAGAATATGCCAAGGAGATTGATTAAAAAATATATGCCCAATCCAAAAGTGGTTCGAAGGCATAGATTTATAAAACTATTTGGGTCTCTTTTACATGATGCAAACTTATGGCATTTAAATCGTCGCTCAGTCTCTGGTGCATTTGCCGTAGGCTTGTTCGTGGCCTTTATCCCTGTCCCGGCTCAAATGTTATTAGCAGCAGCCATTGCTATTGTTGTTCGAGTTAATTTACCCGTTGCGGTTGGCTTGGTATGGATCACAAATCCGGTCACTATACCCTTTATACTATTCCTGGCCTTCAAGATTGGCACTCTATTTACTGGTTCATCCATCACCCCCATAGAGCTGGAGTTTACCTTTGAAAGCTTGCAAAATGGACTGGGAGACGTTTGGATACCTGTTTTGATCGGGTGTATTATTTTAGCAATCGGCTGTGCTGTAACAGGATACCTTTTAATTCACTTGGCATGGCGCATAAAAGTGGCGCAAGCATGGAATGCACGCCGCACCAAGAAAAAAAATAATTAGCAAACTTTTTCAGAAGCTTGCTTTACAATATTCGCTAAATTTTCAGCTTGCATATGGACCAACTCATAATCACTTCCCTCCACCATCACACGAATAAGCGGCTCAGTGCCAGACTCACGAAGCAAAATCCGCCCTGAACCCGCAAGTTCCGCTTCAGCGATATCCATAGCTTCTGAAACTTCAGTATCATTACGAAAATCAAACTTCTTATTGATTCTGACATTAATCAGTTTTTGCGGATACTTATTCATGCCAGACTTGAGTTCATTAAGCGTCTTTCCTGTTTGCCTGACCTCATTCAAAACCTGCAACGCCGAGATAAGACCATCTCCTGTTGTTGTTCGATTCAGACAGATAATATGACCCGATGACTCCCCTCCTAAAACACCCCCCTTTTCCTTTAGCATCTCCATAACATAACGATCACCCACATTGGCTCGTTCCAGTGTTATACCTAAGTTTGCAAGTGCATGCTCCAAACCCAGGTTGCTCATTAAAGTGCCCACGACAACAGAATTTTCTCCAAGTGAGCCACTTTTTAGATAAGAGTTTGCAATGATAAAGAGTATTTCATCGCCATCAATCACTTCACCTTTTTCATCAACCATGATTAAGCGGTCGCCATCACCATCCAGAGCAACACCCAAGTCAGCGCGATGGGTTAAAACAGCCTTACTTAACATATCGGGCTGTGTTGATCCACAATTCTCATTGATATTTAAGCCATCAGGTTCAACAGCAATCGCAATCACTTCTGCGCCCAGCTCTTCAAAAACAGCTGGGGCTACCTGATATGTTGCTCCATTGGCACAGTCAACAACAATTCTTAACCCATGAAGCCCTACTTTTGACGGAATCGTACTTTTACAAAATTCGATATAACGTCCGGCAGAATCTTCTATACGCTCAGCCTTACCCAACTGAGCTGAATCTACTGTTTTCATAACCTCATCCAACTCAGCTTCAATCGCCAACTCGACATCATCTGGAAGTTTCTTTCCTTCTGCAGAGAAAAATTTTATACCGTTATCAAAGTATGGATTGTGAGAAGCACTGATCACGATACCTGCTTGTGCACGAAATGTACGTGTCAGATAAGCAATTGCCGGGGTTGGCATTGGTCCTAAAAGCAAAACATCAACACCCGCCGCCGACAATCCAGCCTCCAAAGCCGATTCAAACATATAACCTGACGTACGGGTATCTTTTCCAATAAGAACTTTGCTTGATTCGCCTTTTGCCAAAACACGCCCAAGAGCCCAGCCCAGTTTTAACATAAATTCTGCGGTAATAGGATTCTCCCCCACTTTTCCACGAATGCCATCAGTTCCAAAGTAACGCTTTTCCATTATTTTCTCCTGCACGTAACATCATAGAGACAGTACTACTATTGTAATTGCTTTATAATATCGGATATGAAATTGTTAACACCATGCGTAAGAACATGGATACTCTCAGCACTGAATATGTGTGAAAATTTTAACTGCTCTGTTTAACTGCATTGCAAACATGAATTGCATCAAATGTCTCTTTTACGTCATGGGTTCTTATAATTGATGCGCCCTGCCATACAGCGAGCACCGCTAATGCAATACCGCCATGAAGCCTTTTTTCTATAGGCGCATCAAGCAGCATACCAAGCATTGATTTACGAGAGACGCCCACAAGTATCGGAACATCAAAATCTAAAAAAACAGACAAGTTCTTTAATAATTTAATGTTATGCTTCAATGTTTTTCCAAAACCAAAACCTGGATCAATAATTATGTTTTCACGCAAAATGCCAGCATTAATGCAAGCCATCATACGCTGCTGAAAGAAAAACCTGATTTCATCGACAACACTATGATATTTCGGCTGTATCTGCATCGTACCAGGCATACCCTGCATATGCATTAAACATACAGGAACTTGCAGTTGAGCCACCACATCTAAAGCGCCATGAGCCTGCAGTGCTCTGACATCATTGATGATATTAGCGCCCGCAATGATTGCCGCTTCCATAACTTCAGGTTTGCTTGTATCAATAGAAATAGGAATCAAAGACTCTTTTCGAATGGCTTCGATCACTGGAATGACCCGCCCAAGCTCTTCATCGACGGAAACAGGAGTTGCGCCAGGTCGAGTAGATTCTCCCCCGACATCAATAATTGCCGCTCCATCGGCCTCCATAACCAAAGCACGTTCCAATGCCTCATCCAACGAATAAAACTGCCCCGCATCTGAAAACGAATCGGGTGTCACATTAAGTACACCCATAACCTTCGGAAAATTCAGATCAGGCCTATAACCAGCACAAGAAAATTGAGACACACAGTCTGCATCAGACATTACTTTTTATACTCAATTATTCAGATTACTTCTAATTAAAGCGATCTGAATAGATTTGATTTATCAGTTTTTAATAAAAATATCAGAGCTGTTCAGCAGGGCCAGAAATACTGTTTTTACCAGGTTTGTCTTCCTCTGGATCACTCGCTTCAACCTCATTGATAGTCTCCCCATTGTTACTGCTACTCTTTGGAGAGTCATTAGAGTTGTCCCAATCTTTCGGAGGAGTTGGGGTTTTACCATCCATGATTTCATCAATCTGATCACTATCAATTGTCTCATATTTCAATAAACTTTCAGCCATTAAATGAAGCTTCTGAATATTCTTTTTCAACAATTTTTCTGATCTTTCATAATTTACATCAACAATGCGTCGGACTTCCTGATCAATTGCCATAGCTGTTTCATCAGAAACAGTTTTATGTTGACTTACTGAACGCCCCAGAAAAATCTCTTCCTCTTCTTCGCCATAAGTTAGAGGCCCTAACTTTTCAGACAAGCCCCATTGAGTCACCATACGGCGTGCAATATCCGTGGCTCGCTGGATATCATTGCTGGCTCCAGTTGTAACAAAATCTGCACCAAAAACTAACTCCTCTGCAATGCGACCACCAAACATGCTCGAGATTTGGCTCTCCAGACGCTGTTTACTCATGCTGTGGCGATCTTCAGTAGGTAAGAACATGGTTACCCCCAAAGCCCTGCCACGAGGAATAATTGTAACTTTATGGACAGGATCATGAGAAGGAACCAATCGCCCCACAATGGCATGGCCAGCTTCATGATAAGCTGTCAACTTCTTCTCTTCGTCACTCATCACCATTGAGCGACGTTCTGCACCCATCATAATTTTATCTTTGGCTTTCTCAAACGCATCCATATTCACGGTGCGTTTATCTTCCCGTGCAGCAAACAGAGCGGCTTCGTTAACTAAATTGGCAAGATCAGCCCCAGAAAAGCCAGGAGTACCTCGAGCCAGAATACTTGGATTCACATCATCAGCAATAGGAGTTTTACGCATATGAACTGTCAAGATTTTTTCACGCCCCCGCACATCAGGCAGTGGCACAACAACCTGACGATCAAAACGGCCTGGACGTAATAACGCAGGGTCTAAAACATCAGGTCGGTTTGTAGCAGCAATAACAATGACACCTTCGCTACCTTCAAAACCATCCATCTCGACGAGCAATTGGTTGAGTGTCTGCTCACGCTCATCGTGTCCACCACCTAAACCCGCGCCGCGATGACGGCCAACAGCGTCAATCTCATCAATAAAAATAATACAGGGAGCATGCTTTTTGGCTTGCTCGAACATATCACGAACACGAGCTGCACCCACACCAACAAACATTTCAACAAAATCGGAACCTGAAATAGTAAAAAAAGGAACTTTTGCTTCACCAGCAATGGCTTTGGCAAGCAATGTCTTACCTGTACCAGGAGAACCAACCATCAAAACGCCTCTAGGAATTTTCCCCCCTAGCTTTTGAAATTTCCCTGGATCACGTAAAAACTCAACAAGCTCACTAACCTCCTCTTTGGCTTCATCAACCCCGGCAACATCCTGAAATGTTACTTTAACCTGATCTTCATTTAACATGCGTGCTTTACTACGTCCAAAAGACATTGCACCACCGCGACCACCTCCACCTTGCATCTGGCGCATGAAAAAGATCCAGACACCAATTAGCAGAAGCATTGGAAACCATGAGATAAAAATCTGCATCAGCATGCTTTGATTTTCTACAGCTTGAGCCTTAATCTCAACCCCGCCTTCGAGTAGATCACCAACCAAACCAGGGTCGCCAGGACTATAAGTCACAAACCGCTCACCTGTCTGAGTGACACCATGAATCGTACGCCCTTCAATCAAGACCTGAGCAACTTCTCCACGCTTAACACTATTAATAAATTGTGAGTAAGGCAAAGTCTGTGCGCTTGCCTGAGGAGGGTTAAAACTATTAAAAACTGCCATCAATACAATAGCAATTACAACCCATAAAACTAAATTTTTTACCATTTCATTCACAATGCGCACTCCACATCACTTAAATATTTTGATAACATAATATAGCATTGTGTCTGTCTTAGTCGACTTATTCACTCAGAAATTATGCTTTGTAGTTTTTTGCCAGAAGGTAGACTTCTCTCGATCGTGGACGAGAAGATTTTGGCTTACGAATCACCACTTTTTTAAACTTTGTCCGTAAATCCTGCAATAATTCATCAAAACCACTCCCTTGAAATACTTTGATCAGCAAATGGCCATTATCAAAAGGGATATGATTTAGAAAATCAACCACAAGTTCTGACAAATGTATTGCACGTGGCTGATCAATAGCAGCAACCCCAGTTATATTGGGGGCCATATCAGAAATAACAAGCCCAACTTGCGTATCTCCCACACATTTTAACAACCGATCCAATGTTTCCTGTTCCCGAAAATCACCTTGAATGATATCAACATCAGGAAATTTATCCATAGGTAATATATCCGTAGCTATAATTCGGCCTTGGCCATTTAAAACGTTAGATACAACTTGCGTCCATCCGCCCGGTGCTGCACCCAGATCAACAACTGTAACCCCAGGTTTCAAGATGGAATCTCTCTCATTAATCTCAAGTAATTTATAAGCTGCGCGGGACCTGAAACCATCTTTTTGTGCTTGCTTTACATAAGTGTCAGAAAAGTGTTCTTTTAACCATTGACCACTACTTTTACTACGTGCCACAACTAACTGCTCTCATCATCATAATTATTTTGGGTTTTGAAAGCTTTTCCTGATATCTGTTTTGTCCTGAAAATAATCCATACCATCGAGGCGATACCATAGAACCAAAGCAAAACAACCTGTAAAAAATCGTTTATATCCAGGCCGATCAGCAACAACCAAAACAACCCACCAACAATAAAAGCCACAATCAGCTCAAGCTTAACTGGATTTAAAGGACTTGCTATAACACTGAAGCCTTTAGTTTTGCGTGCTATACTTTCGGAGCTTATTTTTTGAGACAACATAAAGTAATTAAAATTAATGAAACAAATTAAAGAACAGCAAAAACGCTATTTGCGTGGTTTAGGCCATAAGATAAAACCCGTTGTTTTACTTGGAAAGTCAGGGTTTAACGATCAGGTTTTTGAAGAGATCATTATTGCCTTGAATCACCACGAACTTATAAAAGTTAAAATTAATGCTGATAGCCGTGAAGAACGCAAAAGAATCTCAAGTGAAATCGTCAATCGTTCACAAGCATTGCTGATTCACTCCATCGGCAATGTCATTTTGATATATAAAAACAACCCTGATAATACCCGCATTACTCTCCCTTAAAAATCAAACGCCGTATGAGCTTCAAATTCAGTCATACGGCATTTTTTATCAGATATATTTAACAGCCAAAATTTCATAAAAAACTGTACCGCCAGGTGTGATAACCTCAACCTCATCACCTTCCACCTTTCCTATCAATGCACGGGCAATTGGCGAGCTTACAGAGATTTTATGATCTTTGATATCGGCCTCATCTACACCAACAATTTGATAGGTAATTTTTTCTTCAGTATCATCATTTAATAATTCAACAGTCGCACCAAATACAACCTTACCTGCTGCATTAAGTTTTGTCACATCAATAATTTGAGCATTTGAAAGCTTGCCTTCAATTTCAGAGATACGCCCCTCAATAAAAGATTGTTGCTCTTTCGCTGCGTGATATTCTGCATTTTCTTTCAAATCACCATGCGCCCGCGCTTCAGAGATCGCATTAATGACTTTAGGTCGTGCATTATGTTTCAGCTCATTGAGCTCTTCACGTAATTTTTCTGCCCCCTGAATAGTCATAGGCTCTTTATTCATGCCACGTCCTCTTTAGATTTAAGATGTTTATGCAAATCTTGCAGACGGTTAACCTCGTCAAGATCGCTGCTTTCAAGTGCCAGACAAGTCGCTTCTGCACAAGAAATCGTTGTCATGTAATTAACCTTATGCTGGAGCGCTGCCCGCCTTATCTCAAAAGAGTCAGAAGCAGCCTGTTTCCCTTCCGTCGTATTAATTACCAGAGAAATTTCTCCATTATTAATCATATCAACAATGTGAGGCCGACCTTCACCTACTTTATGAACCTGCTCACAAGCAATATCTTCAGCATTAATTACACGAACTGTACCACGCGTACCATAAAGTTTGAAACCCAACTTTTCGAGATTACGAGCCACGTTAACAGCTTGTACTTTATCAGCATCACGCACACTAATAAAAGCAGAACCACCTTGAGGAAGATCAACACTCGCTCCCAACTGTGATTTAGCAAACGCCTCGGCAAAAGTCTTGCCGACCCCCATAACTTCACCTGTAGATTTCATTTCAGGCCCTAAAGTCGGATCAACATTCTGAAACTTTGCAAATGGAAAAACGGCTTCTTTAACACAAAAGTAATCAGGAATTATTTCGTTATTAATATGTTGATCAGTCAGACTAACACCAGCCATGCAGCGTGCTGCTACTTTAGCAAGCGGCACACCAATCGCTTTGGATACAAACGGCACAGTTCTTGATGCACGAGGATTAACTTCCAATACATAAACATCATCACCCTTTACGGCAAACTGTACATTCATCAAACCACGAACACCCAATGCAAGCGCCATATCTTTTGTCTGTTGTCGAATTTGACCCTGAATTTTTTTGCTCAGACTAAAAGGTGGCACTGAACAAGCAGAATCACCCGAATGAACCCCGGCTTGCTCAATATGCTCAAGCACACCGCCAATAACTACATTTTTACCGTCACAAATAGCATCAACATCAACCTCTTTAGCATCATTTAAAAAACGATCCAGCAAGACTGGTGATTCATTGGAAACACGAACAGCTTCGGTCATGTAACGCCGTAAATCATTTTCATTGTAGACGATCTCCATAGCTCTTCCACCTAAAACATAAGATGGACGAACCACAAGCGGATAACCAATCTCTTTTGCAAGAGAAACCGCTTCATCTTCTGCACGCGCAGTACGATTAGGTGGCTGCAACAGACCCAGCTTTTCAATAAGATGCTGAAAGCGTTCACGATCTTCCGCGAGATCAATAGCATCGGGTGTTGTACCAACAACAGGAACACCCGCTGCCTGAAGCTCTTTTGCAAGCTTTAATGGTGTTTGACCACCATATTGCACGATCACTCCTTTTGGTTTCTCAATTGCCACAATTTCAAGCACATCCTCCAAAGTCAGAGGCTCAAAATATAATCGATCTGATGTATCATAATCTGTGGAAACGGTCTCAGGGTTACAATTTACCATAATCGTTTCATAACCATCTTCGCGCATTGCTAATGCCGCGTGTACGCAACAATAATCGAATTCAATTCCTTGTCCGATACGATTAGGGCCACCGCCCAACACCATGACTTTATCTCGTTTACTTGGCTCTGATTCACACTCTTCTTCATAAGTCGAATACATATAAGCTGTATTGGTCGACATTTCAGCGGCACAAGTATCAACACGCTTATAAACAGGACGAACATCATATGAATAACGTATATCGCGAAACTCTTTTTCATCAATACCAAGTAGTGATGCTAATCGACTATCAGCAAACCCTTTACGCTTAAGAGCATAAATACGCTGCTTATCAAGTCCATCAACACCACCGCGACGAACGTCATCCTCAGTTTTAACCAAATCTTCGATTTGAGCCAAAAACCAGGGATCAATACGACACAACTCATGCACACGCTCTAATGATGAACCCGCACGAAATGCGTCAGCCACATACCATAAACGGTGTGCACCCGGCATACCGAGCTCAAAACGAAACTTGCTTTTAGCTTCTGCATCACGATCAGTTAATTTTTCATTTAAACCATCCAACCCGACTTCCAGCCCACGAATTGCTTTTTGCAGTGACTCCTGAAATGTTCTTCCCATCGCCATCACTTCACCTACTGACTTCATCTGGGTCGTCAAGCGCGGCTCGGCTTCCGGGAACTTATCAAAATTAAAGCGTGGAATTTTTGTAACAACATAGTCAATAGAAGGCTCAAACGAAGCTGGTGTAGCCCCGCCTGTAATCTCATTTTCCAGTTCATCCAGCGTATAACCAACAGCTAATTTAGCCGCTACTTTTGCAATGGGAAAGCCTGTTGCCTTAGAGGCTAATGCAGAAGAACGGGATACACGAGGGTTCATTTCAATAATGATTACTTCGCCATTTTCCGGACTAACTGCAAACTGTACATTGGAGCCACCCGTATCAACCCCAATTTTCCTTAATACAGCAATTGATGCATCACGCAAGCGCTGATACTCTTTGTCGGTTAATGTTTGCGCTGGAGCGACTGTAATAGAGTCCCCTGTATGAACACCCATGGGATCAAGGTTCTCAATAGAACAGATAATGATACAGTTATCTTTACGATCGCGCACCACCTCCATCTCAAACTCTTTCCAACCCAGCACTGAGACTTCAATGAGCAACTCATTGGTGGGCGAAAGATCCAGACCGCGTGTACAGATTTCATCAAATTCACTACGATTGTAAGCAACCCCGCCGCCGCTTCCACCCATCGTAAATGATGGCCGAATGATTGCGGGAAAACCCACTGTCTCTAAAACCTTGTGAGCCTCCTCCATTGAGTGCGCAACACCTGATTTTGGCGTATCGAGCCCGATCTGTTTCATCGCTTTTCGAAAGCGATCCCTGTCTTCAGCCATATCGATTGCATCGCTGGTCGCACCGATCATCTCTACATCATATTTTGCAAGCACACCTTCACGAGCAAGGTCCAGAGCGCAGTTCAGTGCAGTTTGACCACCCATCGTTGGCAATAAAGCATCAGGGCGTTCTTTGGCGATGATTTTTTCGACCGTCTGCCAGCGTACTGGCTCAATATAGGTCGCGTCCGCCATTTCGGGGTCAGTCATAATCGTTGCAGGATTAGAGTTAACCAGGATTACCCGATACCCTTCTTCCTTCAGTGCTTTACAAGCTTGAGCACCTGAATAATCAAATTCACACGCCTGACCAATCACAATCGGGCCAGCACCAACAATTAAAATACTTTTTATATCGGTTCGTTTGGGCATATGCAGACTCGAATTATGCGGTTACTGTTGTTCTCATAAGTTCAATAAAATGATCAAACAAATGTGCGGCATCATGAGGGCCTGGACTGGCTTCGGGGTGCCCCTGAAAGCCAAAGGCGGGTCTGTTTTTATGGTGAATACCTTGCAATGTTTGATCAAAAAGGGATCGATGCGTGGCATACAGGTGCTCTGGCAACGATGCTTCATCCACAGTAAACCCATGATTTTGACTGGTAATCATAACACGCTTACTGACCAGGTCTTGTACTGGATGGTTAGCACCATGGTGCCCCAGTTTCATCTTGACTGTCTTGGCACCACTCGCTAATGCCAATACCTGGTGGCCAAGGCATATACCAAACAGTGGTATACCCTTTTCAAGAAACTGCTCAGTCGCATAAATTGCATAACTACATGGCTCAGGATCACCAGGTCCGTTTGATAAGAATATACCATCTGGCTGATACTTCATTACTTCATCAACAGAGGTTTGTGCAGGAACTACGGTCACACGGCAACCACGCTCAACAAGCATCCGAAAAATGTTTCGCTTAGCACCAAAGTCATAGGCAACTACATGAAAGTTCTCATTTTCATTTGCCTGATATCGGTTTACATCAAAAGACCAGCTACCTTCACTCCAGGAATAAGCAGCTTTTGTTGAAACAACCTTGGCCAGATCGACTCCTTTCAAACCAGAGAAATCACATGCATATTTTAAGGCAGTCGCTTCATCAATATTTTCTCCTGCAATAATGCAGCCACTCAGAGCCCCTTTTTCACGTAGTATTCGTGTCAGTTTTCGAGTATCAATTCCGGCAATAGCAACGACTTGATTAACCCTTAGGTATTCTTCCAATGTTTGCTGTGAGCGCCAATTGCTTCGTAATAGTGGTAAGTCACGAATAACCAATCCGCTGGCAACGATATCGTTTGACTCTTCATCATTATCGTTCGTACCCACATTGCCTATATGTGGGTGAGTCAGGGTAATAATTTGCTTACAGTAAGACGGGTCGGTCAGAATCTCCTGATAACCTGTCATAGAGGTATTAAAAACCACTTCGCCCATAGTCTTTCCTGTCATACCAATGGATTCACCCCAAAATGAAGTCCCATCTTCAAGCATGAGTATCGCAGGTGTACGCAAAATCCTCTCCATATTCTATTAGTTAATGACAGACGTAAAAAACGGGAGTGAGCCTGTTGGCTCCTCCCGTCTATAATCTTGGTGCCTGCGCTGGATTGTACTTTACTCATCATACGCAGTTCAATAGCAATATGGTGCCCGGGGCCGGAATCGAACCGGCACGAGGTTTCCCTCGAGGGATTTTAAGTCCCTTGCGTCTACCAGTTTCGCCACCCGGGCTAATTTACATTAACAAAGTAAAACTGATATATATGGAGGCTGAGCCCGGAATCGAACCGAGGTCCACGGCTTTGCAGGCCGCTGCATAGCCACTCTGCCACTCAGCCATAAACTTTAAAGAAAATATATCTGGAGCGGGAAACGAGATTCGAACTCGCGACCTCAACCTTGGCAAGGTTGCGCTCTACCAACTGAGCTATTCCCGCATTAGCCGTTTCGTTGTCTTGATGAAACTGGCGCTCATTATAGAGTTTCAAAATTCAGTGTCAACTCTTTTTATTTTTTATTTCACCTTCAAAAAAGAGTGGCCATGCCGCCCGTATATAGATCACCATAGACCATAAAGTCAGTGCTGCAGCGATATACAAAGAGATGTAACCCATCTCACGAATGGGGATAAATAATATCGGATCATGGTACAGCAACATAATTAATGCAGTGATTTGAAATGTTGTCTTCCATTTACCTAAATTACTGACAGCAACAACCGAGCGTCGACCTATTTCTGCCATCCATTCACGCAACGCTGATATTGCAATTTCCCGCCCAATGATAACGGCCGCTGGAATAGCCAGCCAAGGCGAAGGGTCTGACTGAACAAGTAAAACCAACGCAACGGCAACCATCAATTTATCTGCGACTGGATCCAAAAATGCCCCAAAAGCCGATGACTGATTTAACTTTCGTGCATAATAGCCATCCAGCCAATCCGTGATAGCTGCAATACTAAAAATCAATGCACTTGCAAAACTCGCCCACGAAACAGGTAAATAAAAAATAATTACAAAAACCGGAATAAGCGCAATGCGCGTGAATGTAAGTGCGGTCGCGACCGTCATCTATTATGCCTCATGAAACTGATCATAAATACGCTCGGCAAGCTGCTTACTGATTCCATGTACATTAGCCAAGTCCTCTACCCCTGCCCTGGCAACTTCTTGCAGCCCACCAAATTGCTTAAGCAATATTTGGCGGCGTTTAGCACCAAGCCCCCGTATCGCCTCCAGCGGTGACGTAGTACGTGCTTTTGCACGACGCTTGCGATGACCTGTGATCGCAAAGCGATGGGCCTCATCTCTAATTTGCTGAATCAGGTGTGATGCTCTAGAGTCGGAAGGCAGTATAATAGGCTTACTTCTACTCGACAAGAAAAGCGATTCATTACCTGCAATACGCTCTGGGCCTTTTGCAACACCCACCAAAACAATATCGGTAATTTGCAACTCTTCCAGTACTTTTTCCGCTTCAGAAACCTGACCTTTACCACCATCAATAAAAAGAATATCAGGAATCTTGCCCTCTCCTTTTTTAAGACGCATATAACGACGGGTTAATGCTTGATTCATTGCAGCATAATCATCACATGGTGTAATACCTTCAATATTAAAACGGCGATAGTCTGACTTCAGTGGCCCATCACGATCAAATACGACACAAGAAGCGACCGCAAGCTCACCTTGAGTATGACTGATATCAAAACACTCCATGCGCTGCGGAACATTATCCATACCCAACACCTGCTGCAACGTTTCAATACGCTGCTGCATTCCTGTTTTATCAGCAAGTCGCTGCTTAACAGCATAGCGCGCATTCGTAACAGCCATTGCCAACCAACGCGCCCGCTCCAATCGAACATTATGACTTAAAACAACCTTGTGCCCGGAACTTTCAGTCAACACCTGCTCTAGCAAAACAGCATCATCCAGCCGTTCACTCACAATAATTTCCTGGGGAACGTCCCTACCTAAGTAGTATTGCGGTAAAAAAGCAGTCAGCACACTACTTGCATCAGAGCCTTTTATATTACGCGGAAAGAAACTTTTACTCCCCAAACTCCGCCCGCCCCGAATGTAAAAAACCTGAACACAAGCAATACCAGCACACACATCAACAGCAACCACATCCATATCACCACCATCACCGCTCACGTATTGTTTTTCCTGTATTTTACGCAGTGCAATAATTTGATCTCTGTAAATCGCAGCTTTTTCAAAGTCCAGAAAACTTGATGCCATATCCATTTTTAACACAAGCGCATCAATAACTTGTTGATTCTTACCTTCAAGAAAAAGCACAGCATGATCAATATTTTGCCGATAATTTTCTTCACTAATTAATTCAGTACACGGAGCGCTGCAGCGCTTGATTTGATATTGCAGACAAGGACGAGAGCGGTTTGCAAAAAAACTATCTTCACACTGCCTGATCTGAAAGATTTTCTGCAATAGATTAAGGCTTTCTCGTACCGCACCCGCACTAGGGTAAGGACCAAAATAGTGCCCCTTTTTACTTCTAGCTCCACGATGACTGGTGAGCTTTGGAAATTTTTGGTGACTGGAAAGATATATATATGGGTAACTTTTATCATCACGCAAAAGAATATTGTAACGTGGCAAAAGTGATTTAATCAGATTATTCTCAAGAATCAGAGCCTCATTTTCTGTATGAGTGACCGTCACTTCTATGCAATTGATATGCTTGACCAGCGCCTGTACTTTTGGTGCTAATTCAGAACGCTGAAAATAGCTGGAAACTCGCTTTTTCAGATTTTTTGCTTTCCCTACATAGATAACTTTGTTATTACAATCCAGCATTTGATAAACACCTGGACGACCCGTCAAGTGTTTTACAAACTCTTTAGCATCAAAGTCTGTATTTTTTTGTAAATGATCTTTCACGAAACAGCTTTATTGGTTCATTATTTCTTGAAGCAGGGAAACATCAAGGCATCTTGCACCTTTAGCGTAACCGTCCAACAGCTTAAATGGGTCTGCCTCCTCACCCATATCACTGATAACAAGCGATGCGCCTGAAAAGTCATCATTTTCAGTATAGGCATTTACAGTAACAACTGTCTTGATATTAGCGCCCAATGATGACTTGACTCCATTGGCTGAGTCTTCCACAGCCAAACATACATGAGGCTCCAGATTAAGTTGCTCCAATACATAACGGTAAATAGCAGGATCTGGTTTTTTGAGTGGCACAATATCACCCGCAGCAATGACCTCAAACCAAGACAAAGAGTCTGCTCCCAACGTGCTCTCCAGCAGTGCAGTCACATTTTCCCGCGTTGTTGTAGTTGCAATGGCCAAACGAACACCTTGCTTACGAGCATCATCAATGAGCCGTTTCACACCCACTCTTAAAGGGATTTTTCCTTCTTTTAATAACTGCACATAATAATGCGTTTTTGACGCATGCAGCTCGGCAACAAAGCTCTTCAGTTCTCCACTTGAAGGCACAAAGCCAGGGCAATAATTGTTTATATAAAACTGAATGCGCTCTTTACCGCCCGTGATCTGAAGCAGCTTACCATACAACTCGGGAGCCCAGTTCCAATCAAGCCCCTCATCGTTAAAAGCGCAATTAAAGGCAACTCGATGCCCGTCACGCTCAGTATCAGCCAAAGTACCATCCACGTCAAAAATAATTGCTTCCAAACCAGACATAAGCGCTTTCCTTTATACAGATAGTATTAAATATTTGTATGTAAAAAACCGACCTATACATACATTGAAAGTTTTGTAGGAACGTGCACGGAATAACTTCTGCAACTATGGCGTAGAAATTTTGCTTCGGCTCAAACGATCTCAAGAGGCGCATAGCTGGCCTATGTAACGATTGAGATCGTTTGAGCCGGAGTAAAAGGGCAAGCCAGAGTGCGGAAGTTATTTCGTGAGCGTTCCGTAATTGAATACTATCACACAAACTTATCTGTTTTCGCTAATTTGACTGTGACGGATTATGAGTAAAATAGAGACTATTCTTACCGAAACATTATTAAGTTCTTTCAGCCCACTGGACACGCTTACATCAACACAACTTAAGGCACTGATCAGCAAATGTACAATACAAGATATTGCCGATAATGAAATACTGTTCCAACAAGGAGAGAAGGACAACAAGGGAATTTTCATTATCTCTGGATCTGCCACTATTTATGCACCCAATGGCTCTACCATTAAGGTAACGGCTGGTGACGAACTGGCCAAAACTGCTTTAGCACACCACCAACCTCGTCAAGTCACTGTAAAGTCAAAGAACTCATTAAAAGTACTATCTGTTAATGCAGAAATGCTTGATCTATTTTTAAGCTGGAATCAGCAAACAAGCTGTGATACAAGCAAAGCCCAAGAGCAGGATTACTGGATATCATGCCTGTTAGGTTCGCCTGTGTTTTCAAAATTATCTATTGAAAACATCCTGGCCTTAACACGTGATATGCGTGAAATTGAAGTTAAAAAAAACCAGACAATTATTACTCAGGGAGAGATACATGATTATTATTACATTATAAAAAAAGGGCGATGCCAAGTATCCAGAAAAATTGGAGAAAATAAGGAGAGCCAGATCATAGCTGAACTTAATGTTGGACAAGGATTTGGTGAAGAGTCACTCATTACAGACAGACGCAGAAACGCATCCATCACAATGATGGAAGATGGCTTGCTAATCTGCATGAGTAAAAAAGAGTTATTTGAATATATTCTTAACCCCATACTGAGTTATATTTCATTTAAATTCTATAAAAGACATCAAAAAAGCATGACATTAATTGATGTAAGATCTCCAGATGAATTCAAACGTGGCGCACTTCCTGGAAGCATCAACGTCCCCCTGCCTGTACTTAGACTTAAAGCAAATGGACTCCATAAAAACCGACTTTACATTGTATGCAGTAGTGATGGAAAACGCAGTGCCGTAGCAGCATACCTCCTTATCCAACAAGGTTTACGTATCACAACTCTAAAAGAAAAATTACATCAACTTCCTCTAACCCACCAAAGAAAAAAGCCTGATACACCACAGCCAGCCAAGAAAACAAAAAGCATTCAACCTGAAATAGAGCAAAGCACTTTATCAGAAACACAAAACCAGACACTTGAGCAAACAGCCCAATCAGAGAAAAAAATTGTATGGGAAATTGCTTCTGACTACTGGGGATGCCCTGTTGCAAGTGAGAATGAAGAACCTTCACCTCCCCAAGAGAAAACACCTCACCAGAAAAGCAAAACTAATCATGCAATATTTCCAGCATCCAATCCAGCACAAACAACCCTAACACCCTCCCAACCCAGGATAACACTACCAAAGAAAAGTAAACCCCCACTATCTCACCCATGGGTAACCTATACACTTGCACTCACTACTGTTTTAGGCGCTTTATACTTTTTACTCTTCATGGCACCTTAAGACCTATGATGAAGTTTCACCTGCATTTTTACGGAGCAGGAGCTAATACCTCTTCATCGAAACCAAGACCAAAATTCTAACTCCGATTAGCCATAATACCTTAACTCAAGATTCCTTAAAGATTGCGCCAACAGTCCCGATACAAATTTTAAGGACTAAAACTAATGAGGTAGCACCATGTTTAAGCACACCCCCAAAGTTGGTCAATGGTATAGCATTCCTGGCATCGATGAGTTTGAAGTCACTGCATTAAATGAAAATAGTGGTGACATAGATATTCAATACTACGATGGGGTAACAGAAAAGCTCGATAAAGAGAGCTGGAATAGCCTGGAACTTAACAGGATGCCAACTCCACAAGACTGGAGCCAACTAGTTAATGAAATCAAGTCCGAACCGATTGAAGTCATTGAAGAATTTATTATGGAAGAAGAGGATTTCGCAATTATGGATAACGTTGAATAACTGCGGAATTTTACTCAACAACATGAATAAAAAGGGGCAAAAAAAGCCCCTTTTTATTCATGTAGATAAAAAATCGGCTCTACTCACCTTCGTTTTCAACAAGCGCTTTCATACTTAAGCGAATACGGCCTTGTTTATCAACTTCCAGCACTTTGACCTTAATCACTTCGCCTTCACTCAATTTATCACTTACTTTTTCAACACGCTCATGACAAATCTGTGAAATATGAACCAATCCATCTTTACCCGGAAGCAAATTCACAAATGCTCCAAAATCCATTATCTTAACAATTTTACCTTCATAAGTTGCACCCACCTCAACATCAGCAGTAATCGCTTTAATCCGTTCAATTGCATTTTCAGCAGCAGCATTATCAGCAGAAGCAACTTTAACAGTTCCATCATCTTCAATATCAATTGAAGCACCAGTTGCTTCAGTAAGAGCACGAATAGTTGCACCGCCCTTACCAATAATGTCACGAATTTTGTCAGGGTGAACTTTAATCGTTACAATGCGTGGCGCAAAATCAGATAACTCTTCGCGCGTTTCAGAGATCACTTCATTCATTTTCTCTAAAATATGCAAACGCCCCTCTTTCGCTTGCTCCAGTGCAGCCGACATAATCTCTTTGGTAATGCCATCAATTTTGATATCCATCTGCAAGGCACTGATACCTTCAGAAGTACCTGCCACTTTAAAGTCCATATCACCAAGATGATCTTCATCACCAAGAATATCACTCAGCACTGCAAATTTATCACCTTCTTTGATCAAGCCCATCGCAATACCAGCAACCGGCGCTTTAATCGGTACACCTGCATCCATCAATGCCAAACTTGTACCACAAACAGAAGCCATTGAACTCGAACCGTTAGACTCAGTAATTTCAGAAACAACACGAACTACGTAAGGGTAGTCATCCATTTCAGGCATCACAGCCAAAACTCCGCGCTTGGCTAATCGACCGTGTCCAATTTCACGACGCTTGGGGCTACCAACAAAACCTGTTTCTCCTACGCAAAAAGGAGGAAAATTGTAATGCAGCATAAAAGGATCTTTGTACTCACCTTCAATCGCATCAATCAATTGCGCATCACGATCGGTACCCAAGGTACAAGTTACAAGCGCTTGAGTTTCACCACGAGTAAACAGCGAAGTACCATGAACCCTGGGTAAAATACCAACTTTAATATCAATATTACGCACAGTAGTCAGATCACGACCATCAATACGAGGCTCGCCAGCAATAATTTGCCCACGAACTATATTTTTCTCTAACTTGCCAACAGCTGCTTTTATTTCATCAGCAGACCAGTCAACCGAGTCCGAAGCACTCAATGCTTCTACAGCACTGCTACGAATCTCTGACAAACGTGATCCACGATCCTGTTTGTCCTGAATTTTATAAGCATCACGCACTTCATTGGCATAACCTGACTCAACCGCACTAATTAATGCGCTATTTTCTTCCGCAGCTTGCCACTCCCAAGCTGGATTCCCGACTTCTTTCGCCAGCTCTTCAATTGTCCTGATTGCAGTTTGAAGCTGCTCATGGCCAAACATAACCGCGCCAAGCATGACCTCTTCACTCAGTAACTTTGCTTCAGACTCAACCATTAGCACAGCATTTTCAGTACCCGCCACCACTAAATCCAGCTCTGATGTTTTCAGCTCTGTTATAGTCGGATTGAGTATATATTCACCATTTTGATAACCTACGCGCGCCGCGCCCAATACTGCATTTGCAGGCATCCCTGAAATAGCCAATGCGGCTGATGCCCCCAGCAGGGCAGGGATATCCGGATTTACCTCTTTATCAAGGGAAACGACTGTTGCAATGATTTGAACTTCGTTAGTGAAACCTTTTGGAAACAAGGGGCGAATCGGGCGATCAATCAAACGTGATGTAAGTGTTTCATTTTCAGAAGGTCGACCTTCGCGCTTAAAAAATCCACCAGGGATTTTTCCAGCCGCATAAGTGCGTTCCTGATAGTTCACTGTCAACGGGAAAAAATCACGTCCCGCATCCGCCTCTTTTTTTCCAACAATGGTGACGAGTACAACGGTATCACCCATACTAACCAAAACTGCACCACTGGCCTGACGAGCGACTACGCCCGTATCAATAGCAACTATATATTGGCCAAACTCAAACTCTTTTCTGATTGGTGTCACTAAACAAATTCCTTGAATATTAAAACGATACTTAAAGGGCACTTCACAGACAGGACTATATTTAAACTACCCATAAAAAAAGAGCTGATAACTTGAAAAAAGTTATCAGCATCTCGTTATTCTTATTTACGTAAGCCTAGTCGCCCGATAAGAGTGCGATAACGCTCGCTATCTTTCTTATTCAGATAGCTCAGCAATTTACGACGCTGATGAACCATTCGGAGCAACCCCTGGCGCGAATGATTATCATGTTTATGCTCTTTGAAGTGGCCTGAAAGATGATCAATATGTGCAGAGAGCAGTGCAATTTGAACTTCAGGTGAACCTGTATCACCTTCTGCTGTTTGATACTCTTTTACGATTGCTGATTTACGCGCGGCGTCGAATGCCATGTTTACCCCTAAAATAAATGGTTCCAGTACAAATAAGGCCGGTATTTTACTCGTCTGATACAAGAAGGCAACCCCCAAGGCTGCACTATTTTATAATTTCATATATATGCCCTTACTCTGAAAGCATCAAGCTATAACGAATGTTTCAACATTTTTTTCTTAATATGCCCAATAGCCTGAGCCGGATTTAGCCCCTTTGGGCATACATCAACACAATTCATCACAGTATGGCAACGAAATAATTTATACGGGCCATCCAGATTACTTAGCCGCTCTTCAGCCATCTGATCACGGCTGTCTTCCAAAAATCGTGACACCTGTAATAGTGCCGCTGGCCCCAAATATTTATCAGGATTCCACCAAAATGATGGACATGACATCGAACAGCAACCGCATAAAATGCACTCATACAATCCATCCAGTCGGTCACGTTCTTTAGGTGCTTGTTTAAACTCAACTTCTGGTAACGGTTCTTTAGTCATCAAATATGGCTTTGTCGCGCGATACTGCTTATAAAACGTATCCATATCAATAACGAGATCACGAATGACCGGCGCTCCAGGCAAAGGGCGAACCTCTACAGGTTCTTCAAGGCTTGATAGCGGTGTAATGCAAGCCAGTCCATTTTTTCCATTTATATTCATGGAGTCTGAACCACAAACACCTTCACCACATGAACGCCTAAAGCTCAAAGTTTCATCATACTCTTTTAGCTTCAACAACGCTTCCAGCAACATCATGTCAGAGCGAACATCCTTTAGTTCATACTCTTGCATATAAGGTGCTTCATCTTTTTCTGGATTGTAACGATAAATTAAAAAACGCATGGAAAAGACCTTAATAGACTCGTGGCTTCGGAGGAAAACTGTCCACAGTGAGTGGTTTCATACGTACAGGCTTGTAATCCAGCTTCCGTCCCGCTTTAAAGTATAGAGTGTGTTTAAGCCAGTGTTCATCATCACGCTCTGGATAATCAATGCGTGAATGTGCCCCTCGACTTTCTGTGCGTGCTTGTGCGGATATCACGGTCGCCAACGCATTTTCAATCAAATTTTCCAGCTCTAGCGCTTCAATTCGAGCAGTATTAAAAACCTGGCTATGATCTTTTAAATAGACCCCGTCCAGATCAGCTGCAATTTTGGAAATTTTGTCAACACCTTCTTTTAAAATTTCATCTGTACGGAATACACCACAATATTTTTCCATGGTTTGCTGCAACCGAATGCGTAAACTATCGACAGTTTCACCGTCACCCGACTGATCCCAACGCTCCAATCTCTTTAAAATTTGCTCAACGCTCTCTTTATTGAGTGGTCTATGGTATCGATTTTCTTTCAAATATTCGGCAATATGGCTGCCTGCGGCACGACCAAAAACAACGATATCGAGTAAAGAATTTCCTCCCAGTCGATTAGCCCCATGCACAGAAACACAAGCGCACTCCCCAACTGCATATAATCCTGGCACAGGCTCTTCTGCTCCATGTTTCATAGGAACAACCACCTGACCGTGACGATTCGTCGGAATCCCACCCATCGTATAGTGTGCTGTTGGATAAACCGGTATCGGCGCTTCAATCGGATCGATATTCATAAACGTCATGGACATATCACGAATACCGGGCAGACGTTTACGAATCACATCAGCATCCAAATGATCAAGCTTAAGCAAAACGTGATCTTTATTCGGCCCGCAACCACGCCCTTCCTGAACTTCCATAAAAATAGCACGACTCACAACATCACGACTGGCCAAATCTTTTGCATTGGGTGCGTAACGCTCCATAAAACGCTCGCCTTCAGAATTGACGAGATACCCCCCCTCACCTCGAACCCCTTCACTAATCAGCATTCCTTTACCAGCGATACCTGTCGGATGGAATTGAAAAAATTCCATATCTTGCAATGGGATACCGGCCCGCAAGGCCATTGCCAGACCATCACCCGTATTAATCATGGCATTGGTATTGGTGCGAAAAATCTGTCCGGCGCCACCGGTTGCCAGCAGCGTGGTTTTAGCCTCAATGATAAGCACCTCCCCCGTTGCAATCGACATGATGACTGCACCAAGAATATCGCCCTCTTCACTCTTAATCAGATCCAGAGCAAAGTATTCATCAAAAAAATGAGTTTTTACATGAATATTTTGCTGATACAGAGTATGTAAAATTGCATGACCGGTACGATCGGCTGCCGCACAAGTTCGAGCCGCTTGTTCACCTCCCAAATTCTGGCTTTGACCACCAAAAGGACGTTGATAAATAGAGCCATCTTCCAAACGTGAAAAAGGAACACCTGCATGCTCCAGTTCAATCACAAGTCGTGATGCCGCACGACACATATATTCAATGGCGTCCTGATCACCCAGATAATCACTGCCTTTAATCGTATCGTACATGTGCCAATGCCAATTATCAGGAACAACATTAGCAAGCGCTGCATTGATTCCACCCTGCGCAGCGACAGTATGTGAGCGCGTCGGGAATACTTTTGAAACGACAGCTACGTCAGCATTCACTCTCCCCATCTGCATGGCGGCACGTAATCCACCACCGCCAGCACCAATCACCAAAGTATCAAATTTTCGGCGCTCCAATTTATCGATAGCTAATCTGTTTTTTGAAAGCGTCATGACGTCACCCCTAACAACACACGTCCAAACCATACTCCCATGACAAGCAAGCTGATCACAGCCAATGTTAATACAGAAAAACGTAACCAAACCGGGTGAACATAATCAATAATCACATCACGAACCCCCACCCAGGCATGCAATAAAACAGCAATAAAAAATAGAGCAATCGCTATAAACACCCAAGGCTCAGAGAGCCAGAGCTGCCATGCTGAAAAATCAGCCGGAGGGTGAAAAGTGAAATGAAAAAACAGATAAACAGTGAATAGTGCCAAATAGACAGCACTGACTCGCTGAATCACCCACGCACGCAATCCATGCATTAGCGTATTCAAAACAAAACTCCTAAAGTGAGTATAAAAATAGCAAAACCCATGACAAAAACAATTTGTGCACTTATTCGGGAAGCCTTTTTATCTATCGCCACATCAAAATCAAGAAGCAAAAAACGAACACCCGCAAACAAGTGATGCGCCAATCCCCAGCAAAGCAACGCAATAAAGAGCTTGGCAATATTTGAGTCCAGCATAGAAACAACTTCACTAAATCCTGCCTCTCCCTGCAAAGAGCGTTCAAAAAAATAGATAACAAATGGAATAAAAATAAAAAGTATGACACCTGAAATACGGTGAAGAATTGACAATACACCTTGCAGCGGAAGTTTAATCTTCAGTAGATTAAGGAATACAGGGGGCTTCTTTTGAATTATCATAGCTTCCAGTCTAGTTTTTTATGAGCAATAAAATCAAATACTCTATATACCTAAATTTGTATAGTTAATTGTATAACTTATCGTAACTTTCTTATTAATTTTCAAGTGATTTTTATGAATACTGAGTGGCAAAATTTCCTGATTTCCAAAAAAGCTGTTTTTGAAGATGGCAAAACAGTTCACTATGGCAATATGGGTGAAGAGATTCACCAAAGCAGTACCGGCCATATTATGACCGATCTATCTCATACTGGTTTGATTTCAGCACAAGGTAATGATGCATCCTCTTTCCTTCAAGGGCAACTCACGAATGATATCAATCAAGTGACGCTGAGCAACGCACAGCTCAGCGCATACTGTTCACCTAAAGGTCGAGTTCTGGCACTTCTTTTAATTTACAAACAAAATCAAAACAGATACCTTCAGGTTTCTGAAGAACTGATAGAGCCTACACTCAAGCGACTTAAAATGTTTATCATGCGCTCTAAAGTAACTTTAGAAGATTGCACAGACCAATTTATCAAGTTAGGTCTGTCTGGAGTTGACTGCGAACAGAAGATCAAAAAAATTTTTACAGATATTCCCACAACAGAATACGCCACCTCACAACATGACCAACTAACAATCATTCGACTCCCTGGAATTCATCCACGCTTTGAGTTGATTGGCAATAACCTTAAAGAAATGAAAAATATCTGGTCAACTCTAAGTCAAGAGTTCATTCCTGCTGGATATTCAGCATGGGATCTGACAAATATTCAAGCAGGAATTCCGACACTCCATTCAACAATCTCTGACAAATTTATTCCACAAATGATTAACCTGGATGAATTGAATGCGATTAATTTCAAAAAAGGTTGTTATGTAGGACAAGAGGTGATTGCCCGAGTAAAGTACTTGGGCAAAGTAAAGCGCCGGATGTATCAAGCCTCAGTTGAATCAACTTTCACACCACAAGCTGGTGATATGATTTACAGTAAAAGCCATGATACAACAATTGGGACTGTTGTTTCTGCTCAGCCCGAAAATGAGAAAAAACAGGCTCTGTTAATCTCTGTAAAAGAAGAGTTTACTGAAAATGGCAATATTTATCTGGAAAACAGTCAAAAAAAGTGGCCTTTAAAATTGGTAACCAAGAATTAATCAAAGGACTCTCTATGGTAATGCTACTTCCCTACTGCATCTCAATCACATTACTATTTTCAATATCTAAAACCTTTCCATTGCTTTCCAAAAATATTGCAACTTGTGAATGAATTTCGGCAGTCACTTGAGCCGAAACTGGATCATCATTACCATCTGCGTCTTTTTCTGTCAGCAATGAACTGTGATGGCCTGCCGTAAAGCGTACCCAGGCACGAAGGTTATCTCCTTGCGTATCAGCGTCCATCTTTGTCATTCCTGCGAACGTTGCCAATGGGTCGGTGCCAGCAAATAGAGAAGGGACGGTTCCTGCTACGTCAAGAACATTATTTGGAATCACCTGATCGGGCAGTGAACTGTTACCACCCACAATTTCAATCATATGCACACCACGCCCTTCAGCAACTCTGCTCGCATAGTTGATTGGATCAGTTGAATCTAACACCGCCTGATATGCACTTAAAAAACCTTCATACTCCACGCTTCCCTTGGTTAATCCGTTTGCACCAAGCCCGGCAGCTATAACAGGACCATAAGACGCTGAACCATCCAGTAACTTTGGAATACCTCCACCTGTAACAGAGAGTGTTGCCGCTCCAACCGATGGCTCTAATGCCAAAAATACTGAACCTGCAATTCCACCTAATGAGTGACCAATGAAGCGGATATTATCTGTATCAAAATCAGCGCCATCACCATCATAATCCATCGTACCCAGTGCTTTTGTCAGAGAGAACAGATCGGCAACTGCCTGACGTACATTGTCGCGCCCAGTCAACAAGCTGCTGAGATTAATGAAGTGAGTTCCTGAAGAGTCCGCAATACCATCAGGCCCCGGAGCACTGGTTTCATTATTGATTAAATCCAGGTTAAAGGTTCGCTCTTTACCCTCCATATAAAAAGGCGATGCACTATCGTCTACACCATGCAGTGGCATGTCAATTGCCACAACAGCAAACCCCACCGCAGCCAACGTGTCAGCCACGGCCAACATGGTTGTTCTATCTTTGGTAATACCATGTTGAAAAATCACAACAGGCCATCCATCAACCGGTTTTTCAGTTTTCGGAATTGAAACTAACAGAGGCACAGCCTGCACCGAGCTTTCTACAGGTGAAGTATTTAATTGTGTTAGAGAGCTCCCCCCAATACCTTGCCAATACTTTGTTAACGGCGCTGTCGGATCCTCTGCAGTAGGCGCAGTCAGGTAATATGGCAATTCAATTGTGCCGCTATAAAGGCTTGCGGCATCGGCCAGTGAATCCCCCGATGAGACCAATTCAGAAGCTGGCGCAACAGATTCTTGAACCTTTGCTCTCACAGAAGCCAATACATCTGAGATAGATTGTGTTGTAAAACTCCAGCTCAAAACAATATCACCACGTTCAAGATCACTTGCAAAGGTTGTTACTGCAATTTCTGCTGCATTGACCAGTTGCCGTATCCCTTCCAGCCTTTGCGCCTGTTCATCACTCAGTGTACTCAATGCACTTTTACCGGCACTATCAATCAGTGGTTCGGTGCGTTTGGTTATGGCGTAATCCATCTCTGCCAAAGCGGTTTCACCATTTACGCTTTTGATTTTATTATTGAGCACCACCAAATAACTGGTTTTTGGTTTTAATGGTTTGAGTGGTGTAATAATAAGATTGCTCTGTGTTGTATCAAGCCCTGAAAGGGTCACCATGAAATCGCTACCAAGCACAAGCTCCTGGTTTATACTGACAACCGCTCCGCCGATACCCGACAACGTCACTTCAAACAGCCGAACCCCGCCACTATTCAAACTTGCTGAATCCACAGCAGATGAAAATGAGGCGCTCATTGACCCTAAAGTTGAAAACCCATCCAATTTGTTTAAGGCACTTTTAACAGGGTAATCAGCATCAGCCTCATCCGTTGGAATATTTAACGTGCCATCTGTTGATCCCGCAAAAAGAAGGTTATTAGGCAATGGGATAATTCTTTGTGCTTCATCGAGTTTAAAGCGCGGGTAAAATTTTGAACCGCTGCTATTTTCTGCAAGATTATTTTTAACTGCATCCTGAATTGTTGTGGTTCTATTGTTGTCACAAGCAGACAACCACAGAACACTCACTAATAAAATTATTATCTTAATGTGCATGATTCTTCTCCGCCTGCTTAAAATTTCCAGTTTATCTGAGCGCTGTAGATATTCACCGTGGACTGATAACGCCCTGTTAACGTGTGCTTAACCTGTGCGGTGCTCTCGCTTTCAAATTGGTTATTGATCTCTGTCCCTTTAATAAAAAGGTGTGCATAACCAAAGTCCAGAGTGATACGCGGCGTGACAACATAGCCAAAACCAAACGTAAACCAGCGCCGATCATTGCCTGGAATGCGGGGGGTTCTGAGTGTTGCATCGGGGATTGGCGTTTCATCCAGAGCGATACCGCTGCGTAACAAGAGGCGGTTATCGAAACGATAATCCAGACCCACAGCAAAACGACTGGCATCATTCCAGTTTTCAGTGGTGACCGAATCGGGTTGATTAACATTTTCATATTGAATACGAAGCTCTTCAAAGCGGCTCCAGCGTGTCCACGTCCAGTCAAACATCAAACCCAGTTTATCTGTTGTTTGATGACGATAGCCAAGGGATACCATCTCTGGCAACGTCACTTCAGCACTTAAATCCGTATCAATAAACCTTCCTGCATCCTGAATAAATTTCACTTCTGACGGAACAGAAAAATCGGCCTTGCCATCTACCTCATGTTTTACTTTAGAACGGTAATTAAAACCCAGACGAGAAGCGGGGGTAATGTCATACATCAAACCAAAATTGTAACCCCAACCCCAGTTATCTCCCTCAAGATCAGCAAAGCCATCATTCTCTTGGGGTTTAACACTAATACTCTCACAACCCGCCAACCCCAAGGCAGCACCGCAAATTGCCCCAAAATCTACGGCGCTGGTTAAAATTATGTCTACATACTGAGCACTCACACCGAAACCGAGTGACAGTTTGTTATTGACTTCCCATGCCAGCCCTGGATTGATATTCACCGTTTTCATATCGGATGTCACCGCATGATAGCGCCCTACCCAATCATCGTTGTATTCAGTTTTCAAACCAAAAGGGGCATTAAAACCGATTCCAAAGGTCAAGCCATTGGAGAGTGGCTGTGAATAATAGAGGTTAGGTATCAGCCCATCATCTCCAATTTTGGCATCAGGGCCATTTAAATTGCCGCCTGTCTCTGCCATTGAACCCTGATCAGTAAAGCTGGCTTCAGGACGAACCAGATGTAAAGCAGCACTTAACTCGCGCTCTTTTAATTTGGAAATTCCCGCTGGATTAAAATAGAAGACAGAAGCATCATCCACAGTGACGGCTGCACCGGAAAAAGCGTTTCCCATACCGCTTGCGCTACTTTCTATAAGAGCGAAACCTGCAGCAGATACTCCTTCCACCATCAAACCTGTTGTGACTAATACCGCTGCATAAGTCATCTTTTTATAAGACATGACTCCCATAACTCCCCCTGTCATCAACTGTTTTATTTATATTATTTTTTTGAAAAAATCCTTGGTCGGCGTTGATCATCAATAGCCACATATACCACCGTTGCTTCAGTAACTTTTACGCAATCTACAACACCATTTTTAATACGCTGAGCATACACTTCAACAAATACATCTATTGAAGTTTTTCCTTCTTTTCTAATCTCGGCATAACAATTAATCAGATCACCCATAAAAACCGGCATCTTAAACTCAAACGAAGTCACCGCTCGCGTAACAATGGGCCCTGCTGCCCGAATCCGCGCTGGAATACTGCCGGCAATATCGACTTGAGACATAATCCAGCCACCAAAAATAGTACCCCCCTGATTTACTTCTGAAGGCATGGCGGGCACACGTAGTATCGGAACACGCCCAACAGGCAAGCCCGTTTCAGTCATCCCTATGTATCCTCTTGATACATACGCTCAATATCATCAGCATAGCGTTCAATCATTTTTTTACGTTTCAGTTTAAATGTGGGCGTCATCAAACCATCCTCTACAGTCCATGGAGACAAGTAGAGTGATATTCGACGAATCCGGGCATAACCTGGAAAATTTTTCAACGCACTACGTACATTTAATAATACCTGCTTTTCCACTGCACCATTTTTTAAAGACCCAGTGTCAAGAGGGTCAACGCCCAACTCTTTAGCTAACCCTTTCCACTGCTCCTCATTAAGAACCAGCAATGCACACAGATAAGCACGACCCTCACCAATCACCAACGCCTGTTCAAAGAGTGGATCAAGAGTTAAAGCGATCTCCATGTCTGAAGGGGGAATTTTTTCACCATTAGATAAAACAATAATATCTTTGAGGCGACCAATAATATAAATATGACCATTGTCATCAATACGTGCTTGATCTCCTGTTTTTAGCCATCCATCTTCGGTAAAAGCTTCTTTCGTTGCAGCTGTATTTTGCCAATACCCTTGCATCACACAAGCACTACGTGTCTGCAATTCACTATTTTCACCCACCCGAACTTCAACTTCAGGTAAAGCAACACCAATACTGCTTGGAATATTATCGTTCAAACGGTTGGCTGCAACCACAGGGCTGGCTTCAGTTAAGCCATAACCCTGAACTAACGGAACTCCTAAACTGATAAACAACTTTGCAACATCAGGCGAGAGTGCTGCGCCACCACTTGCAGCAACACGTAAACGTCCTCCAAGTTTCTCTTGAATTTTTGATGCCACCAATTTGTTTAAAATGGGCCAAAGCAGAAGTTTAGGTGACCATCTTCCTCGCCCTTGCTGATATTCAAAACGTACCCAGCCCACTGAGATTGCCAAATTAAACAGTTTTTGTGCAATTGCTGATTTTTCTTTTAACCCTTCTTGAATCTTACCGTACACACGCTCATAAATACGAGGCACTGATACTAGAATGGTGGGTTTAATGGCTATCAAGTCTGATGCCAAGTGAGGAATGGAGCGGTTATAAGCCACAGTTGCACCAATCATCATTGGTGCAATATAACCGGTTGAACGCTCGTAAGAGTGAGATAACGGAAGGAAAGATAGAAATATGTCATCACTGCTCGCGCCTTCACACCGGCCTGATAACCAGGCATTATGAAGAAGGTTTTTATGACTCAGCATCACCCCTTTGGGCCGCCCCGTTGTACCTGAAGTATAAATAATACTTGCTAATGCATCCTGATCTGTAATTTTTGATTGCAATTCACCCTGATGACCAAACACCCAGTCATCAATCGCTTCCAGACGAGAATCATTTGGATGATCATCCTCTGTAATAGGCTCGAGGCTGATGATACGTAACAAGCCATCCAGTTCATCTCCAACCGAGAGAAGCTGTTTCCACTGTTTTTTATTCTGAACCAAAAGCAGCTTAATATTGGCATGACCAATAATATATGCTGAGTTGCCGGGTCGATCATCTACATAAAGAGGTACAGTCACCAAACCTAACCCCATAGCCGCCTGATCAAATACGACCCATGCACGAGAGTTTTTAATCATCATACCAACACGATCACCAGGCTGATAACCTTCAGCGACCAGTGCCGTTTGCCAGCGAGCCACCTCAGTCGCCATTTCAGCCCAACTACTGTCATGCCACTCCTGAGCTGCTACATCGTACTCACGATAGGCAATTAAATCCGGTGTTTGCTTAACGCGCTCGCGAAAAAGAAGAGGAATGGTTGGTGCAACTTCAGGAGTTATTACATTTTCACTCATAGCCACGCTTTCTCCACAAAGGGAAATTTTTTATTCCTCTATTATGCTACACCTTTTTGTTGTTGTGAAACAGGAATTAAAAAATGAAACTCTGCTCCACCTGATTTATTATTTTCCGCCCAAATACGCCCATGGTGCCCTTCAATAATTTCCTGACTTATTGATAACCCTAATCCTGTGCCGCTGGTACCTGTTTTTGTTTTGCTGCTTTGTATAAATTTATCAAAAACTGTCTTGAGTTCTTTTTCAGGAATTCCAATACCTTGATCACTGACTATAAAATGTAATGCATCGACAGTACCTGTATCCGTTTTTCTACGCCCATTTTTCACCCGGTCTTCAAACACTGAAATAAAAATACTTTTACCCTTCGGGGTAAATTTAATCGCATTGGCTAACAGGTTAGTAACCACTTGGGATATTCGTACAGAATCAAATTCAATTTTTTTCTCAAAGTCAAAACGAATAATCTTAACACTCTGATTTCGTTCTTCAAGTTTTGCTTCAAACTCACTTAAACAATCCTGAAACATCTCCTGAAAATTACCAATCTCCATATTAAACTGCATACATTTTGCTTCCAGTTTGGAAAGATCTAACAAATCATTTAGTAAATTCAAAAGGCGTTTACCACTCACCTGGATTTTTTCAAAGTAGCCCAATAGCTTTACAGGTGGCGCGGTTTCAATTTTTTTTATACCAAAATTTGAAAAGCTGATAATAGCGTGCATAGGAGTGCGTAGTTCATGGGATATATTGGCTAAGAACATTGATTTTGCCTGGTTTGCCTTTTCAGCATCATTTTTTGCACGGATCAGATACGTTGTTTGAGCATCCACAGCCTCTTGCAAGTGATCTCTATGCAACCGTATTTCATTCTCCTGTTTTTCCAACATTTTGTAGGTCTGTTTCAGCTGAGAGCTTTGCCGCTCAACTTCAATTAAACTAAGCTGCCCTTGCCAATACTCGGCAGCGACCTGCTTTCCAACAATCACCATAAAAGCAGCATAGGCGGCACTCATACCGGCCAACAAATAACCATGAGCCTGATAGCCTGCTATTTCACTTAAAATGCAACCTATCACCACAGGAGTCCACGCCATCACCAAAAAACCAATCCATAATCTAAAGTATTGATTCATGGTACTCACTGCACCTCCGGTCATCCCTGCAACAATAACAATCATTACAAAACTGATAACTGAATATTCCGTAATCCAGCTAACTACGGCAGCATACAATCCTAAAAAAAAGGCTCCAGCCAAACTGGAAATGGCATAACAATGAATATAGCGATCCATATCGGTGAACCTGGCCATTTTCAAACGCACACCAAAATAGAAGCGAAACCCACTGGCAACTAACAACAACAATATAATTAAACCTAAGGAGTCAAGAGCATTTCTGACTTCACTGCTTAATAGCGTTAAAGACACTACAACAGGATAGGCAAAAGGGATTACCCCCGTACGCTTTCCCATATCATGAGCACCACGCAGCGTCACTTCCTGGCGCACGAATTCAGGTAAATCAGACGTTAAAAATCTGTTAAAGAGAAGTAATTTCATTAACAGGGTATAGCTTCGTTTTCTTTATCAACAATCGCTTCTACCTGGGGTGTGGATACCCCTTTCAGCTCATTTACCAAAAATTCAATACGTTTTTCAAGATCTAAACCTGAGTCATACAGGGCTATTGATTCTTTTTCTGCTCCAGAGAGTATGCTCAATAACGCTTGTTCTTGCTCATCTGATAACCCTAAGTGCATAAAAGATAACTCAACTCTCTGCACTAAATCAGACATAATCCCTTCATTTTTTTTACCATTAGAGCGATACTCGTGCTCAACATCATTCAAAATTTCACGGGTTGTTTTGAGTAATTTACTCAACATTTCTTCTCGTTCCTGAAGCATCAAATTCATCTTCAAACCTTCAAAACGAGCATCCGCAGCTTCAACCAACAAACCAATATTATCTTTCATGCGACCGTACTTATCTGCATTTTCTACCGGCATATTTTTTATTAACAATGATACATATTTATAATGCACAACCGTTCGTTTACCAAAATCAACAAAACGACCTTGATCATTTTGTGTTAATACTTTTCGTTCCAGTGAACTGACTTCAGAATCATCAGGAAAGAATTGCTCCTCACCACTAGAGCTCATACGTAAACTCGCCTTCAAACCATACTGGCTGCATGTTTCAAGAAGTAGCTTTGCCAGGCCGGCATAAGTAACACATTGGAAACTCTTTCGAGTAAATTGTAAAATTGCACCGACCTCACCTGCGGTAGACATTGCCGTCATCGCCATGCTCATGGCATCAGTCGAACTTTTTTCCAACTCGTCTTTCGTAGTTTTACTATTCAGGACAAGCTCAATTTTCACCAATAGCTCTTGTTCATCAAAGGGTTTGGAGATGTAATCATCCGCGCCTACAGCATAACCCGCCATACGCTCTTCAACACGCGACAACGCAGAGAGAAAAACAACCGGAATATGAGATGTTTCAGAACCTTCCTTAAGTCGCTTGCATGTTTCAAGACCATCCATCACTGGCATATTGACATCAAGAAGAATCAAGTCAGGCTTAAAACTTTTTGCGATCGCAATTCCATCAGAACCATTCTGCGCCTGCTCTGTTTCAAAACGCTCCTCCAGAATCTCTTCTATAATATCCAGATTTAACGGCTCATCATCAATTGCGAGTACTTTAAGCTTATTAGCAGAATCCATTTTAGCGCTGTCCTTGTATTGATTAAACTTAATATAGAGCTGGTTATGCCTTATAAATTCGTCATATAGAAGAGGAAGCTTTAATTTTTCCGGTTCGTTGATACAATGAAGCTAAATCCTGCCAAACCACTTCTTGATCATGCTTCAAATTTATCATAGCAACTGCCTGGAACCTCTTTTAGATCACCTTGCAACCACTCTTGATACGCCACATCACCATCCATTAGCCCCCGAAACCATCATTATACAAAATCAGGGAATGGCGCGATGGCTTGCCATTGAGCTGGCTAAAAAACGTTCATTAACAGCCAACTTTGAATTTCCTTTTCCGGCCTCGTTCATCTGGAAAATTTTTCAAAGCCAGCTAAAAGAGACTCCAGATACATCCTCTTTTGATAAAGAAGTTTTGACATGGAAAATTCAGCGGTTGCTGCCATCTATAACTAAAAAACCAGGCTTTGAAATACTGAGTCATTATTTATCGAGCAAAAATACACCACTAAAATCCTTCCAGCTTGCACGTAATATTGCTGATATATTTGATCAATACATGGTTTATAGACCTGATTGGATCATGGCATGGGAGAGTGGCAAAGAGATGCATTGGCAAGCACAGCTTTGGCGTGCATTAATAGAAGAGGGTCAAGCGACTCCTCATCGTTGTGAACTCATTCAGAAATTTATCGATCGTAGTGAGCAAGGAAAACTAAATCCGGCAACACTTCCGATGCGAATTACTGTTTTTGGTGCATCGGCAATGCCGCCCGCCTATTTTGATGTGATTGCAAAGCTTGCCGATATTATCGAAGTGAATATTTATTTACTCAACCCCTGCTTATCTTATTGGGGAGACATTATTCCAGAACGTGACCTCAGCCGTTTACGCGCACTTTGGCAAAAGCACGGAAAAGTTGATGCGACTGAATATTACACAGTTGGTAACAGTTTATTGGCCTCTCTAGGTAAATCAGGCAGGGATTTATCCGAGCTATTACACCAATATCCAAGTATAGATCACGATCTGTTTATTGTACCTGAAGACAACACACTTCTTGCAAACATTCAAACCGATATTTTACTGTTAAACGAAGCATCAAAAGATACAGCGCCCATATCACCCGATGATCATTCCCTGCAACTTCATATATGCCACAGCCCCATGCGGGAGATTGAAGTGCTGCACGACCAACTTCTGTACTGTTTTGAGCAAGACCCAACGCTCACACCACAAGATATTATCGTAATGACACCGGATATTGATGTTTATGCACCTTATATAGAAGCAGTATTTGCAACTGCCAAAAAACAGCATTTTATCCCATGGTCAATTGCTGATCGTTCAGTAACTGAGGAACAGCCGCTCATTCAGACCTTTCTACAACTGATTCAACTGCCTGACAGCCGTTTCACTGCAACAGAAATACTCTCTCTTCTGGAAGCTCCTGAAATATCAAAGTGCTTTGATATTGATGAAAACAGCCTTGAAAGTATCAGACAATGGATTCAGGAAAGTGGGGTACGTTGGGGAGAGAGTGAAAATCCAAACTCATGGCAATTTGGTATACAAAGAATGTTACTAGGCTATGCCATGCCCCCTGAAAAAACTCTTTTTAATGACATTCTGCCTTACAACGGCATTGAAGGAACAGATTCGATATTACTGGGGCAGTTACAATTTTTCATCTCGCAATTGTCAATATTTAAAAGCAAATTAAATAAGCAATACAAGCCCAAAGAGTGGGTTCACCTATTTCATCAGCTTCTTGATACATTTTTTGAAGTCGATGAAGAGTCAAATGCTACATTACAAATTATTCGCAACACACTCAGCCAGTTTGTAGAACATACAGAAATTGCACAATTTGAAGAGCCTTTAGCACGATCCGTCCTGCAAGATTACCTTAAATCTCATCTCGATAACGAAAGCCATAATCAACGCTTTATTACAGGAGAGACGACTTTTTGCACCATGCAACCGATGCGAAGTATTCCTTTTAAGATAGTCTGCCTTCTTGGTATGAATGATTCAGACTACCCACGACATCGCCGCACCCCTGGCTTTGATCTGATGGATCAATCACCACGCAAAGGCGATCGATCTCGGCGTGAAGATGATCGCTACCTGTTTTTAGAAGCGCTGCTTTCAGCACGAAAAACCTTTTACATCAGTTATATAGGCCGAAGTATCCATGATAATTCTGTGAAAATACCATCCGTATTGGTAAGTGAACTATTTGAATATATTGAAACGGGATATACCACAGTAAATGGTGAGATCAACGAACAATTAACCACAGAGCATCCACTGCAACCTTTCAGTCAACGCTATTACAAGGGTGATTCAAAACTATTCAGTTATAACGATACCTGGCTGGTAAACTCAAAGAGTAAAAGTCATGACAAAAAACCGCAGCCCTTTATTTCAACTCCTCTTTCTGACCCCGAAGAAAGTTACAAAACCATTCAACTCACACAGCTCATCAATTTTTTCAAAAATCCCAGCAAATTTTTTCTTAAAGAGCGATTAGGTGTACATCTTGAAGAGTATGATGAAGCATTAGAAGAGTCCGAACCCTTTGCACTAAACTCCTTAGAGCGCTACCAGTTAAAACAGACTATGTTAAAGAGTGCACTGGATGAAAATGATCTCTCTCATAACTATTCGCTCGTGTACGCGAGTGGAATATTACCCTACGGTGAATTTGGAAAAATTACTTATAAAGAACAGCAGAGTGCTGTTGAAGAGTTCAAGCATAAATTATCACCATATATTGAAGCGGTTAAACTTGATGATCTGGAAGTTGATTTAAAAATAGGAGAATTTACCCTGCAAGGATGGTTAAATAACATCACACCAAAAGGTCGCATCCGTTATCGTCTTGCAAAATATAAAGCAGATAGTGATCACATTCCGTTATCAATCGAGCATCTTGTTTTTAATGCACTTGCTCCGAATCATAGTGAACACACCAGCACTCATGTGGCTGAAGATAAAACGATCACTCTAGAGCCTATAGACTCTGCTAAAGCAAAGCTTGAGAAACTTGTCAATTATTACTGGCAAGGGCTATCCATGCCCCTAAAATTCTTACCAAACAGTGCTTATGAATATACAAAGGCACTCAATAGAAACAAACCATCTGAAGAAGCTTTGAAAAAAGCCAAAGCAACATGGGAAGGCAACAGTCGAATGGCAGGTGAATCAGCGAACGCTTACCACCAAATACTCTACCCCACTTCTGATTCAGCTTTGGGCGGTAATTTTATTGAAGTGTCAAAAGCAGTTTACGCCCTGTTCGAATAAAAACATCTTTGTTATTTTTCACGTTTAATCGGTATCTAAAATCACAGCCAGCAGAGTTTCGGCAAGTATTTTTGAAATCGTGCAACGCTGCTCCATTGCTTAATCGTAAAAGGTATATTCTATGCCTTCCCCCCAAGAACCTCCTCTAATTGTTGTTGCATCAAAGAAAATTTACTATTAAGCGCAACACCCATGCCGAGAGTCACTGTAGTTTTGGTATGGTAATCCTGAGCTATTTTTCTAACGTCATTCTCTTGATCTTCAGTTAAACCCAATTGCAACAAAGTATCATCAAGCTCATCAAGCATGTCACGTATATTACTTTCACTGTTGTATTGAATGTCCTGAAAAGTACTATTAACCTCGTCCATAATACTCTGAACAGAAGCCATAATTTTGCGGCGCTTTTCTTCTATTTGATTATTGAGCAAACGTTTGACAGCCACTTCAACAGCATCACATAACGTTGCAAGCAGATCTTTTAAAATGCCATAACGCTCGGGCTCATCAACCGGCATGTTTTTTATCAACAGTGAAAAATCTTCATAATTAACAATAGTGCGCTTGGAAAAATCAAAAAATCGCCCCTTATTTCGGGCCAGTTCAATAACATTAGCTTCCAAAGGAGCCACCACACCATTATCTCCAAAATTAACCACCCCATTGGGCGTAATGATCTGTAATGAAGAGTGCAATCCTTGCGCTTGGGTGACTTCAAAAAGGTATTGTGATAATGTTTCGAAATGATCAGTATTTAAACCTTTCTTGTAAAACTCCAAAATTTGTCCCAAACCACTCGAATAATTCATGGCTTGCATCGCCGTACCAAACGACTCGGCAAGTTGTGTTTTTAACTCTTTTCTTTTAACTCGTGCTTCAATCAGTGTTTTGACTTTGACTGCGATTTCATCAAGAGGAATCGGCTTGGCAATATAATCATCCGCACCGGCTTTATAGCCTTTTAATTTCTCTTCCAGAGTCGTTAAACCCGATACAAATATAACAGGAATGTCTTCAGTATCCGGATTTTCCCTGATTTTTTCACAAAGTTGATAACCATCCATAACAGGCATATTCACATCTAACAAAATAGCATCAAAGCCACCCTGTTTTGCACTTATAAAATCAAGTGCCTGCTGGCCATTTTCAGCCTCTTCTGTTTGATAACCCTCAGCTTCCAGACATGTTTTGCTGACTGCAACTATTGCTGGGTCATCATCAACAATTAAAATTGCAGGTGAATCTGGCATGTAAATACGTTCCTTGTAATGGCCTAATTATAAATAACTGTTTCGGCAAAATGGCTATTTATCTGAAGGTCATTATTACACTCTAAAAATTTGCTAATATTGATGCTCCAGCTATATTTTTTCAGGAACAAAATTAAATGAATAATGTTGAGACAGATCGACCCGTACCAGACTTTGAACTACCCGCGACAGGAGAGCAATCCATCAGCCTTTCCGGATTACGGGGCAAAAAAATTGTGCTCTATTTTTATCCAAAAGACAGTACACCCGGCTGCACATTAGAAGGACAGAATTTTCGAGACCTTCATGATCGTTTTGCTGCATTAAATACCGTGATACTGGGTGTATCACGTGATGGTATTAAAGCACATGAAAACTTCAAAGCGAAACAGAATTTTCCGTTTGAACTGTTATCGGATAAAGAAGAGAGACTGTGCCGGTTATTTGATGTAATCAAGCCAAAAAAACTCTATGGAAAAGAGTTCATGGGCATCGAACGCAGTACATTCATCATTGATGAAAAAGGTATTTTAAGAGCTGAGTGGCGCAAGGTAAAAGTCAAAGGACATGCTGACGAAGTACTTGCAGCAATTGAAAAGCTCTAATCAACAAAAAAACTGAGGCTTCTTTAGCATTTAAGAAGCCTCGAAGAGTAGTAAAAATTACCCCGCTTCAACATCCGGATTTCTGTTTTTTTCCGATTGTTCTTTCCATTTGTGATGACACGGTATGCCACAAACATACTGTACATATTCATCACCTTCGATACTGAGTGCAACGGAAGCAGGAATTTCATTCATACAGATACCACATGAAACCTGCGGCTCATCCTGAGTAATATCTTTTCGATCAACGGGCATATCCTCACCCCCTTTTTTTCAAAGAAACAGCAGACATCACTCCATTTTCACGAAGCCCATATAGATTAGACAGATAAACCTGAAAAAATTCCAACCCTATTTTTTATTCCAGTACCCTTTGCAATCATCCATAATCAAATAAAGCGACGGCACTAATATTAACGTAATCATTGTTGCAAACAGCACTCCAAACCCTAATGAAACCGCCATAGGGATCAAAATCTTAGCTTGTATTGATGTTTCCAGTATCATCGGTGAAAGGCCGCCAATAGTGGTTAGTGTTGTTAATACAATCGCCCTGAAACGCTGAATCGCAGCTGTTTTTACTACTTCATGCACCGTTTTTCCACCTTCGCGTCTTAATTGATTCGCATAGTTAATCAACACCAGTGAATCATTAACAACGATACCAGATAGCGCGACCACCCCAAGCAGGCTGGTAATACTCAAGTCATACCCCATGATCAGGTGGCCGTAAATCGCACCGATAATCCCGAAAGGAATCGCCACCATCACAATGGCGGGCTGAATGTAACTTTGAAAAGGAATCGCAAGCATGGCATATACAACCAGCATCGCAATCACAAAGCTGACCTTGAGACTGCCTAGACTCTCACTCATTTCAGCCTGTTTTCCACCGAAATTAAATTGTAACCCTGGATTTTCACTCTCCAGTTTAGACAATAAGTTTTCGCTCAGATCACTCAACACCTCTCCGGCTTTGCTTTGTGGCATCGCATTGGCCGTTATTTGAATCACCCGACGACCATTCTGACGACTGATTTCTGTATACGCATGGCCTCTTTCAATGTTGACCACATCACGCAATGGCACGGCATACCCCTGCTTTGTCATCAGCATCAATTCATTGATATCACGCTCTGAAAGGCGCTCTGTTTCGGGCAGGCGAACCATCACTTTGATTTCATTACGCCCTCGCTGCTGCCTCACTACTTCTGAGCCATAAAATGCCGCTCTGACCTGGCGGGCGACATCTTGAGCAGTAAATCCCAGGCTGCGCCCTTCAGGCCTTAAACTAAAATCCAATTGTTGCTTGCCTTGTGAAAAGCCATCATCCACATCTTTAACCGATGAATATTCTCTCAACGCATTAGCAACCTGTTCGCTGACCCGCTCTAATACAGCCATATTTCGATGGCTTGCTTCGATCGTAATTGAAGGCCCTGAACCTGGCCCGCCGAAATCAGAGTGAAAGCGCAATGACTCCACACCGGAAATATCGCCCGTCAATTCACGCCAGCGTTCGGTAAATTCCCCAGTGCTCATGATGTTTTTACGTATATCCGGATCAGACATATAGACTCGAATGATCGCTCTATGGCTTCCACCCTGCCCCGTTTCAGCGAATATCCCTTTTATCAGCTCATCACCCCGCGGCAGTTCAGAGGCAACATCACGCGCATTTGTCAATAACTGTTCGACCACTCGATTCGTTTTTTCTGCTGATGAGCCATAAGGCAGAGTCAGACTGGCCACAGCAAAATCAGATTCTGTTTTAGGAAACATCTCCATGCCCATGCGTCCACTCATGGCATATGACAGCGTGAGCAGTAAAATAGAAAACGCAATCACCACCGTGAAATACCGGTGATGCAGAGCCACATCAAGAAATGCACCAAAGCGATATTTAACCCAATGCGCAAAAGCCAAACTGAAGGATTGCTGTTTTTGGTGCAGCCACAATCCGGCTCCATGACGTTTTTTATCTTTTATTCGCGCCAGATGAGCCGGTAAAATAAACAAACTCTCCAGCAATGAAATAATAAACACCGTGACGACCACAACAGGAATCACCTGAAATATCTTGCCCATCATGCCGGGCACAAAATAGAGCGGCATAAAGGTCGCAATATTGGTCAGAATGCTGAACGAGATCGGCATGGCCATCTCACGAGCCCCCCGGATAGCCGCCTGAAGCGGCGGCATCCCTTCGAGACGATAATGATAGACATTCTCCCCCACAATAATAGCATCATCCACCACGATTCCTAATGCGACAATAAAGGCGAACAGCGAGATCATATTGAGTGAAACGCCCAATGAAGGTAGCACCAGAAATGCGCCAAGAAATGAGATTGGAATGCCCATCATCACCCAGAATGCGAGCCGTATTTCCAGAAAAAGTGCCAGAAAAATAAGGACTAAAATCAGTCCAAGCGCACTGTTACGCAGCAACAGATCCACACGCTGCTGATAAACAACAGAGCGGTCATAAATAACATCAGTTGCAATTCCCGTTGGTAATGTCGGTCGAATTTGATCCAGATGTTGATAGACCAGATCTGAAATCTGGATAGGCGTTTCATTGCCAACGCGATACACATTCACCATCATCGCCGCCTGACCGTTGTAGGTTGCCTGATAATCTGTATCTGCATAATGATCGTGTATCCGGGCAATTTGCCCCAGCAAAACTTCGCCACCCTCTGCCGTCGTGATCACAGGTAACTCGGCAAACTGCTGCCCGAAGTCACGCCGCTCTTTCATCCGAATCAGTATTTCACCATTCAATGCCTTAACACTGCCACTCGGCAGATCAACAGAAGCGTTTTGCAGGCGACGCGCCACTTCATCCAGCGTCAATTGGTAACGGCGCAGATTCTCCTGAGATATTTCAATACTGATCTCCAATGGACGCACACCCGACAGATCCGCCTGAGTGATCCCCGGATCACTTAACAACTGGTCACGCAGCTGTTCGGAAAGTTCGTGCAATGAATGTTCGCTGGTATTGCCATAAACTGCCACAGAAACAACGCGGCGTTTATTGGTCAAAATAGAGACTTGTGGTTTTTCGATGTCCAGAGGAAATGTTCTGATGCGATCCACTTCGCCTTGAATATCTTGCGCAAGCTTTTTCAGATCTGTACCCACCAACGCTTCAACAGTCACCGTTCCAATGCTTTCATTGGCAGAAGAGTTGATCTTTTTTATGCCATGAATCTGGGTAACCGCTTCTTCAATCGCCAGAACAATTCCTTGCTCAACCTCTTCAGGGCTTGCACCCGGATAAGCGACATTAATCTGCACCTGATCGGCATCAAATTCAGGAAAAACTTCCTGTTTCATCTGGCTTAAAAACAGATAACCGCCCAGAAGGCAAAGCACCATGATCAGATTTGCCGCGACGGGATGACCCGCCATCCAGCTTATCGGACCATTTTGGGTATTATTCATGCAATGAAGACCGCAGCTTCATGCCTTGAACGGGAGCCGCCAGATCACTCACAATCAATCGTTCTCCCGCCTCTAACTGATTAGCGATATAAACAACCCCACTTTCACGCCAACGAATATCCGCTCTGCGAATATCCAGCGTATCATTTTTGTTCATCACCCAGATGAATGACCCTTCATGCAGTGACGATTCAGGAATATGCAGTACATCTGCAAGAGCTCTCCCCATCATTTCAACTCGAACAAAGGCTCCTGCCATCAATTTTGGTTGATTTTTGTTCGCTGTTTTTAATGCCATTGGATCTTTAATTGCCACTATAATTTGAGCCATATGGTCTTCTTGCCCAACCATGGGCTTTATGGATTGGACCGTGCCTCTCCTGAAATCGCTCTTTTCCCAGACAGATTCATGTTTAATGTAAGCATCCCCTCCAACCTTAATCCATTTAAGTTGATCCATCGGAATGGCGACTTCAACCCAGTAGGTGTCGGTATCGACCAGTGTCATCAACGGCGTCGCTGTTGTGACTTGTGAACCTACACTCACTTTTTTCTCTTGAACAAGCGCATTAAAAGGGGCTTTAACCAGTGTGCGTCGCAAATCCAGTTGAGCTCGATCCAGTAACGATCTGGCGGCTGAAATGTTAGCTTTTGCCATTTCCAAATGTGGCTGACGGAGTACGAGAGAAAGCTCTTCACCCTCCAGTTTTTCACCTAATAACACATAGTCCTGTTTTGCGATCTGTTGCCGTCCCATTTCCAGTGCCAGCTCATATTCAGCACGAATGAGGTCACTTTTTCGTTGTTGAACGGTCAACTCATAATCGGTGGGATCAATTTTCAAAATCCAGTCATTTTTTTTGAACATGCCACCCGGTACAAATGAAGGACTCACTTTAATAACTTCACCGCTCACACGAGCCATCAGCTCAACCTGCTGCGCCGCGATAACGCGCCCCATCGCTTGCACAGTCACTGAATGCTCACCGAACGATGGAATCACCGTTTCAACCAATGGCACTTGAACCTGCGGTGTAATACGCTCTGCCTGAGGTTGAGTTGAAAGCAGGTAAAAAGAGAGCGCAATTGCTACCAATAAAATAGTTACTACAATTAATGTATTAAGTATTTTTTTAAATCTGGTTTCTGACATGTTTCACATTCCAGCTACCCGCTAATGCCCGATATAAATTAATGCGATATTCTATCAACTCACGCATCGCCTGTAATTGACTACGCTGTAATTTTTGATGGCTGGATACGGCTCCCAGAAAACGGAAAAAATCCATTTCACCATGAATATAGTGTTGCCGGGTTTGCTCAACAACCGTCTCTGAAAACGATAACTGCTTGTTTAAATGATTCAGCCATTGCTGTTGGTGTGCTTCTTGAACCAGTGCATCCTCCACCTCTTTAAGTGCCACTAACACCGTTTGTTTATAACGGTTCAGAGCTTCTGAGCGAACGGCTTTGGTACGATCCACTTCAGCTTTGCGTTGCCCTCCATCAATAATCGGTACTAATAAATTAGCTGCTAAATTAGTCAACCAGTTATTAAACAGATCCGTCGCATCAAAATCCAGTTTTGCCGTTAAACTAATGCGAGGAAAGCGTTCACTCACCGCCACTGCCGCACGTTGGTCTGCTGCCTGAACCTGAAAATAGGCCTGACGAACATCGGGGCGTTGGTTGAGGAGTTCAGCAGGGATACCTGTCATCGGCAGCGTGGGTAATTCAGGAAATATCTGTGCCCCAGATATGATTGTGGACGGCTGCCCTAACAGTAACGCCAACTGATGATTTAACAGTCTAAGTTTTGACTCCGCCAAGGCAATTTCTCCCAACGTTGCTTCTACTTTCTGACGCTGCTGAAGCAGATCAGTGGAAGTAATTTGCCCCGCTCTGAATCGTCCGGTCACAGCGCCAAGGTGTTTTTTATCGGTCTGGTGTTGCTGTTTAAGCAATTCAATCTGACGTTGCTGATCAATCAAACGATACCATGTGACAGCCACTTCAGCACTGAGTGAAATTGCTGCTGCGTTTAACGCCTCTTGGCTGGCTAGAAAATCCAGCTCTGCTGCCCCCGTATTTGCGCTGATTCGCCCCCATAAATCCAGCTCATAACTCGCAGCAATGCCGATTGAAGAGATATCAGTCGTGACTTTGACCTGATCATCACTTTGACTTAACGAGCGTGAAGTGCTCACCGAACCATCCAGACGTGGAAATGATGCCGCTCCACTTTTACGTGCAACAGCACGCGCCTGCTCCAAACGGTTTTTGACACTTTGAAAGTCAAAATTATTCAAGAGTGCTGTTTCGATTAACTGATTGAGTGATTCATCATTAAATAGCAGCCACCATCTTTCTGGCAGCTCAGATGAACCTGTTTGAGTGAATTCGAGAGGAAGTGAAGGTGGCTGAATCGCTGTTTTTTCAGAAGTGGCACACGATGCCAAGAGCAATATTACAGTAAGCAAAAAACATCGCTGAAACTTCATTTTTCTATAATTTTATGTTGATGATATTCACAACATTACCCAACAAATTCAAAGTACCAATTCCAGTGAAGGAATATATTGAAAATCCTTTTTATTATAGGTTAATAATGGAGCTTGTTTATTGAGGGCAGTGGCACTAATCAGGGCATCGGGTATGTCCAGCGCATGACTCTTGGCATAACTGGCAATAAGCTTAAGCGCTGTCAGGGAAATCGCAGGTTCAAGGTGAATCATCTGGAATCTGGCGATAAATTGATTTAACAACTGAACTTCCCTTTTGTTTCTTGCGCCAATAATCAATTCCATTGCCGTAATAGAAGAAATAGCCAGTAGTGGTGTCAAGCTGGAAACTTCCTGAATCGTATCCTTATTATTTTTAAGTATTTCAATCAACACATTGGTATCCAGCAAAATCATTTCCACGCCTTTTTGCGAAGGCTTTCCTGACTGACATCATAATCCTCCCATAATCCTGCAAAATCCGAAAAATCGGTGGGAGCCAAGAGGTTTTTATCTGCTTCCAGCTCTTTCTGTAAAACCCCTCTTATATAGGCAGATATCGAAAGGTTGTGTCTTGTTGCCTTTTGTCGAACAGCTTCAAACAGGGTTTCGTCAAAATAGATCTGGGTACGATGCATCGTTCCTCTCCGTTGAGAATGATATACATCATAACTATACATTATGATGAGTTGTCTGACGAGTTATGATAACTACTCTATATTTTCCAAAATATATTCTTCGGGGCACAATGAACTTGTTTCCTGATCACGAAATTCCCGTACGATTCTGTTCAGAGCAGATCGATTGATAAAACCCTTTTCACACAGCTCTGAAAAATCATTCTGGGTAATGCCTGTCATCACATGGAAAAACATTGGGCTTTTTGTTTGAATGACATCTTCAATATTGTATTCCCGATCGTAGGTCATGTAGATAAAATCGGCCATACAAATTGCCAGCCGTTTGATCTGGGTAGCATACCATCTCTTCCTTGATTGCTTTTTTTTATCCTTTTCCCTCTCGACGAAATCCTCGTTTTCTTCTTCAATATCCTCCTCGGTTTGGTTTTCCGGCTTTTTCTTCTCTTTGAGTTGCCCTGCCTCTACACCGATTTTCACAAAATCCTCAATGCTGCCGACCTCTTGAGTTCGATAGCCCTTTACCTTTTTTAACACTTCATACAGATGAGGATTATCTTCCAGAAGTTTCAACGCCCCGAAATTAACCAACACATCGCTGGTGATCCGTTTCGCCAGTGATATCCGGGAACCTTCCAGGTTCAGCGCATCAAAAATATCTTTAGCTGTTGTTTGATTGCTGTTCAAGCTGCCTTCGTAAAACCTTTTGATATCGAGTGTGTCGCACAGACCAGCAACTGTTTGTGTCAGGTTGTCGCAGTCAAGCTGGGCTTTCTGCTCATAGCTGTCCTGTTGGTCCAACTGGTCCGCCAACGCGCTGGCGTATTCGTATGTCAGCCGTAGACATCGCGAAATCGCGAAATCGAACACCCATGCGCAAGGCTTGATAACCTCTCGAGTATCTCTATCGACCCAGGCTGACTGAACCCTGAAAATCGCCTGATAGTAAGATTCTGCCGACTTGACATCATTCAATACCAGAATGCTGTCCCATTCCCTGATGGTGACGCCGGTCAGGAACCTTCGACAGGTCAAGGTGATCGTGCCCAATTTGTTCGGGCTATTATTGACCTCCTCTATTTCCTGTTCGATAACGCTCTTGTCACGTGCGATGACCGAGTCTTCATCATCAGTTTTTTCACACCCGGAAGCGTTGATAACCTCAAATCGGGAGAAATAGGGATGCGCTTTCAGCTTCTTGACCAGGGCGGTAATTGAATCGACACGATTCAACCACCAGACACTATGCCGAACAGCCGGAACGCCCAACTGACAACCCAGCTTGCCGAAAACACTGATGGCCCGTGCATCATGTCCTGCCCTGGTCAGCCCGTCGAGAAAATGCTCAACTGCATCGTTATAAATAAAACCATTTTTATTGGCCTTAAAAAGTTCATTCAACGAAAAATCCAGTTCATCTGTTAAAAATGTCTCTCTTTGCTCGTCGATATCTTCCTGAGTGATCTCGATGGTCGAAATATTTAGATCCGGCATCTCCCGGTAAACATAAGGTTGCTGATCATCCGGGTCGTTCAGAATTTCCTCTTGCTTGTTTTTCTGTTCATCCAGGTAGCTGTAGGTGAAGACCTGTTGTGAGCAGAAATCATCTTCCTGGATCAACCGAAACGGCGTCCCTGAAAGATCCAGACGAAAATCATGTTTCAGGCTCTCCAGAATATGCCGGGCACGATCCGTGCGACTACCAAAATGCACTTCGTCAAAAATTACTAAATCCCAACGAGTCGCAACGACTTGTTCCAGACGCAGCTTGGTATTGCCCTTAGCATCAATGGTCAGGTCCTGTAGCGATATCCCCAGGACTCTGGAACCATCAAAATCAGTGAACTCCCCCGTATCAGAAAGACATGGTTCTACGCTGTTACCATTTCTTTTTTTTGCGCGGATGCCAAGCCAGCCATCAAAATCAACATGGCCATTGACTGCTTCCATCCATTCACCAATCACTTCCGGCTTATAGGTCACGATCAGCGTATTTTTTGCCTCAATCGCCTTGGCGATATGTAGACCAGTAAAGCATTTACCGAAACGCATCTTGGCGTTCAACAGAAAACGATCTTTATGAATGGCCGACCTGAAGGTACCCTCGGGATGATCGCCGAAAAACCATTGGCTGGCTTTATCAATGGCGGACTGCTGTTCCTTTCTTGGCTGGTAGTTATCGACTCTTGAAGCTCCATGAACGACTTCATTAAATGCTCGCTTGACTTCATCAGTTGAAGCGTGAAACCACTCTTGCCCAACGCCATCAGATTTTTTTATGCCATTTTTTTGCATTTGGGCGTGGATATGTTTGTCCGTTATACCGTCGGGCAAGGCATCAACCCAGAGAATAACCGGGTGTTCAGGGTTACTGGTACCGAACTGTTCTTTGACCCTTTGCTTGTGCCTGCCTAGAAGGCAATGACCAACCTTGATCAAACCTTCTTTTAAATATTTCTCGGTTGAATAAGCATAGAGTTCACGGCCTGCCATCAGGACCATTCCTTGATCTTGTTCTTGATATGCGCCTGTTCTTCCTTGGTGATATTGAAATAATTGAAGAGGTCTTTGTCAGTCCATTGTCTGGTCATATCCATATAAGGAACCCAATTCCAACGATCTCTTGGAATATGTTGAGTAATTTTTCTCAGACCAAGCAGGTATCTTGAAAAGTCAGTTTTCAGATATGCAACCAAATTTTCGGCCTGGGATTTTTTGTCAAAAACATCGATTATATTGTAAGTCTCAGTCGTTATGCAGCCCTTATCAACGATGAAGATCTGATTGATCGGAATCGTTGATCTTCGCTTTCCTTTTGAGCCACCACCCACCGCAGCTGCAGATACTTTCCATAAATCAATTTGGTCTTTATTCTTGGCAATATGGTCTATTGATACGTACCTGATCTTCTTACCACGACTCAGACATGGAACCGCTGCTGCATCATCAGGATTCAGGTCTCTATTTTTGTCAAAGTAGTTTGTTCTGAGCCCGAATGGTTTGCTTGACCATGCAATATCACCTATATATTAAAACTTAGATAACCACGTCCTGTGGACGTGTGGTATTAAAAGCTGTGCGTTAAAGTCGGTGGGAAATGTTACAACCCAATCTTGAATTGAGCCACCAATTCAAGAATAAGGAGTAACAAATGAGTCGATTTCAAAAGTTATCACATGTAATCTGGCATTGCCAGTATCATATTGTGTGGGTTCCAAAATACCGATACAAAGTATTAACT
>WFXF01000088.1 GCA_015490755.1 Gammaproteobacteria bacterium
GCGATTGTACTGACTGCCTTTATTTCTCCATTCAAAGAAGATCGGGATCGTGTGCGCGCTTTGGTGGATCAGGATGACTTTATTGAAATTTATGTCAAATGCCCGCTGGAAAAGTGTGAAGAGCGTGATGTCAAGGGGCTGTATAAGAAAGCGCGGTCGGGGGAAATTAAAGAATTTACTGGGATATCTTCACCTTATGAAGAACCTGAAAATGCTGAAGTGGTCGTGGATACAGGTGAGCTTGACTTGAAAGCATCGGCTGAAAAAGTTGTAGATTACCTTATCAAAAAAGGTATTGTCTCTTTCAGTTAGATGAAAAAAGATCATCTTTTTTTTAAAAAAAGTACGGTAGTTGATTTTGACTTCGGTGAAAAAACTGCCGAAGTTTTTGAAGATATGCTGGATCGAAGTGTGCCGTTATATCGTGAATTACAGCGCATGACGGGGGAATTGGCCAATGAGTTCGCTGTTGATGGGACTCAGGTATATGACCTGGGTTGTTCTACAGGTACGACATTGCATACTTTGTGTGAATCAATAGAAAAAAGTGTCACATTTATTGGTATTGATAACTCTGAAGCCATGCTGGAAAAAGCAGCAGACCACTTTAGATGCAAGAGTGTTTCAAAAGAGTATCAATTTATTTTGGATGATCTGAATGAAAAACTGGATATTCAGAATGCATCCGTTGTTGTTCTGAATTTAACGCTTCAATTTGTGCGCCCACTCTATCGCGAACTTGTGGTTCGTAATATTTATTCGGGGCTGAATGAAAATGGCTGTTTGATCTTGGTGGAAAAAGTGCTGGGGAATGACTCTCTGTTTAATCGCCAGTTCATCAGGTTTTATTACGATATGAAAAAACGCAATGGTTACTCTGATATGGAAATTGCACAAAAACGTGAGGCATTGGAGAATGTGTTGGTGCCTTATCGTGTCGATGAGAATATCGAACTGCTGAATAAACAGGGGTTTTCTCATGTCGATATTTTCTTTAAATGGTATAACTTTTGTGGTTTTTTAGCGGTTAAATAGTCAGTAATTCAAAAAAGAGCCCCTTTCCTTGAAAAAATTAATATTTTGAGTTGCAAGTTTCCTGTTCAGGCTGTAATATCTAGCCCCTTTTCGTTGCGCGTATTGCGCGGTTTTTTGGAGTGAATTTGGAATGAAAACCTATAGTGCGAAGCCGGAGACGGTTAAGCGTGATTGGTATGTTGTTGATGCCGATGGGAAAACTTTGGGCAGACTCGCCAGTGAAATCGCTAAGCGTTTGCGCGGCAAGCATAAGCCAGAATATACACCACATGTAGATACAGGCGATTATATCGTAGTGGTTAATGCTGGAAAAATAGATGTGACGGGTAATAAAGCAACAGACAAGATGTATCATCATCATACAGGCTACATTGGTAACCTGAAGTCAATTAGTTTTGAAAAGCTGATTGATAAAGCACCTGAACGTGTGATTGAATTTGCTGTAAAAGGCATGTTACCTAAAGGCCCTTTAGGGCGTGATATGTTCAGAAAACTTAAGGTATATGCGGGTAGCGAACACAAGCATTCTGCTCAGCAGCCTATAGCCCTAGAAATTTAATAGTTACGGAATAATCGTATGGCAACCGAAATCAATTATGGCACAGGGCGACGTAAAAGCTCTGCAGCTCGTGTCTTTTTAAAAGCAGGATCAGGTCAGATCGTTATTAATGGTCGCACACTGGATGAATACTTTGGCCGTGAAACTTCACGCATGGTTGTGCGCCAGCCGCTTGAGTCTGTTGAAATGCTTGAAAGCGTAGACATCAATATCACAGTTCGTGGTGGTGGTGCGAGTGGTCAGGCTGGAGCGATTCGTCATGGAATCTCCCGTGCTTTGGTTGCCCGTGATGAATCTTTGCGCTCTACATTGCGTGGACATGGCTTTCTGACACGTGATGCACGTAAAGTTGAACGTAAAAAGGTTGGTCTTCATAAAGCACGTAAACGCCCTCAATTCTCGAAACGTTAAATTTCTCTGCTGCTTCAGTTCGTGGTTATTTAGCAATATGATAAATGGCGAAGTAATTTTTGGTTATTTCGCCATTTATGTTTGTACTGGGGAATCGTCTAGTGGTAGGACTGCGGACTCTGACTCCGCCAACCAAGGTTCGAATCCTTGTTCCCCAGCCAAATTATGCCAGTTCGGTATTATGAAGTAATGTATTAATACTCTCTGTAAGCTCGATTTCCTGATACGGCTTTGTCAGGTAAATATCCACTCCGAGGCGTTTGGCATACTCTTTATGTTTGCTGGTTGCTCGCGATGTAATCATGATAATAGGCAAATTTTTAGTTGTTTTTCTTGCTCGTAAATGTTCTGTCAGTTCAATGCCGTTCATGCGTGGCATTTCAAGGTCAACCAGCAATATGTCTGGTTTCTGTTTTTTTATCTCTTCTAGTGCATCAAGTCCATTAATCGCTGTTTGAACCTCAAACCCGATATCATTCATAAAATCGGCTAAAGCTCTGCGAGCACTTAAGGAGTCATCAACTACTAAAGCTTTAGGTAAATTGGTGCTTCCTGTTGTTTGAAGGTTATTTAGGTACAGAGGTTTGATTTTTTTATGTTGGCTAAAATCGAGAAGGTCGGGTAAATCTATAACGGACATAACAGCGCCATCATTGCTGATTGTTACACCGATAATTCCTGGTATTTCAGGAAGGTATCGGCCCAGGCTTTTTACGACCATCTCACGGCTGTTTTCAAAAGAGGGTGCCAAGATCGCATGAGCTTTACCATTATTTTTTTTGACTAATAAAACGGGGTGGTTCGATAGATCATTTTCGTCATAGTGTGAGGGGATACCTAATAGCCTATCAATATGCAGTGCAGAATAGTGCACACCCTCGAGATGGTAATTAAGTTGATTGTCATTTTGAGTGATCAGGCCTGTACCTGCGGGTAATATTCGTTCGATGTTACGATTTGACAGTGCAACACTGATCGTTTTGCTATGAGCAGATAAAGCGTGAATAAATAGTTGACTTACGGGTAATATTAGTGTGACGCTTAATCCTTTTCCTTGAGTTGAATTCAGCAGAAGATTACCTTTCATCTCTTTTATATTAGAGTAAACAGCATCCATGCCAACTCCTCTGCCTGATACTTGGCTTGTTGTTTCTCGGGTAGAAAACCCCGGCATTAAAATGAGTTGTTCCAGCTCTGTTTTACTAAGTTTATGGTCATTTGGAATCAGTTTTTTTTGTAATGCTTTTTGGCGAATGGCTTCCAGGTTCAGACCCGCACCATCATCCTCGCAGCGAATCTCTATGTGGTTGCCCTTTCGGGAAAAATGGAGTTTGATTTCACCTGTTGGGTTTTTCCCGGCTTTTTGGCGTGCATCAGGTGAGCCGATGCCATGATCCACTGCATTGCGCAATAGGTGCATTAATGGGTCTACCAACTTATTTAAAATTTCACTATCAATCAGTGTTTTTTCACCCGAAAACTTTAGTTCGACATCGTGCTTTGTGAGGCGACACGCTTGACGCACTGCTCGTTCCAATCTAGGAATAATACTATTGGCAGGTATCATTCGGCTTCGAAAAACAACTTCTTGATTCTCTTTTTGCAAGCGCTCTTGCTTGCTGAAAAGTTGTATAAGCGAATTGATCTTTTGTAATAATTGACTGTTGATCTCAGCGCCATCCATTGTTGCTTCTTCAAGACGGTTGGTGCAGTAGTGCAGTTCGTTGTAATGCTCTAGTTCCAGTGGGTCAAATTGATTGATTTCCGAATTTAACAGAAGTTGTTCGGGCTGGCCTGAAGGATTTTTTATAGTGACTAACTGCTCAAGCTCTGTGATTAATTTTTGTACAGTTTGTTCTTTTTGCTTGAGTGTTTTTGCATAAGCCAAAATTTGTTTGGTGTGCTCCTGGGTTTGGCGGATCAAAGTGATATTTTCACCGGATAGACGTAATAAATCATCAAGAAGCTCAGTTGGAACTCGCGAAAGTCGCGTTGTATTTTCTGGTTTAGCATGAGATTCAGGTATCGTTGTTTGAACGATGGGGGTCGGTGTTAATGGAGTTGGGGCTTCACCTTCAAGCAGAGCTGTGATGCCAATTTCATCAATTTTATTGGCAAAATCGAGAACTTCTTGCAGTATCATTTGAGATTCAACAGGTGCATCGCAGCTTTCAGTAATAGCTTCACTCATTGCCTCCAGACAGTCACCAGCCCGTAATAACATGTCAGCAATAGAGGGGGAAGGGAGTGATTTGTTTTCGGCCAGTGCTTGCAAAATATCTTCAAGGTGGTGAGTGAGATTAGCAATGCCAATAATGCCTACTGTATTTGCTGCGCCTTTCAGGCTGTGTGCAACTCGCTGTGCTGTATCAACGTCATCAAGTGAGCCTTCACCTTTGATCAGTTTTTGGATAGCGCAGGAAAAGTCTGCTGTCTGTAACGGCAGCTCCTGAAGCAACGTTTCAAGCAAATCATTATTAACACCATCAGGTAAAGCAATAGAGATATCATGGGGTGTTGCTTCTGTTTTGCGTGTCGGTTTTTCTGTTTTTTCAGTGGTGACAATGGGGGATGATAGCAGCTCTGATATGGGTTCGATGTCTTGTTCAATGAGAGGCATCGGCCACTGTTCATCTAGTAGGTGTGAAGCCAAGGCATGGCTCGTGCTATTATTAATTGATTCTAAATAATTCAGTGAAAGTATTGGCCACCTAGATAAAAAATTCTGGTATTTTTGATCAGATATTTTTTTTTCTTGCTGGAGTATTTGAATATTTTCAATAATTAGCAGACAAACTTCCTGGAATCCTGTTAAGCCAATGGTTTCGGCAGCCGTTGCTAGATGTTCGACCGCTTCTATGTAGTGTTGTGTTTGCTTCTCTTCTTTTGAATTCAGATAAGTTTTTTGTTCCTGAATTAAGCAGTTGATTTCATCAATAAGTAGCTTGATAAAGTTTTGGTCAATCGCTAATGAAGGTGTTTCCTCAGGTGTGACCGTATCAATCATCTGACTTTAACTCATTCTCTGTTTTCGGGGTAATTTGAATATGCGTACCGTTGATAGCAGTTGGTTGGCATATTTAACCAGATGATCGGTCACGATATTTTGATCTTTAAGCTGTTGTGCTGTTTTATTGGTGCTGTCTAGCACCTGCTCAGCACGCTGGCGCAGCCTGTTGTTTACTTGTATCTGCTCTTCTGAACGCTCAGCTATATTATGAATGGATTCAACAAGTCCTGCCGTTAACTGCTGGGTCTCTTTCATACGCTTTCCAGCTGTGGCGGCTAATCGTGAGCCGTCAACAACACGACTGATGACTTCATTCATTGTGCTGGATGTATCGGAAGTTTCTTGTTGAATATTGGAGACCAGTGTAGCGATTTGTGACGTTGCATCACGGGCACTTTCAGCGAGGCGTTGCACTTCATCAGCAACGACCATAAAGCCACGTCCGGCCTCACCTGCCGAGGCTGCATGCATACTGGCATTGAGCGCAAGAATATGGGTTCGTTCAGAGATACTGCCAATGAGGTCAACAATGCCACCAATTTCTTGAGAGCGTTCACCGAGGCGTTTGATGCGTTTTTCAGCTTCCCTGACAGTGTCTCGAATGGAGGCAATACTGGTCATGGTTTCGGTTACAGAGGTGAGGGCTTTTTCAGTGGTATTAATGGTGCTGTCTGTTGAATTATTTGCATATTGTGCCAGTTCGGTAACATCGTTCATAATGCGGACAGCATCAGAGAGTTCGGTCACAGTCTCTTTTATCTGCTGAATTTCATTTTGAGAAAGATCCATAACGACATCTGATTGTGATTTAACCGTGACAGATGCTCTATTGACTTGCTCTGAAATAGTATTGACTTTGAGTAGTACTTTTGAGGTTTCCGAGGTGAGCATGTTGAGTGCATCGGCTAATGGTCCGGTGAGGTCTTCGGTAACAGGGGCTTTTGCGGTTAGATCCCGGTTACTTAATTTGGATACTGTGCCGAGTAGTGCGATGACCGAGTCATTGAGTTGCTCCTTCTCTTTTTCGGAGTGAGCCAGATTGGTGACACGCTCATCGAGCAGCTTGTCGAACTCTTTGGCAAATTGCCCAAGCTCGTCATTGGAGTCGATTTTAGTGCGTGCTTCATACTGACCTTCTGAGATTTTAGTGACAGTATCTTTGAGGATTTTAACAGGCAAGTTGATGCTATGTGCATACAAAAGCAATAGAAGTGATACGGTCAATGCTGTGATAGCAATAGTGATAATGAAGTTTTTAGTAATTTGATCCTGTTGAGAGCTTGATGCGGTGAGTAAGGATTGTTGGCGTTTTTCTTTTAATTGAGAGAGCGACAAAATCAAAGGTGAGAAGTTTTCGATCGTTTCATGGACGCGTTGAAAGCTTTCAGATCGTTCAGTTTTTGCTTTCGTGGCAATATAAAATAGTTGCTGATATTCTCTAAGAATTTTTTCTGCCTTTTTGACGAGGTCCTTTTCATGTTTCTCTGTAAGCAGTGATTCAAGGTGTTTTTCCTGAGCGTATGCGGCTTTTAATGTAATATCAAATTTTTCCAGAAGATTGTTATTGCCTGTTAATTGAAACTCTTTTTCAATCCTGCGGGCCTTGGCAACAAGAATCTCTATTCTATCAATAATGCTTCCAAAAAAATTAATTTGTTGCACTTGAGCGATTGCTTTTTCATTCGCTTCGATCATATTTTTGTAGGAAATTCCAACGAGAAAAAAACCAAGAAGAACAACAAAAAGCAGAATGAGTGACTTATGAACAAGCTTTAAATTTTTAAAAATTGACATGTTGTTTGTCCAGATTTATTGAAAGGCTTCAATTTGAGCGATAATTTGATCTTTACTATAAGGCTTCACTATGTATGCTTTTCCACCTTGCATGCTGGCCCAGACACGATCTGCTTTTTGATCTTTATTGGATACAAAAACAATGGGAATTTCTTTGGTAGATTTTTCCATTGAGAGCTTTCTACAGGCCTCAAACCCATCCATACTGGGCATCATGATATCGAGAAAAATCAAATCAGGGTTGTACTTCTGAGCAAACTCAATAGCTTCAATGCCTGATTTTGCAGTGATGACTTGATAGCCTGCTTCTGTGATGATATTTTGAATTGAGAGTAATTGGGTTGATGAGTCATCAACAACAAGTACGGTTTCAATTGTCATAGTAAGCACCCTTGCTTTTAGCAGTGTTCAGGTTCTCTTTTTTTAACTTGATGTGTCGGTTTTTTATGATCCAGCCACTTGGTGATACGTTTAATTACGCCCTGAAATTCTGTATGTTCAATGGGTTTGGTCAGGTAAGTTGTACACCCTGCAATTACACCTTTAACTTCATCTAATGGAGAGGTTTTGCCGGACAGCATAATAATTGGGGTCTTTTTTTCATCAGGTTTTTTTCTGATTGTTTTACAAACTTCATAGCCATCAATGCCGGGCATCATGATATCCAGAAAAATAAAGTCATAGTGTTTGTCTTCTGTTTTTTCCAACGCTTCTTCACCGGTATCGGCGAAATCAATATTTATATTAAGTTCGACTTGTGAGAGCTCAATCTCCAGCATTTTCTGCATTGATGGGCTGTCATCAACAACCAGTACGTTATATTGGTTGTCGGGTTTGGCATTAATTATCCTGTTCTCTATTACTTCAGTTTTCTCAATGGTAATGTCTGGTCTGCTGTCTTGTGTTTTAACGAGTTCGATTTGATCCAGGGCACGTAGCACTCGGCTGGTGATGTAGGGAGGTGCAATATGGTGGGCTGCCTGGTTTTCAGGGCTTGATCTACCTACAGTTACCAACTGGACGTCTGGGTGTTGATCGGTATAAGCGTTGCATTTATCCAGAGCAGCTTTATTTTGTATATTGATCAATATAATGTCGGGCGTAGCATCACTTGGAACGTAGTTACGCTCACGTGATTGTGAAAATTTTAATATTTGTTGGAATTTGTCTATTTCACTTTCGGGAAAGCCTGATAGCGCCACTTTAATATGAGTCATTGCTTTGAGTTCCTAATGATTTACACCATGGCTATCGGCATTGTCTCGTTACGTTATGACTATTTTGGTGAGCCAAAATGATCCTGTTTTTTAAATTGTGAATAGGGTCACATTGGAGTGTCAGGACGATTCTAGCTCGCGTAAGAGAACTGAACTTTATTGGGTGTCTTAAACTCCTTGCTGAGAAAGGTGATGGAGCTTATGCTTATAAAATAATTGTTCGTTTCTATTGTCGTTATTGTTTTTATGAGAAAAATGAGTTGAATAAAAAGCCACTAAAAATTCTTGCTGATGAAAATATGCCGCAGGTTTGTGAAATATTTTCAGAATTTGGTGAGGTGGTTTTACGTTCTGGGCGAGAAATTTCAGCACAGGATTTAGTGGATGTTGATGTCTTGCTTGTACGTTCCATAACTCAGGTGAACCAGGCATTAATTGCAGGTTCTGCTGTGAAATTTGTCGGCACTGCAACCATCGGAACGGATCATGTCGATCAACCCATGCTGCAAAAAAAAGGAGTCGGTTTTTCCAATGCACCAGGTTGCAATGCTGATGCTGTAGTGGAATACGTTTTAAGTGCAATCTTTTTACTGGCAGAGCAGCAAGGGTTTGATCCGGCAGAGCGAACGTATGGCATTGTTGGAGTGGGTAATGTGGGAGGAAGATTGCAGCGTCGATTGCAAGCGCTGGGTTTTAATGTTCTTCTGAATGATCCACCTCGTGCATTGAATGAAGCGGGCTTTGTAGAGCTGGATGAATTGGTGGAGAAAGCTGATTTTATCTGCTTGCATACACCCTTGACTCGATATGAACCATTCCCGACTCATCACTTGTTTAACTCTTCTTTATTACAAAAATTAAAAGCCAATACTGTTTTATTGAATGCGGGACGTGGGCCAGTTATTGATAATGAGGCTCTGCTTGATTTGGGCCAGAAAAGAGCAGATCTGACTTTTGTGCTGGATGTGTGGGAGTTTGAACCTGTCGTCAATCCAGAGCTTGCTGCACGTTGCGCATTGGTTTCACCACATATTGCTGGTTACAGCCTGGATGGAAAAATTCGCGGCACCTATATGCTTTATCAGGCCCTGGCCGAATACTTGAAGTATCCTGTTACGAAGAGACTGGAAGACTTTTTGCCAGTAGCAGAGCTTTCTGAAATTAAACAAGATGAGCTGTCTGTTTTAGATATTATGCGTCTGGTTTACGACCCTCGTCGTGATGATCGGGATTTGAGGGAGATAGTAACTTTTCCACTTGAAGAGCAAAAACTGGCATTTGATCAGTTGCGAAAAAACTACCCGGTTCGTAGAGAGTTTGCTTCTCTGGCGGTGCGTGCGAGCAGCGACAGTGAGATCGTATCTGCGCTTGGTTTTCAAATAGAATAAATATGTACAGCCTGTTCCCGGCCTTTTATTTTTATTTCGCCATGGTCTGATAATTTATTACGCATTGATTGAGGCAGGTAACTATAGACTTCATCACTGATAAGGATATCAGTATCAAGCTCTTTGTTGAGTGTTTCCAAACGTGCAGCTACATTTACCGTATCACCAATCACCGAATATTTCATGCGGCTGGGACTACCGAGGTTACCGGCAACAACCAGACCAGAATGAATGCCGGTGCGGCAGGTTATCTGCTCGATACCGCAGCGTTTCCAGTAATCTGCCATATCCAGTGTTTTCCACATTTCATTAAGCTCTTTAAGCTTTTTACGCATTTCAACAGCACATAAAAGTGCTTGTTCCGAGTGATCAGCAACATTATTCGGAGCGTTGAAGACGGCAAGAATCGCATCACCGATAAATTCAATGACGCAACCGTGATGCTTGTCTATGGTGGCACTCATCACTTCAAGGTATTGATTTAGCATTTTTACGATTTGTATGGGTGGCATCTGCTCACTGAATGTTGTGTAGTCGCGTATATCACAAAACAGAATGGTCACAATGCGTTCTTCACCTACAAGTGAAAGGTTGCTTCCATTTGCAAGCAGTGCTTTAGCGACACTTTCGCTCACATAACGTCCAAAGGTCGCGCGTAAAAATTCTCGGTCTTTGAGTCCTTTTGCCATCTCATCAAAATAGTCACTCATTAGACCAAACTCATCATTGCGAACCATGCCGATACTGCTATTTAGCTCGCCTTTGGTAATAGCATCGGTTGCCTTGATAATGCGTGTTAAAGGGGTGTGAAGGCTTTTGGCGATAATCAGTGAAATAATGGCGATGAGTAATGCCGCTACACCAAAAATAGATAATATGACGTTTAAAATATTTCTCTTCATGAGTTCCAGTTGGGTCGCTTTTACATCAATCCCGACCAGTGCAATGCTAAGCCCTTCTTTGTTAAAAATGGGTGCGTAACCTGAAAGCGTTGTACCGAACTCATCGGTATAAGGAACGTCTTCAACGGAAGGCGTTTTGAACCCTTTTAAAAGGATGGGTACATCACTGGCATCATATAGTTCACCTGGCTGCCCCGTTTTTCCTCCTTTGACATAATCAATCAAAAAACGAAGGTTCGTCGGTTCAGCAGTGGGGCGTAAAATATAGATGGTTTCAATATCGGGGTCACGGTTGGCCGTTTTTTGAAAGCGTAATTTCAGCTTTTCATGCAGTGGTGTAATCTCATCTGAAGTTAGTGGAATTTTATTTATTGCATCGGCATCAATTGAATCGGCCAGATTTGTGGCTAGCATCAGAAGCCTTTTTTGTAAATGTTCCAGCTCTGATTGCATGCTGATTTTATAGAAAAACAGAGCTGTCACTGCCAGGCAGATAAAAACTGCTCCACCATACAGCACTGTAAGGCGAATATGAAAGCGTTGCCAGATTTTGAGTTGATCTAGAGGGCTACTTTCCTTGTGATTACTTTTCATTTAGAGGGCTGCTATTAATACCTAAACCATACAAAATTTATGTGATATTAACGTAGTTATGTAATGGAAGGTAGTTTTATTGTTCGTTACTGGTTTGAATAGGTTAATGACTATCTGTTTTTGAGGAAGTATGAACTACTACAGGAGCGTGGGAACGAGAAAGGGGGAGGCGATTTATGTGGGTGTCTATTTGTATATTGATGTCAGTGCTGGCAGGTGCTATCATTTTTAGTTGTTAGATTAATTAGAGAGAAAATCTTGGCAAGTATCAGTGTAAGAAAGCTTGATGATGAAACGGTGGCGCTTTTGCGAGTTTGTGCTGAACGTCATGGTGTCTCAATGGAGGAAGAGGTTAGGCAAATACTTAAGCGTGCAGTAGCGGCTCCGGAGCGAATGGGGGATTTCGCCGTACGTCTTTTCAGCCCCGCTTATGGTGGAGATGAACTGGTGCTGCCGGAGCGTGAAGTATCTGATCCTGTGGAGTTTTCTGAGTGATTATTTTAGATACAAACATAATCTCGGAATTTATGACGTCACAGCCCAAAAAATCGGTGCTTGAGTGGCTGAATGCTCAAGATTCAATGGCGCTGTATTTAACTACGATCTCCATAGCCGAAATTGGGTTTGGGCTTCGAATTATGTCAAACGGTAAAAAGCGTCGATTACTTGATGATCGATTTAGACAGTTTGCTGCAACTGCTTTTAAGTCTCGCATTTTGAGTTTTGATGAAGCAGCAGCTCGTGTCTATGGTGATATTAAAGGGTACCGAAAAGAGATTGGCCGACCTTTATCTGATTTGGATGGTCAAATTGCGGCCATTGCGCGAGCTAAAGAGTTTATAGTTGCAACAAGGAACATTAAAGATTTCGAGGAGTGCGGGGTCAAGCTAATCAACCCATTTGTTTTTGGCTCACAATAATAATTATTTATTAATCACCGCTGCTCACTAAATTGTTTTGGCTCTATGTGATTTATAGTGGGTGGTAACGTAGGTCGGGTTAGCTCAGCGTAACCCGACATGATGGAAAGGAAGTTCGTGGTGTTAGCGGCGGATGTGGGTAGTGAATGAGTTGTGGCTTGCTGGATTGTTGTCATGTTTCTCGTCAATTACTTTGTCGGGTTACGCTGCGCTAATCCGACCTACACTACGACTGCAGATTATGACACCTACCCACTATAAATCACATAGAGCCATTGTTTTTCTCCTTCTTGCTGATGAATCTCCACCCATTCTTCGACAATGCCATAAAGTTGTTTATAAACCTTGGCTTCACTTTTCCATGACAGCAGGGGCCTATAAATCATGGGGACGAGACCACGTAGCATCGATCCTCCTCTGACCATTCTACATTGGTCTGTAATTTTCATTTTTTAACCTCTGCAACGTGTCAAATATGGGAGCTAACAGAATGGATTAGGCCGTTTACTCTTCAAAGTGGAGTATAAAAGACTCAATATCATCGGGGTGAATGTCTGCTTCAGAAACGGCTTTGCCTGCAACAGATATTCCAGCGCTATGAACAGAGGCTGAATTTTTTGAAACTAGAGGGTGCCATACAGGTAATTGCCTGTTTTCAAATAGTAATCGATAAGTGCAGCTTTCAGGAAGCCATGGGTAGTCGGCTATGGTGTTTGCTGTTAACGTTAAACAGTCGGGAACATGCTGGGTGCGTGTTTCATACTGTTTGCAGTGGCACAGTTCGGTATCGAGCAGTTTACAGGCTACGCGGGTATAAAATACGTCGCCTGTTTCATCATCCTCCAGCTTGTGTAAACAGCACAAACCACAGCCATCACAGAGTGATTCCCACTCTTCAGTTGTAAGCTCTGTGAGTGCTTTGTTTTGCCAAAAATTTTTCATGCCTGTTTAGATATTGTTTAATGCAGTGGTTGCTCACCGTCCTGCACTTTATAGTGTTTCATCCACCACTCTTCGGCATTTTTTGTGGCTTCGTCAATCTCGGTTTGGTTGAGCAGTGCTGATAGTTTTATTCTTGGGTCGCCTTCTTGTAAACCTTGGTGTTCACTATCACTCCAGACAGCGGCGATGGTATACCACATATAGGCTGCTTTTAGATCTTTGGCCACTCCTTTGCCCTGTTCATAGAGCGCAGCCAATCTGTTTTGTGCTCCAATATGGTTATTCTGGGCGGCTTGTAAATACCAGTTTGCTGCTTTTTCATAATCTTGAGTCAGACCTGTACCTGTTTCGTAGAGGTGTGCTAAATTGGCCTGGGCGTACGTATCTTTTTGCTGAGCCGCTTTTTGTAGCCATTTTGCTGCTTCTATTGGTTTAGCCTGAATTCCAACCCCTTCTTTATAGATATAGCCCAATTTGCTTTGTGCAATTGCATAGCCTGTCTGAGCCGCTTTTTTATACCACTCAATGCTCCTTTTCATATTTTTAGTCACCCCAATGCCTTGACTATACATATGGGCGAGGGCTGTTTGTGCCCGGGCATCACCTTGGTCGGCGGATACACTCAGCAGTTGCAAGGCACGTTTGGCATCGGCTTTAATGAAGTCACCAAACAGATATTGAATGCCAAGTTCGGTACGGGCGTGTTGATTGCCTGCCTTGGCTTGCTCCTCCAAAGTTTGCATCGCTTTTTGTCGATCCACTGTGACGGGGTCAGCGTCAGGTGTTGGTGGGGCTGCAAATGTATATTGTGCAGTGATCAATAATGTCGTCAGGATGAATATTCGTTTCAATTTCATGCGTATTCCTTCAATTATATATTTAAGCTTTTGCTGGCAATTTCGTAAACATCTTTGGATAGATTATCCGTTTCAATCACTCTTTCTAATTGTATTTTCATCAAAGTTTGACGATTCTCATCGAATCGATGCCAGCGAGTCAATGGATTGAGTAAGCGGGCTGAAATTTGAGGGTTGATAGTATTCAGTTCAATGACTTTGTCGGCAAGAAATTGATAACCTTTGCCATCTGTGCGATGAAAGTGAATTGGATTGCTGTTACAAAACGCGCTGATGAGCGAGCGAACGCGATTAGGATTTTTTATATCAAATGTTGTGTGGGATGCCAAACGCAAAATATCGTTAAAAGTGTTTTTCAGGCTTGAAACAGCCTGGAGTGTAAACCATTTGTCCAGCACGAGTGCTTCGTTACGCCATTTTATAAAAAATGTATTTAATGCCACTTTTCGTTCGGGGCAGTCGCATTGGGTAAGTGCGCTGAGTGCCGCGATTGAATCTGTCATGTTTTTTGAGTGGGAAAATTGTTGATAACAGCGCTCGATGATTTTTTTATCGTTCAGTTGCATTAAATAATCAAGAGCACAGTTTTTGATTTTTCGCTGGCCAATGGCTTGTGTATCATTGCGGTAAGGGCCATCGTCGCTATTGTTTTGATAAGTTGCAAGCAGTGCATCTTTCAGACCATTGGCCAATGTCTGTTTTAAAAATTGACGACAGTGATGAATTGCATCTACATCAATGGTGGTCATCTGTTCGCCCAGATAGGTTTCTGATGGTAGTGTGATGATTTCAGTAATCAGTGCTTTATCAAGAGTATTGTCATTAATGATTTTGGCAGTGGCATCAATCAAGCCTTCAGGCAATGTGAGCGCCTGACTGCTGTTATATTGTTCAATCAACCTTAAAATCGTTTTGGTGAAAAGTTGTTGTCCAGCCTCCCAGCGATTGAATGTGTCTTGATCATGTGCCAGTAAAAAAACAAGATCTTCATCACTTAGGTTGCTGTTCAATTTAATGGGGGCAGAAAACCCTCTTAAAAGTGATGGTGTGGGGCGCTCTGGAATATTTATGAAGTGAAATTGACTTTCATAATCATGCAGCTCTAATAATCGAGTCGTTTGGGGTAATATTTCATTTTCACCCTTTAGTTGAAGCGGTAGATGATTGCCATTTTTATCCAGTAAACCGATAGCAACGGGAATATGTAAAGGGGGTTTATTGCTTTGGCCTGGGGTATCAGGGCAAGATTGCTTAAAGTTTAATGTGAATTTTTGTGCATCGGCATCATAGTGGCTTGTCACATCAAGTTGTGGTGTACCGGAAATTTCATACCATTTTTTAAAGTGTTCCAGATCGATGCCACTGGCATCGGACATCGCTTTTACAAAATCTGTCGTCGTAACAGCCTGACCGTCATGACGTTCAAAATAGAGGTCGATTCCTTTACGGAAATTTTGCCAGCCCAGCAATGTGTGTATCATGCGAATTAATTCAGAGCCTTTTTCATAGATTGTCATCGTATAAAAATTGCTGATTTCTATGTATGAGTCAGGGCGTACGGGGTGTGCCATCGGTCCAGCATCTTCGGTGAATTGCCATAAACGTAACATGCGTACATCATTGATACGCTTGACGGCACGAGAGCCCATGTCAGCAGAAAATTGTTGATCACGAAAAACGGTCAGCCCTTCTTTAAGGCTGAGTTGAAACCAGTCACGACAGGTGACTCGATTACCTGTCCAGTTGTGAAAATATTCGTGTGCAATGACTGCTTCAATACGTTCATAATCGTTGTCAGTGGCGGTTTCGGGTTTGGCTAAAATACATTTGGTATTAAATATGTTGAGTCCTTTATTTTCCATTGCCCCCATATTAAAATGACCCACGGCGACAATCATGTAGATATCAAGATCATATTCAAGACCAAAAGTCTCTTCATCCCATGCCATTGAATTTTTTAATGATTGCATGGCATGGTCGCACTTGTCAGCATCGTGTGGTTCAACAAAAATATGCAGATCAATCACCCGGCCAGAGCCTGTGGTAAATTGATCTTCGATTTTGACCAAATCACCCGCAACCATGGCAAATAGATAGCTTGGTTTTGGAAATGGGTCGTTCCATGTTGCCCAGTGACGGCCATTTTCTAATTCACCGTGGTCCGTTTTGTTGCCATTTGAGAGTAAGACCGGGTAGAGGTTTTTATCTGCAGTAATGGTTGTCGTGTAAATCGCCATGACATCGGGGCGATCCAGAAAATAGGTTATTTTACGAAAACCTTCTGCTTCGCATTGAGTACAATACATGCCGTTTGATTTATATAAGCCTTCAAGAGATGTATTTTTTTGAGGCTCGATACAGGTTTCTATTTCGAGTGTAAACACCTCGGGCAACTGTGCAATAATCAGCTGTTTATTGTCTATATGGTATTGGTTTGATTCTAGAGTCTGGCCATTGAGTGAGATGCAACATAACTCCATTTCCTGGCCAAGGAGTTGTAATGGTCGTTGGTGTTCGCCGTTGCGTTTTAGAGTGAGTCTGGATTTAACTTTTGTAAACTTTTCTTCGAGATCAAAATGAAGGTGGACGGAATTAATTAGGTAGTCAGGTTGTCTATAATCCTTAAGGTAAGTTGTTTGGGGCTGTATGTTGGTCATTTTTAGTCCTTGATGGGCATTAATTTTTGCTTACTGTATCAGTTTTAATCTGCAATGGCCGAAATATTCTTGATGATAATAGATATGCTTTATATGAAAATATCCATGATTTTTGTCCAGTTTTAGAGTAGTATTCATTTTAAAGAGGGACTCTGCGGGGTGTTTGGTAGTGGTCAGCGAATATTAGTGTGAGCTGGTCAAACAATTGAGTTCAAATATGATATAGGTATATGAAAGATAGATTAACAATTACCATTACAGACGTTAATGGCTCCAAACATTACACGACACATAAAATAGCTCAGAAGCTGGCTTTATATTTGGCATCATTCCTTTTTATCGTAATTGCAATTGGCATCACAATGATTCTTGTTCTGCAGCGGGAAGTGTCTGCCATGGAAGAAAAAAAGATTGAAATTCAACAGGAAATCGCACAACTACTGGATGAAAATACAGGTTTGAGACTGAATGTTGCTGATAAAGCTGAAGAGCTGGATGTGCTGAGCCTGAAGCTGGGTGATATTGAGGAGATGGTCGGACTTAAATACCAGGGGCACCTTGATGTTGCAAGCCGTATTGAATTGGCGAGCCTGACATCGGCAGAAAAAGCGGCTGTATTTCAAAACATACCTAACGGTTCGCCACTGAATGAAACGATTGTTACGAGTCATTTTGGTGAAAGGATTCACCCTATTTCAGGAACCAAAGAGAAGCATGGTGGCGTTGATTTACGAGCAAAAATGAATACAAATATCTTTGCAACCGCAGACGGTGTAGTGGAATATGCTGCAAACCATAAAAAGAGTGGTTATGGAAAGTTGTTGATTATTAGTCATAACTATGGTTTTAAAACATTTTATGGACATTTAAACGGTTTTGAAGTCAAACAAGGTGATTTCATTCAGAAGGGTGACTTGGTGGCACGGAGTGGCAGTAGTGGAAAAAGCAGTGCTCCACACCTTCATTATGAAGTCAGATATATACAGCGGCGTGCTGATCCCATGAATTTTATTAAATGGGACATGCAATCTTACGAATCCATTTTTTCAAAGGAGAAGTACATAAAATGGCCATCTTTAGTTCAAGCAATCACGCGACCAATGTCTCAGTTGCCGCAACAGTTATTGCAAACGGCACAAAAATAAAAGGTGATATTAATATTGAATGTAACCTTCATCTGGATGGAGAGTTTGAGGGGGTAATCCAGTCAAGCTGTGCAATTACGATTGGTCAAAATGGTACTGCAATGGGTGAGTTTAATGCAAATACGATCATAGTCAGTGGCCAGTTGAATGGAACACTCACCGCTGAAATTGTAGAGATACTTGCTTCAGGAAAAGTAACGGGCAAGGTGATTGCTAAAGATTTTACCATTGAAAAGGGTGGAGTGTTTGAAGGTGAATCTCAAGTCAAACCGGATAAAGTACTTTTGGAATCAAAGCCATCCAAATTAAAAAGCAGTTCAGCAACAGAACAGAAAAAGTTAAAAGCAATTTAATTATAAAAAGTGTTCGTTGTGTATGTATCTACTATCTCACTGCCATTAAGTTAAGGGTCGCATCTGGTTTCCATGCTCCAGCGTGGGGACGAAGTGCGTAACTTAATGGCAGTGTGATCTACTATCTGGATAGCGCAACACACGCACGAATTCGATATTTTATCCAAGTGATTTTCCAATATCAGCAATAGGGGCTACGAGAAGAATTTTTAGTAGTTGTAAAAATATGATTGCAACAATTGGCGAAAGATCCAGACCTGATATTGGTGGAATGATACGACGTGCTCGTCCCATAATGGGTTCTGTTAAACTGTAAAGCAGGCTTGTTATGGGGTTGTTTGTTTGTGGGCTGACCCAGCTGAGAATGACCTGTATTAAAATGGCAAATAGAAAAATATTGATTGTCAGTGATAATAGATCAGCAATGGCCATAATGGATAAGCCAATGATGTTTGGAATACCGCCATACCCCAGTTTGCTTACCAATGCTATTTCAGTTATTGTGAGTAGATAAGCTAAAATAACAGCGGCTATATCAAACCCTAGAAGCCCGGGTATTATGCGTCGTAGCGGAAGTAGTGGTGGATTGGTCACTTTGACCAGAAACTGCGAGAATGGATTATAAAAATCAGCACGTACGCATTGAAAAAGAAAGCGTAGCATGATAGCTAAAATATAAAGCCCAAACAGAGTGTGAATTAAAAATATCCCCGAGTTTGAAAGATACTCCATTAAATTTAATCTCCTAGTATTTTGGCAAGTTCAATGGATCGTGTATGAGCCGCTTTAAGGGCGTTGTTGAACAAGGCTAAAATATCTCCGTCAAGTAATGTATTGATCGCTTGTTCTGTTGTTCCGCCAGGTGAGGTAACGCGTTCACGCAATGTTTCACAGCTTTCGTTACTTTCCAGTGCCATTTTTGCTGCACCGAATGCGGTTTGAAGCGTTAATAATCGAGCTGTTTTCTGGGTTAATCCAAGATTGGTTCCTGCTTTTTCCATTGCTTCCATGACAAGGAAAAAATAGGCTGGGCCACTGCCGGACAGTGCAGTGACAGCATTCATCTGTTCTTCATTTTCAACCCATAAAGTTAAGCCTACGGCGCGCATGATCGATTCTGCCTGATTGCGTTGTTCTGCAGACGTATGGCTATTGGCATAAAGTGCTGTTGCGCCGCTTTGGACAAAAGACGGAGTGTTGGGCATGGTTCTGACTATTGGGTGGTGATCTCCAAGCCATTTGTTGATGTCTGACTCTTTGATGCCGGCAGCAATTGATAAAACCAGGGCTTTTGAGGTATTTAGTGTTTTGGATAGTGCTTTTGCAGCTGTTTTAAATATTTGAGGTTTTACTGCAAATACAACAATATCTGCATCCACAGCGGCTGTTTCATTTGAATTTGTAGTATTGATTCCTGGAAAGTTTGTGTTAAGTGCGGCAATACGTTCATTGTCTGGATCTGAAACATAGATTTTTTGTGGAGAGTAGCCATCACTGATTAACCCGCCAATCAGGCTACAAGCCATGTTTCCACCGCCGATAAATGCAATTTTTATATTTTTCATGAGTTTTAAAGGTAAAAGTTTGTTGTTGTAAATGCCATTAGTTTTAATTCCCTAATCTCTACTGCCAAACAATGCTGTGCCAATACGAACAACCGTTGCACCTTCTGCGATTGCAGCCTCAAGATCTTCCGACATACCCATGGAAAGTGTGTCGAGCGAGTACCCGCTTTCAATAAGTGTCAATTGTAATTTTCGTAGTTTATTAAATGACTTGCGTTGATTTTCTCTGTTTTTTGTGGCCTCTGGGATAGTCATTAAACCACGTAATCGTATGTTTGGCATAAGTGATAATGCTTCGGCCATTGTAAATAATTCCTCAGGGTGTATGCCGGATTTGTTTTGTTCATGACTTATATTAACCTGTAAACAAATACAGAGTGGTTTTAATTTGGCTGGGCGCTGATCATTAAGGCGCTGTGCGATTTTAAGGCGGTCGACACTGTGCACCCAGGAGAAATGAGTTGCAATAGCACGAGTTTTATTCGACTGAATCGGGCCTGTAAAGTGCCATTCGATATCGTAATTTTTAAGTGCTTCAATCTTTGGCAGGGCATCTTGTAAGTAGCTCTCACCAAAGCGGCGTTGTCCTGCATTATATGCTGCCAATACTGCTCTGGCGGGTTGGGTTTTACTGACCGCAAGCAAGGAGACCGAGCCTGGATGTCGGTTGTAGAGCTTTTCTGCATCATCAATGCGCTGTTTGACCTGATTTAGGCGATCTGCAATGGTATTCATAAGTTATAATGTTTATATCACTTGTTGCTTTTTTTGTCGATCATGTTTGTACTGTTCAGTTTAATTTCATCTTTGAAAGAATATGCTTTGAGTAGGCGCTTGTGCTCATAGGCGTAGATTGTCCGTGTGATGTATAATCACGCCGAATTGAATACTTGGGGTGTGTAGTTTTAATGTTGAAAGTGACTGGGCTGGAGTGTGTTCGCGGTGATCGCCAGCTATTTTCATCGCTTGATTTTTCTCTGGAGGCAGGTGAGCTATTGCATGTTCATGGGCATAATGGCAGCGGTAAAACAACATTGTTACGTACACTTTGCGGCTTACTGATGCCTGAGCAAGGTGAAATTTTTTGGGATGAGAAAAATATATCGGGTCTGGGCGATGAGTTTCGTGGCGAGGTGGTTTATTTTGGCCATAATAACGGGATCAAGGGTGACTTAACCGGCGTTGAAAACCTGCATATACTGGCCACGATGGATGGTGTTGATTTTGATGAAAAGCAAGTATGGATTGCGCTTAAGGATATGGGGTTGGCGGGATATGAAGATTTGCCGACCGGAATGCTCTCTCAGGGACAAAAAAAACGTGTAGCTCTGGCTAGGCTGTTATTGAGCAAGTCTCTATTATGGATATTGGATGAGCCTTTTACGGCTCTGGATAAAGCGGCTGTTGATCACTTGCAGGGAGTGATCAGTGCACATTTGGGGCGTGGCGGATTGGTGGTGTTGACGACACATCAAGATGTTCATCTCACATCCGGGCAAACCCGCCAACTTAAGCTGGGGACATAAAAAATGTTTACAGCGTTTCAATGCATTATTCGGCGTGACCTGTTGTTGGCACTACGTCGCCGTTCAGATATTTTCACAACACTTTTCTTTTTTATCATTGTTGTAAGTCTGTTTCCCTTGGGGATTGGACCTGATGCGGATACCTTGCGTCTGATTGCGCCCGGTATTATGTGGGTTGCGGCACTATTAGCTTCTATGCTGGCACTTGAGCGCTTGTTTGCAAATGATTATGCGGATGGTTCTCTGGAGCAGATGATGTTGACTCCGCAACCATTATTTTTGTTGGTATTGGGTAAAGTGGTTGCCCATTGGCTGGTGACGGGCTTGCCTCTGGTCTTGATCGCACCTCTGCTAGGAGTTCAATACGATCTTTCTGTGGAAGGGGTTGAGATCCTTTTGATTACATTGCTTTTAGGAACACCTGTGCTGAGCTTGATCGGGGCGATTGGGGCAGCATTGACATTGGGTGTGCGCGGTGGGGGTGTGCTGGTTTCATTGCTGGTGTTGCCTCTCTATATTCCTGTGTTAATCTTCGGCGCAGGTGCAGTTGAGGCGAGTGTTTCCGGTTTGGGTGCGGAGGGGCATATTTACTTATTGGCAGCTATTTTTGTTATGGCACTGTGCTTTGCTCCTTTGGCAGCAGCAGCAGCTTTACGGCTTTCTATGGAGTAGTGATTGCACTTTTTTGCTTTTAGACACTCTAGATATATTATTTTTGGATTTTAAGATATGGCTTCAGGTTCAATAAACTGGTTTAAATACTCGGCCCCTTCCAATTTTTATGTGTTGGCTGGACGCATTGTTCCATGGGCGGCGGTACTCGCTGTTGTATTGGGTGTAATAGGGCTCTACCTTAGTTTTTTTGTCGCGCCCACCGACTTTCGACAAGGTGAAGGCTATCGTATTATGTTTATTCATGTGCCTGCGGCATGGATGTCCATGTTTATCTATGTGGTGATGGCGTGTTGGGCGGCTGTAGGTCTTGTAATGAATACTCGTGTGTCATTTATGATGGTTACGGCGTTAGCACCGACGGGAGCCATGTTCACTTTCATTGCGTTGTGGACGGGTGCTCTTTGGGGGAAACCCATGTGGGGTGCCTGGTGGGTGTGGGATGCACGCTTGACTTCTGAATTGATCTTGCTGTTTCTTTATATTGGTTTTATGGCATTGCAGTCATCCATCAGCGATTCGCGCCGCGCGGACCGGGCGGGTGCTCTACTGGTTTTGGTGGGTGTGGTGAATATACCGATTATTTATTACTCCGTTAAGTGGTGGAATACACTGCATCAAGGTGCTTCTATTAGTTTGGATGCTGCGCCAACAATGGCCGCTATTATGCTCTGGACATTGATTGTTATGACATTGGCATGTTGGGCCTACACGATTGCAGTGGCATACGCTCGAGCACGTTGTATCGTGCTTGAACGTGAACGCAATACAACCTGGGTGAAAGAGTTGGTTGGAGATCAAAAACATGGCTGAGTTTTTTGCGATGGGCGGTTATGCCCTTTATGTTTGGGGCTCTTTTGGTGTATTTGCTCTGTGTGTATTGATTGAAGTGATGGTTGTGCGACAGCGTAAGCGAACTATTTTGCAGAGACTGGGTCGTATGGTTCGTTTGGAGGCCGAGGATGAAAAATGAAAAACAGACATAAGCGATTAATCTTTGTATTGGCAGGTTTGGCAGGTTTAGCGGTGGCGGCCACATTGGTATTTAAGGCACTTGACTCGAATCTTTCTTACTTTTTTTCCCCCACCGAAGTGATTGAAGGGGAGGCACCAGTAGATCATGTTTTCCGTATTGGCGGAATTGTTGAAGTGGGTAGTGTCAAGCAGACCGGTGAAGGTTTAACTGTGCATTTCAGTGTGACGGACAATGCAAATAATGTCGTGATCAGTTATACCGGCATTTTGCCCGACCTATTTGAAGAAGGTCAGGGTGTGATTGCACAAGGAAAACTGGGTGCTGACAACGTATTTTATGCAGATGAAGTGCTTGCAAAGCATGATGAAACTTATATGCCTCCTGAAGTTGCAGATGCGCTGGAAGAAGGTAAAAAGAAAGTGGAGAGTAATGGCTCATGATTCCTGAAATCGGACATTTTGCACTAATATTGGCACTCTGTATCGCATTGATCCAGGGAACGTTGCCCCTGGTTGGAGCGGCGACAGGTCGAAGGGTCTGGATGAATTTGGCCAGGCCTGCTGTATTAGGGCAGTTTTTGATGGTGGCAGTTGCATTTGTTTGTTTAACGTATGCTTTTGTCGTTAATGATTTTTCTGTTTTATATACGGCGATGCACTCTAATTCTCAACTGCCTTTGTTGTATCGTGTTTCAGCTGTTTGGGGTGGGCATGAAGGATCTCTGTTGTTATGGGCTTTTATGCTGGCTGGTTGGGCTTTAGCTGTGAACCTGTTCAGCCGTAGCTTGCCCGAAGAGATGGTTGCGCGCGTTTTGGGTGTGATGGGTCTTTTGAGTGTTGGTTTTTTGCTGTTTATATTGCTTACATCCAACCCATTTGAGCGTTTATTGCCAGCCGCGTTGGATGGTCGTGACTTGAATCCACTGTTACAAGATCCGGGGCTGGTCTTTCACCCTCCGATGCTATATATGGGGTATGTGGGGTTTTCTGTTGCATTTTCCTTTGCGATCGCTTCGCTTCTCGGTGGAAAGCTCGATGCAGCCTGGGCGCGTTGGTCTCGCCCCTGGACAACCATTGCGTGGGTCTTTCTAACCTTTGGTATTGCTTTGGGCAGTTGGTGGGCTTATTACGAGCTGGGCTGGGGCGGTTGGTGGTTCTGGGATCCTGTTGAAAACTCTTCATTCATGCCTTGGCTGGTGGGTACTGCATTAATCCATTCGCTGGCCGTTACTGAAAAGCGAGGTTGCTTTAGGAACTGGACCGTTTTGCTGGCAATTCTTGCATTCTCTCTGAGTCTGTTAGGTGCATTTTTAGTGCGTTCGGGTGTGTTAACTTCTGTGCATGCGTTTGCAACTGATCCAGAGCGAGGTATATTCATTTTGGGGTTTCTTGTTACGGTCATTGGGGCTTCACTGGCACTTTATGCCTGGCGTGCGCCTAAAGTTGGCTTGGGAGGAGCCTTTCATTGGTCTTCACGCGAAACCATGCTGCTAGTGAATAATGTACTCTTGGTTGTTGTTGCTGGAATGGTGCTGTTAGGGACACTCTATCCTCTGCTTCTAGATGCCTTGAACTTAGGTAAAATATCGGTAGGACCTCCTTACTTTGATGCGGTTTTTGTTCCGTTAATGCTGCCATTAATTTTTTTATGTGGTCTGGGTGCATTGGTACGCTGGAAGCAGGATGATCTGGTTGCGTTGATGAACCGTTTGCGTTGGGTGTTTATTTTAAGTTTATTGCTCTCAATAGTGATTCCTTTCATGATGGGTCGTTTTTCGATCATGGTTACGTTGGGGCTTCTGTCTGCAATCTGGGTGATTTCAGTAACACTTTATGGAATGTGGAAGCGTATCATAGGGATTTCTGGTAATCGTAGCTTTAGTGATGGTTTACGTTCTCTAACATCATCATATATTGGTATGGTTATCGCACATATAGGTGTTGCAGTGGTTGTGATCGGTATAACCCTGGTTTCAGGTTATGAAATTGAAAAAGATGTACGCATGGATTTGGAGGATACGCTTACCATGGCTGGCTATGAATTCAAATTTAAGGGTATAGAAACAATAGAAGGCCCCAATTATAGTGCCAGTCGAGGTTTAATTGAGGTTAGGGAAAATGGTCAGTTGTTGACTGTGTTGCACCCTGAAAAGCGTATTTATAATGTTCAAACCATGCCCATGACTGAAGCGGCTATTGATTCAGGTGTTTTTAGGGATCTTTATGTTTCTCTGGGGGATTCATTGGGAGGAACGGCCTGGGCTGTGCGCGTTTATTATAAGCCTTTTATTGGCTGGTTATGGATGGGCAGCTTCTTAATGGGGGTGGGTGGATTTTTGGCGGTGAGTGATCGTCGATACCGATTGGTGAAACGCAGAAACAAAAAAAAGGTTGTTGCGCCCAAAGTTGATATGGTTGAAGGGGTGAAAAGTTAATGAAGTCTTCAATGCGGTATCTACTTCCTCTGGCTCTGTTTTTAGGTGTTGTTGTTTTTTTATTCAAAGGTTTGTCGTTAAATCCACGTGAAGTTCCTTCTCCGCTTGTGGGTAAGGCCGCTCCCGATTTTGACATACCACAACTGCATAATTCTGAGGCACGTTTTTCTAATAAGGAGATGCTCGGTCAGGTATGGCTGTTAAATGTATGGGCATCCTGGTGTGTGGCGTGTCGGCATGAGCACCCTGTTCTGGTGGAGCTGGAGAAGCAAAATATTGTACCAATTTATGGCTTGAACTATAAAGATTCTCAGCAAGACGGTATTCGTTGGTTACGCCAGTTTGGTAACCCTTATGTATTGAGTGGGCAGGATCCTGAAGGAGATGTGGGGTTTGATTATGGTGTCTATGGTGTGCCGGAGACTTATTTGATTGATAAAGAAGGTATTATTCGCCATAAATTTATTGGGCCAGTCGTACCAGATGACATTGAGCAAATAATTAAGCCTATGGTGCAGGAGCTATCTTTATGACAAAGCAGCGTCTAATAAGTTGTTCGTTCGTGCTCTCTTTTTGTTTTTTGTTGTCCGCTGTCACCTCGGCAAAAGAAGCAACGCCTCTGGTTGATGATCCTGTTCTGGAGGTGCGTGTTATGGCGCTATCTGAAGAGTTGCGTTGTCTGGTTTGTCAAAATCAGACTGTTGCTGATTCCGACGCTGATTTAGCGGTTGATATGCGTGACGAAGTACGCAATAAAATGAAAGAGGGTTGGAGTGATGATCAGATTGTTGATTACCTGGTCGATCGTTATGGGAATTTTGTACGTTACAGTCCGCCGCTGAATGTGACAACGTTCTTGTTATGGTTTGGGCCGGCGCTGTTATTGGTCTTGGGTGTTGTATTGTTATTTTATAGTTTGCGTAATCGACGCAAGCAAGTCTCAGTCATAACATCGTTATCCAGGCAAGATCAACAGCGAGCACAAACATTATTGAGTGAAGAAGAAGGTAAAAAATGATGTGGTTATTTGGTTTTATTGTGGCGCTTTTAATTGTTGCCGCATTGCTGTTCACAGTGCTTCCTTTAATTCGCTCTAACTCCGATAAAGTGAGCCTGGAAAGGCGAGCGCTTAATATTTCTGTCTATAAAGATCAGATGAGTGAGCTGGAAGCAGACTTGGAGCAGGGTATATTAACTGAGTCAGAAAAGCAGGCAGCACGTGTTGAGCTGGAAGGTCGTTTGTTAAGTGATGTTGAACAAAATGATGAGGCCGTCGGAGCAATAGAAAATGGTCAGCCTTCGAAAAAAACGGCGATTATTTTAGCGGTGGCCGTCCCTATTGCAGCTATTTATATGTATCAATTTCTAGGTAACCCTGCCGGAATGGATCCAATGTCGCAGCAAGCAGTCAATGAATCGACTGCTAATGGAGATCATGGTGTTACTGCTGATCAAATTGAAGCCATGGTTGCCGGGCTTGCTGAAAAATTAAAAGCGAACCCGGATGATCTGGATGGCTGGGTCATGTTAGCTCGTTCTTATAGCGCTTTGCAGCGTTATGATCGAGCATCATTTGCGTTTGCACAAGCGACCAGAATTTCACCCACAGATCCTAATCTGTTAGTTGATTATGCAGATGCGCTTGCAATGGCTAATAACGAAAGCCTTGAAGGTTCACCAATGAGTTTGGTGCAACGTGCTCTGGAAATTAACCCTAATCATCAAAAAGGTTTGTGGTTGATGGGGACGGGTGAGTTCGATAAGGGAAACTTTCAAAGTGCAGTGCAATATTGGCGTAAACTTGAAAGTTTGATGGCTCCAGGTTCTCAAGGTGCAAACTCTATTGCAGCCAGTATTTCTCAGGCAGAGCAGTATATTTCAAAAAATGGTGGGCAGGTTCAAGCAAGTGAAGCAACAGTAGTGCCTGTATCCGTGGAAAGCGTTTTTGTAGAAGGCTCTGTGGCTCTTTCTCCTGTGTTGAAAAAATCTGTCAGTGAAAATGCAGTGCTGTTTGTTTTTGCAAAGCCAGTCGATGGTTCGCGTATGCCGGTTGCTGTTTTTAGAAAACCACTGACTACTGACTTGCCTGTTGATTTTCGATTGGATGATACAATGTCTCTGATGCCATCGGCACGTCTATCTGATAACAAGAAAGTGCAAATTATTGCGCGTATATCGCAGAGTGGTGATGCGATCCCTGTTTCGGGTGATCTGGAGGGTAGTAGTGATTCAGTGGTTGTGGGGAGTAATGATGTCAAGATAGTAATTGACCAGATTGTCCCTTGATTTAGTTTGTGATGCATACTGTCCGATATGTGCTGATTGTTATTCTTTCAGGTGTAATAGCAGGTTGCACTCAAAAAGAAGAAGTATCATCTGAAAAGGTGAAGGCAGGCCATTACTTTCCAGTGATAGATTTGGTGAATCTGGAAGGTAATGTGACCTCCCTTTCTAAATACAAGGGAAAAGTGGTTGTGCTAAATATATGGGCAACCTGGTGCCCTCCATGTCGGCGTGAATTACCGTCTTTAGAGCGGCTTGGAGAAGCACTTGATAAGAGTCGTTTTGAAGTAATATTACTGTCGATAGATAGTGATGAGCATGTGGTAAGGGAATATTTAATTGACATTGGGCTTAAAATAAACACCTTTATTGACAAGGATATGGAAATTTCAAACGAAACCCTCGGTGCAATTTCTTATCCGGTGACCTATCTGATATCACCGCAAGGTAAAATTATGCAGGTAGTGTATGGTGAGCAAGAGTGGGATAATGATGTCATTATTGAGAAACTGTCAAATGCTTTCGATAGTGGTGCTATTTCAATTTGATTTTTTGAGGGTCAACGGATGAATATAACTTTTTCTCTAGCGGTCATGTTTTGCTTTTTATCTGTTTTGGGTGTCAGTAGTGATGTGTATGCGGCTGATTCGATAAAAGGTGGAAAAATATATCAACAACACTGTTCTAATTGCCATGGCTCAAGTGGTGTGAGTAATATGTCTGGGGTTGCTGACTTTTCTCGTGGAGAAGGTCTGTTTAAGTCAGATATTGATTTGTTGAGATTGTTGCAACGAGGGAAAGGAATGATGCCTGCTTATCAGGGACGTCTTTCAGATAAAGAGATGCTGGATGTTATTGCTTACATGAGAACTTTACGTTAATGCCATTTAAAATAATATTTTCAAGCTTGCTTGTATTGATACTTGCAAGTTGTAGTTCTTCCGATGATGACCAAATTAAAGCACCTCTGTCTTCAAATACAGTACTTGAGCCCCCTCCTTTTTCTGTTCAACCAAAAATTGAGAGTGTAAAAACAGAAAATAGTCACGTCGTACTGGATACCTTTGGTGTGGGTGAAAATGTTTATGTGCGTGCTCTGGCTGTTGAGCCATCCAGCAATCATTTGTGGGTTGGTTCATCTGTGGGGGTGTTGGAGATCAATTTGGAAAACCAGTCTGTCGTAAAAACATTAACGCGCGATGATGGGCTTGCAAATGAGTATGTTTTTGCAATTGACATCGACAGTCAGGGTTATAAGTGGTTTGGGACTAATGGTGGTGGAATGTCACGTTACCGAGATGGTGAATGGAAAACTTATTTCCCCATGCATGGTTTGGCTGATTACTGGATTTATGCTTTTGATGAAATGGCCAATGGTGATTTATGGATAGGCACGTGGGCGGGTGCTAATCTTCTTAAAGCATCAACGGGTGAAATGGAAACCTATGTTAAAGAGTTGGTGAATGAATGGGTTTATGGAATTGCAATTGATAAGAAGCAGCGAGTCTGGTTTGCGACTGAAGGAGGGATCTCCATGTTTGATGGAGGTCAATGGTCTTCATTTACTCATGCGGACGGAGTAGGCGCATCCAATGAATCCAATTTGCCTATCAGTATCAATACGGGTCTTGGAACACGTTCACGTCACAATTTGGATATATTATCAGAAGGACGGGCCACATATAATCCTGGTTATGTATTTTGTGTCATGATTGCTGCTGATGAGACTGTCTGGGCCGGCACATGGGGTGGAGGGGTTACCTATTATAATGGTAAGAGCTGGAGAAACCTTACCGAAAGCGATGGTTTGGCGGGTAATATTGTATACAGCATGACCCAGGATAAGGACGGAGTGTTCTGGTTTGGAACAAATAAAGGTTTATCAAATTTTGATGGGCAAGTGTGGCATACTTTTAATCGGCATCATGGGCTGCTAGGGAATAGTGTCTATAGTGTGATTGCAACACCTGGTGGTGAAATTTGGGCAGGCACCAAGGGTGGTGTGGTACGTATTGGGCAAAGAATGGACGGAAGTAAATGAATAGCAAACAAGAAACCAAAATTTTTATATTCGTTATTTTTGTGACGTTTCTATTGATGATTGGCGCATATTACATCGGTAAAAGTAAAGCTGAGCAGTCTGTTACAGAAGAGTTGCACTCAACTGCTCCTCACGATGCTGCTTCAAAAGAGAAACAAACTACACATCATTCAAAAAAGATCCAATTTACTCAATTTGAAGTGGGAAACAGTAACGTTAAAACCATATTGGTTGATGGTGATCTTGTTTGGATAGGAACTTCTGGTGGGGTCATTCGTTATGATACGAGTAACGATAGTTACAGGATTTTTGATAATAAAGCGGACGGCCTTTTATCTAACGGTATTTTTTACCTTAATAAAATAGATCATCGTTTATTCGTAGGAACTTATGGCGGTGGTTTATCTGTTTATAATCCAGTATCGGAGCAATGGAAAAACTATAGTGTACCTCAGGGGTTGGGGGATCAATTTGTCTATGATGTTAAAAAAGTATCCAATGGTGATATATGGATTGCAACCTGGTCAGGTGCTAATCGTATTATTAATGCTCGGATGGATGATACAAAGAGTTGGGAAACCTATACAGTAGAAAATACTGATGGTGGTTTGCCAAATTTGTGGGTGTATGGCATCCAGGAAGGAAAGAGCGGAGAAATATGGTTTGCTACAGAAGATGGTTTGGCTAGATATCAGGAGGGTCAGTGGCAAAACTGGAAGCATAAAGATGGACTTGGTGCTTCATACGATACTGTGAAAGGGGCAATTCAGTTTACTAATGATCCGGGCAAAGCATCAACACACCATGCTCAACAAAAAGTTGAACAAGGTTTAGGTGATGTGGAAGTGGCGTACAACCCAAATTACATTATTTCACTTGCGGTTGATTCTGACGGTATTGTCTGGTGTGGTACTTGGGGTGGCGGTTTGGCACGTTTCGATGGGGAGAGCTGGAAAAACTACACAACCAAAGATGGTTTGCCCGCCAATCATGTATTCATGCTCCATATTGATCAAAAAAAGCAGTTATGGGTAGGAACCAGTAAAGGTTTGGCTCTGTTTGATAAAAATACAGAAGACTTTTCTGTCTTGACAACAGCGGATGGTTTGTATGCTGATAATGTTTTTTCAATGAGTGATGCAGCCGATGGCAGTTTATGGGTTGGCAGTTTTGGTGGTGTTACGCACCTTACTTTACCAGAATACTAAAGTAGTTATAAAAAAATAAATTGTAATATTGAGAGGTTGATCATAAAACCCGGATGAGTTTTAGCGCTAACATAAGCGGTTAACTTTAATATTATTAGTTAGGACTGATTGATGCCTGGGCAAGAGGGATGTGATTTGGTGTAATCAACGCATATTGACGTGTGGTATAAAATCAATAATTCTCATTTAATAACTTTCAAACTGAATCCGAGGCTGTTTAATGAATAGCCTTGGCATTCGTCTTGTATTTATTGTTGCTATTGTTCTGGCATTTCCCATGCTGTTAAGTGGCTTGTGGATTGATTCCCAACTGAAAAAAACCATCTATTCGCAGGAAGAAGAGCAGATCAGAACGCAGACTACAACATTGTTGGCAAGTTTACGTACGCTTATGTTGCATGGTAATGCGATTTATGTGAAAGAGTGGCTTGATCTGATGCGTAATGATGATCGTATTATCGATATTGAAATTTTACGCAGTGATGGTAGTCAGGCATTTACTGATCTTGAAACAATTAAAGATGTTAACTCCCGTTTGAGTGATGCGCGATTTGGGCGGGCAGCCATTAAATCTCATGAACCCGCATTTAACCATAAAGCCATAATGGACCGTGTATTAGCCGGTGAAACTGTGGTTAATTTGAATGCTTTTGGTCAGCGAGTAGTATGGTCTCCTATTTCTAGCGGAAGAGAGTGCATTTCGTGTCATGGTGAGCCAAGCACATCGTTGCAGGGTATTCTGATGTTGGCGATAGCCAGCAACTCTGAAGTTATGATCAGAGACATGCGATTGAAGTTGTGTTTGATGTTGTTGGCAATGATGCTGCTGTTAGGTGGCAGTTTGTGGATAGCACTTCAATATGGAGTTGTTCGTCCGGTCACTCACCTTCGAAATGCATTAACCCGTGTCGGAAGAGGGGATCGTACGGCTACTTTGCCTGTGGTTCGTGTGGATGAGCTTGGTGAAGTGGCGGCTGAATTTAATCGAATGCAACAGGAGTTGATCCGAAAAGAGGATCGCATTCGAGGTATTATGGATAGTGTGGCCGACTCAATTGTGATGACAGATGAGCAAGGCATCATAGAGTCTGCAAATTTAGTGGTACATAAAATGTTTGGTTACCAATCAAGTGAACTGGTTGGAAAGTCTATTAATGTATTGGTGCCTGAGCTTTATGCTCGAACGCATGATCACCATATTGCAAAATACCTTGTGAATAGAAAGGCTCCTATGGTAGGTGTAGAGCGTGAACTCGTCGGGAGGCGCAAAGATGCATCGACTTTTCCTGTAGAGATTTTCCTTAATGAAATAAACCTGGATCATAGACGTCACTTTGTTGCGACACTTTGCGATATTACAGACAGAAAAAACCAAACAGCAATTTTAGAATACCAGGCATTGCATGATGGTTTGACCGGCTTGGCAAACCGTGTTTTGTTTGGTGATTATCTCTATAAGTCAATTTCTGATGCACGCCGAGATGGTTCAGAGCTTGCATTATTGTTAATGGATCTCGATCGGTTTAAAGAAATTAACGATACGCTTGGTCATCAGATTGGTGATATTTTGTTGAAAAAAGTTGCGGGATTGTTACAAAAAACCTTGAATGAATCAGACATGATCTCCCGCCTGGGTGGTGATGAATTTGCAATTTTATTACACGGAGTTGATCGACAAGCGGCCATTCAAGTGGCACTGAAGTTGTATGAAGTGCTTGATTTGCCTTTTGTTGTAGATGAGCAAGAAGGTCTGGCTCTGCATGTTGGTGTCAGTATCGGAATTACACTTTATCCTGAGCATGGTGATGAAAACGCGGCCAATCTTTTGCGCCGAGCAGAAGTTGCGATGTATTGTGCAAAGCGTAGTCAAAGTAATTACGCAGTTTACGATCCTGCAGAAGATGTTCATAGCCTTCAAAACTTAGCGCTTTTTGGGCAATTGCGTCATGCCGTTCGAAACGATCAACTTCAATTATATTATCAACCCAAGATTAATGCGAAGAGTGGGAAAGTCTCTAAACTAGAGGTTTTATTGCGCTGGATACACCCTAAAAACGGTTTGATTTCACCCGATCACTTTATTCCATTGGCTGAACGTACAGGCCTGATTGGTGAAATAACTTTATGGGTGGTGAAAGAGGCTTTGAAGCAATGTCAAAAGTGGCGCAAACAAGGCTTTGATTTAAGTGTTTCAGTTAATATATCTGCAATTAATTTACAGGAGGGTGGGTTCTCTCATGCCATCAAGCAGCTTATGGATAAGGAGTGTAAAGAGCGGCAATTGTTATGTTTCGAAATTACTGAAACATCGATTATGCTAGAGCCCGAACGTGCGCTTAAAACCCTTGCTGCTTTTAGTGACCTGGGTATCCGCCTATCTGTTGACGATTTTGGAACGGGCTATTCATCTTTGGCATACTTAAAGCAACTGCCTGTAAATGAGTTAAAAATTGATAAGTCGTTTGTTATTGGCATGGCGGACGATGATGACGATGCAGTCCTGGTGCGTTCTACCGTTGACTTAGCGCACAATATGGGGTTGTTAGTTGTTGCAGAGGGCGTTGAAAATAAGACAACCTGTAAACTGTTAACTGCTTTTGGTTGTGAAGAGTTGCAGGGTAACTATATCTGCCCCCCTTTGCCGGCTGAAATACTGGAGCGTTGGTTGATTGATAACCCTTCTACTGCAATGAGGTTGTAAAGTTTATTTATTGTCTGTGGATGGAGCTGTTGTCGCGTATCCTTGGTTTTTATTTAGTGTGGCGGGTCTGAAGACATCGACCTTCCTGAAAAATTGGTCTACGACATAAATACGCCCATCTTCATCAACATCAATATCAGCAGGTAACATATACTTTCCTGGAGAGCCCGCATGGCTACGTTCTCCAATGAACATGAGTAGTTCACCTTTGTCGTTGAATATCTGGAAATTGCCAAATGCTGTGTCAACGACGTAAATATTGCCGGTTGCATCGGTTGCGATGCCTTTGGGACGCGCAAACTGTCCTGGCATTCTACCTACTGAGCCAAAAGTTTGTAGTGCCTTTCCGTTTGAGTCAAACTGCTGAATTCGAAAGTTGCCGCTGTCAACTACATATATCGAACCATCAGGAGCCGTTGCTGCCTGCAATGGCAGATTTAACTCACCTTGCCTTGATCCGCGTTTACTGACTGTTTTTATATGTTTTCCCGTCGCGGTATCAAAAATTACGATTTGATGGTTTTGGGAGGTGATGCCGCCATTGTCGATGACATAGGTTAGATTGCCCGCGACGGCAACACTGACCGGACGCTGTAACAGTTGGCTGTTGCCTATGGTGCGCAGGTAATGACCATCACGGTCATAGACCCGGATATGGCGAGCGCTGATATCACAGACAAAAACTTCTCCATATTCAGATGTGTCAATTCCTATTGGTTTGATAAGTTCTCCAGGCGAATCGGTGCCGATTGTAAAAAAACGTTCGCCCGGAATATCAAATACAAATACTGTGCGTTGAACCGTGTCGGTAACAAAAACTCGCCCTCGGTGTACTGAAACACCATAAGGTTTGACCAGACCTTTTATTTTGAGAGAAGTGCCTGTTGCAAAAGATTTGAAGCGATCCAGTGAACTCAATCGTTCAACATCACTACTGTAAATAAGGGTTCGCTCATAAATAAAGCGAGGTTGGTCGGGTGGCGGTGGGAAGACAATGGGTGCAGATACCTGTGGTTTTTCAGGCGTAGTCGAGCAAGCCGCAAATAGTAATGTGATGCAGCTAAATAGTACCAGAGTATAGAGTTTGTATGGCTGAGTCATTATTTTATATGGCAGGTTTCACAAAGCCTATCTGTATCGGCTCGCAGCAACAGGGCAACGTCAGGGTCATGTACGTTATGGCAAGTGGCGCATTCTATCTTTCCATCATAGAGCTTTACACCATTATCGAATCCATTTGGACTTTCTGTTGGCCAAAAATCTGGATCTTTATGGTTTAATCCGGCATATTCAATTGATATCGGATGGTCGTTTGCCAGCTCTGTGCCAATTTGTTTGACAGCAATATTGTGCGCTGCGCGGCCATCATGGCATTTTCCGCAGCTGGTTAAGTCGTTTGATTCATTGATTGCCATATGTAGCGCTGCATCTTCACTGCTATTCCAGCCATTAGGCTGGAATATCGTCATATCAACCGCCATGGTACCGTCATGGCAAGAGAGACAAAGCAGGCTGATTGGGCTGGGTGTGCGAACCTTATTGTCAAGCATTAAGCTGTCATAAAGTTCATAGCTGTCTGTTGCCGGGGTTAATCTATTCCATCCGGGAACCCCACCTGCTTCTGAAGTATTCTCATCTTTTTTGTCATCGGGAAGGTGGCAATAAATACAGGATGAGCCATAATCAGAAAAAGCAAGTCCCGACATTGCTTCAACTCCAGCACGCGTATTTAAACCGGTAAAATCATGTTTGGAACCCAGGATTGGATCGCTGTGTACAGGTGAATACCATAAATTGGCAAAAACAGCGAATAATAAACACCCCTGAATTAGCCTTTTTTGCATGTTATAACCAACCCTATAGCTGATGTGAGATGAAAAAAATAAAAGTCACCCGATATGTTCGAGTGTTCTCCCTTTTCAGGGTAGCGCAAATCAGGATTTTACGCCACAATGCAGTATTTAATTATACTCAGGGGTGCGCACGGAATAATTTCTACTCTACGCTAGGGTGTAGAAGTTGATTCGTGTACATCCCTAATTCACATAGGGACTATTTAAAAGTGATTTATCGGACTTTTGTGCGGCAAACTTTGAGAATACTTTTTGTCATAGGTGCTTTTTACACTTCAGCGATAGTGCATGCAGAGGAAAATTGGTCCGCGGCAGTAAAGAAAGCAGTGGCAACAGCTGTGACGAAAAATGCATCAGATTTAGCTCATGGGCAAAAAATTTATGCGGATAACTGTTCCGTGTGTCATGGTGATAAAGGTGTCGGTTCAAAATGGACACTGAATACACTCAATCCATCACCTCGTGACTTTACAACTGCATTGGCAGCAACTGAATTGACTCGTGAGAGAATGTTGCAGGCAGTGATAGCAGGGCGAGAAGGAACTGCTATGGTATCTTATCTGGGTGATCTATCTGTTTCTGATGTTATTGCAGTGGTTGATTTTATTCGTAGTGAATTTATGCAGCCAAAGCAAAATAATGACTTGAATATAACGAAAGAGCAACCGCATGCCCATCATGGGGCGCAGCAGTTGGTTGATATGCAGCTTCCTTTTGAGGGCAACCTTGTAGGGAATGTTGTTAGTGGACGTGATCTCTATCTAGGTAATTGCGCTGCATGTCATGGTGTTTATGGTAATGGACAAGGTGGTCGAAAGTCAGCGAGTCAGCCATTACCACGTAACTTTTTATCAGTAGAGTCGCGTCAGTTATTGAATCGCCCCTCCTTATATAAAGGTATTGCTGAAGGGAAGAGTGGTACGGTAATGCCAGCGTGGGCGCGTGTTTTAAGCGAGCAGCAAATAACTGATATAGCAGAGTATGTTTTTCAAACATTTATTAATCCTGTTGAAGGTGGGGAGCCTATAGATCAAGTAAAAAAAAAAGTAACGATACATTAGATTTATTAGCACAGGGACGAGAAATTTATAATTTACGTTGCTACTTTTGTCATGGATATAGTGGTGATGCAAAAACATTGGCAACGACTTATTTAAAGCCGGAACCTAGAGCATTTACGGCAATGCAGCCTGATGAAATGAGTGCGTCGTCAATGTTTGATGTTGTAAAAAATGGCAAGATTGGAACTGCAATGGATGGTTTCAGTTATTTGCTGAATGACCAGGAGATTACAGCTGTTGTCAAATTTGTTATGTCAGAGTTTATAGAGAAAAAACAGACCAATACTTACTACCATATTGAAGAAAATGGTTGGGGAGGGCATGAACGTTACGCTGCTGCTTTTCCTTTTGCCCTTGGTGAAATTTCACTCGATACACCTTGGAATCTTTTGACAGAAGAGCAATCGATCGGGAAGCGGTTATTTATGTCGGCTTGTGTGACATGCCATGATCGGGCGCATGTGGATAAAAAAGAGATTAAGTGGCGGTCTCGCTCTGTTTCATATCCTCGTGGAAAGTATTCACATAAAGAGGATCCGGTTGATGCTATATCAGGTGCTAGCCCATTTTCTGCACATGATCGTTCTCCCCTGATTTCAGGTTTGACAAAAAAAGAGTCTCAGGGTCAAAAGCTTTTTATTGAAAATTGTGCTTTTTGTCATGGTGGCGATGGAAAAGGAGCAAACTGGATTGGAAGCTTTTTAGAATCCCGGCCACGTGACTTGACCAGTGATGGTATTAAATCAGTTTCGGATCTGGTTTTGCTTAATATGATTCGAGGTGGTGTGCCGAATACTACGATGCCTGCCTGGAAGTCGGTGTTAACTGATGAACAAATTGAAGCTTTGACTGCTTATATTCGCCGTGCTTTTCATTAAATAGGTGTGGGTTTCTATAGTTTTGTGCTTGCTGGCCGCTTGATATGCTTGAATAAGTCGAACTGCAATAAAATTTTTATGTTTTAAGGGAGAGTTATTGACATTGGATGTTTCATGGTGTGTGGTGATGCTGCTGTTTGTGTGTCAAATCATGCACATTTTAATTTTGAACTGTGCGAGGAGAGATTATGAACTTTGAAGGCCAAATTGAAAACATCTTAAAAGATCTTAAATATAGAAATCCTAGTATTAGAGGAAGTGCGTTGGTTTCTGAAGATGGTTTGGCAATTGTCAGTATGTTACCAGGCGACCTTGAGGCAGACCGGGTTGCGGGTATGAATTCAGTGCTTTTGAATATTGGTATTAATTCAAGCACAGAGTTGAATCTGGGTAATGTTGAGCAGCTGATGATTCGTGGTGAAGATGGGTACTTGATTGTTTCTAGTGTTGCTGATGGTGCAATGTTGCTAGTGCTGGCTGATGAGGATGTGAAACTGGGCGCAGTATTTTTCTTTATGAAGCGTGCGCTAAAAGAGCTGCGAGAAGTACTTTAAATTTAGTTGCTGAAGTAAATTAGAGGGAAATTTGCATGTCATCAAAGATATTGTTTGATAGTGGGCAACATAAAAATATTTTATTGGAAGATTTTGGGCATGGTGAAGCTGTTCAGGCAAACCAGCACATGATTATTCACGGCGATGAGTCAATTATTCTTGATCCTGGTGGGCATAAGGTATTTGCTAAAGCACTGTCCGAGGCAAAAAAACAGTTGTCAGGTGTACCAATAACCTATCTGTTTTTCTCTCATCAAGATCCGGATATTGTTGCAGCAGCGAATGGTTGGCTAATGACAACGCGTGCGACAGCATATGCACCTGAGGTTTGGACACGTTTTATTCCGCATTTTGGTATTGATAAATTTGTGATCAATCAACTAAAAGGGATTCCAGATGAGGGAATGCGTATTAATGTGGGTGGATCAGAATTGATTTTTTTACCCGCGCATTACCTGCATTCATGTGGTAATTTCCATGTGTATGATCCAGCATCAAAAATTTTGTATAGCGGTGATCTGGGTGCATCACTTGGTATGGATTATTATAAAGTTTCTGATTTTGATGCTCATCTCCAGTATATGGAAGGTTTTCATCGGCGTTATATGACGAGCAATTTAGCTATGAAAGCGTGGGCCAAGATGGTTCGAAGTCTTGATATAGAAATGATTGCGCCTCAGCATGGTGCATATTTTGAGGGGAAAGCTATGGTTAATCGCTTTATTGATTGGTGTGATCAGTTGCAGTGTGGACTCGATATTAATGGCGATGTTTATAAGGTGCCTGATTCTGTTTAGTTGTTAATCTTGATTTAGGAAGATTTTATGCAGCAGTATGGATCGGCGGTTGTGAATGCTTCACGGTTGTTTGACATTGGGTTAATTGGATTAAGCTTGTGGGTGTCATTTCTTATTCACGACGGGCGCTGGGAGGTGATTTATGAAATTACACTATTATCCGGCATTGGATTGTTCGTGCTATTTTCCCATATACAGAATCTGTATGGTTCATGGAGTATTACCTCTTTAAGGCAGCAGGCGATAAGGATTTGGGCTGTTTGGTTGATGGTCGTATTAGGGTTGTTGTTGCTTGGTTATGCAACAAAGACATCAGCAACATATTCTCGCCTGATTATGATGACATGGTTTCTGATTACGCCACTTATATTGGTTGTATGGCGTATTATCCTGAAAAAGATTCTTGGTTACCTTTATCGTGGTGGAAAATATACCCGTAGTGTTGCTATTGTGGGTGCTAGAGATTTGGGCGCACAGTTGGCGCAATCGATTATTAATGGGCCATGGATGGGGTTGAAACCGATCGGTTTTTTTGATGATAGGAGTCCAGTAGGTTCTCGTCCACTGGTTAATGATCCATTGCCAATTAAAGGTAATTTTGATGCTTTGCTTCAATTGGCGCGAGAAGGTGGTGTTGATGTGATTTACATCGCATTGCCGATGAAAGCTGAAGAGCGCATTAAAAAACTTGTTGGAGGGCTGTCCGATACAACGGCATCAGTTTATTTAGTGCCAGACTTTTTTATGTCTGATTTAATGAATTCGCGTTGGAGTAGTGTTGGGAGTTTGCCAGCGATCAGTATTTTTGAAACACCATTTTATGGTGTTGATGGAGTGGTAAAACGTATCGAGGATCTCATCTTGGCGACTATTATTTTAGCTTTAATTGCATTGCCAATGTTGTTAATAGCAATTGGAATTAAACTATCATCACCAGGAAAAGTTATATTTAAACAAAATCGATATGGCTTGCGCGGTGATAAGATAGAGGTATGGAAGTTTCGTACAATGACAGTTTGTGAAAATGATGATCATTTGGTTCAGGCTAAAAAAAATGATAATCGAATATATCCTCTTGGTGCTTTTTTGCGGCGTACATCGCTTGATGAATTACCGCAATTTATTAATGTCTTGCAAGGTAGAATGTCTATAGTCGGTCCACGCCCACACGCAATAGTGCATAACGAACAATATCGAAAGTTAATTTCAGGCTATATGTTGCGCCATAAAGTGAGACCCGGAATTACAGGTTTGGCACAGATAGAGGGTTGGCGTGGAGAGACGGATACACTGGATAAAATGCAGCGGCGAGTCGAGTATGATTTAGCTTATATTAGACGCTGGTCGGTATGGTTCGATTTGAAGATAATTTTTTTGACTATTTTTAAAGGTTTTGTCAATAAAAATGCCTATTGATTTAAGCACCTCGCATTAGAGGTGCGTAAACTCTTTCTTTTTGACTATACCAGTTTGTGTAGCTTACGTTCCCAGGCTAGCGAAGTTTTTACAATGAATTCCAGGTCATCATATTGTGGTTGCCAGTTCAGTAAGCTTCTCACTTTTTCAGCAGTTGCTATCAATGCGGGTGGGTCACCCGCTCTGCGAGGTTCCTCGCAGATATTCAATTTGGTTTGACTAACCTTTTCAACGGTATCAAGCACTTGTCTAACACTGTAGCCGTGGCCGTAGCCACAGTTTAGGGTTACGGAATCGCCACCAGATTTTAGATAATCGAGCGCTTTTATATGTGCAGAAGCCAAGTCCTCCACATGTATGTAGTCACGTATTCCAGTGCCATCTTCAGTTGGGTAGTCTGTTCCAAATACAGAAATTTTTGACCGAACCCCGATGGCTGCTTCGACGGCAACTTTGATTAAGAGAGTGGCTTTTTTTGTAGATTGCCCAATGCGGCATTGTGGGTCAGATCCAGCGACATTGAAGTAACGCAAAATAACGCAACGCAGATTACTGGCCGTGGCTAAATCACGTAACATCCATTCACTCATGAGTTTGGATGTACCATAAGGGTTGATTGGGTTTGTTGGTGTCTCTTCAGTAATATATGGGTCGTCAGGGATGCCATATACTGCTGCTGTAGAAGAAAAGACAAAGTTTTTGACATCTGCTTTGGTGCAGCACTCCAGTAAATTGCGGGTATTGCAGGTGTTGTTGCCGTAATATTTGAGTGGGTCTGATACAGATTCGGGTACAATAGTATTTGCAGCAAAATGCATAACAGTGTCTATTTGATGCTTTTTCAGGAGCTTGGAAACAAGCTCTTTGTCACCACAATTACCAATGACGAGTTCACCACTTAAAACGGACTCTTTGAAGCCGGTGTAAAGATTATCAAGAACAATAGCGTGATAACCTGCCTCGCCCAGTTGGCGGACGGCATGACTTCCAATGTAGCCCGCGCCACCAGTGACAAGAATAGTCTTTTTACTCATTAAAAAAGTTCCTTTTGGTTTTTAGGTATTTTTTATAGGGGGGTACTCTATTATCATGTTTTTTTTGTATAAAAGTCCATTTGTATGTTATGGGTGTCGTACAGTATTCTAAAAAATAAAATTAACTATTGACAGCCGTTGTGATATTGAGCAAAATGCCCCGCTTGCTGCTGGAGGGGTTCCCGAGTGGCCAAAGGGATCAGACTGTAAATCTGACGGCTCCGCCTTCGGAGGTTCGAATCCTCCCCCCTCCACCAAATTTGCGGGTGTAGTTCAATGGTAGAACCTCAGCCTTCCAAGCTGATGGCGTGGGTTCGACTCCCATCACCCGCTCCAATTTTTAGTAGAGTGTTTGGAAGGTAGTATACGTGGCACATCTGTCGCCGCATTTATGTATGATTTGTTGTTATTTGAATTAGGCTTGCCCATATAGCTCAGTCGGTAGAGCACTTCCTTGGTAGGGAAGAGGTCACCGGTTCAACTCCGGTTATGGGCTCCAGGTTTTGTAGTTGAATTTGACTGTTTGGCATCAATTTTAAATTTATGGGGGCGCTGAAAGTGTCTAAGGAAAAGTTTGAACGCACAAAGCCGCATGTAAACGTAGGTACGATTGGTCACGTAGATCACGGTAAAACGACGTTGACAGCGGCATTAACAAAAGTATTGGCAGAGCAGCATGGTGGAGAGTTTAAAGCTTACGACCAGATA
>WFXF01000089.1 GCA_015490755.1 Gammaproteobacteria bacterium
AGGTGGATTCGCTGCACGGACGCATCGCCATCGGTTTTCTCATTGTTCAGGATATCGTGGTAATTCTCGTGATGATTGGCCTGACTGCGCTGGGTGAGACTGGTGATGCCACTAACCTGAGCTGGGAGGCGATCGAGTTATTAGTCAAGGGCGGCCTGTTCATTGCAGTTATTGGGCTGCTGATGCGCTATGTATTGACCCCACTACTGCATCAACTGGCTCGTTCACCGGAATTACTGGTGCTATTTTCCATTTCATGGGCGGTCGCTCTGGCTGCGGCAGGCGGCCATTTGGGCTTCAGCAAAGAGGTGGGGGCCTTTCTTGCTGGTGTATCGTTGGCCTCCACACCATACCGTGAGGTCATCGGCGCACGTTTGGTCAGTTTACGGGATTTTTTGCTGCTGTTTTTCTTTATCGATCTAGGCGCAGGGCTGGAGTTAGCCACGCTTGGCGCGCAGGTAGTGCCCGCTATTATCCTTTCGCTGTTTGTGCTCATCGGCAATCCATTGATCGTGATGACTATTCTGGGCTCCATGGGTTACCGCAAGCGTACCGGTTTTCTGGCGGGTCTGACGGTGGCTCAGATCAGTGAATTTTCCCTGATTCTGGGCGCATTGGGTCTGAGTCTGGGTCATATCGATGCGGATACCATGGGCCTCATCACACTGGTGGGAGTAATCACCATCAGTGCCTCCACTTACATGATTCTCTATTCCCACCCCATCTACGAGCGAATATCCCCCCGGCTAGGTGTGTTCGAGCGCAAGCGGGCGTACCGGGAAGAGGCTCAGGATCGGGCTGAAGAGAAGAGTCAGGTCGATATCATCCTGTTCGGCCTGGGACGCTTCGGCTCAGGAATTGCGCAGGAACTGCGGCAACGAGGCTACCGGGTGCTCGGCGTGGATTTCGATCCCGACCTGGTTCGTCGGCATGAAGGGCTCGGTTATGAAGTGCGCTATGGTGATGCTGAAGCACCGGAGTTTCTGGCCACCCTGCCGCTGGAGGAAGTTCGTTGGGTTTTAAGCAGTGTACGAGGAACGCCAGTCAATCTTGCACTATTGCATGGCCTGCACGATTATGGTTACAAAGGGTACGTAGCAGTAACGGCAGATACGTTACCCGAGGCCGAACAACTGAAGCGTGCGGGAGCCAACCGCGTACTGACCCCCTATGCTGATGCGGCCGCTAAAACCGTAGATAATCTCAACATTGACAATGGCCAATAAACCTGAATGGAAAAATAGTGTCAGACTCTAATGCTGTTATCTGTCATACTAATAGCTTACAAATCAATGTGTTAAATAGTTCAACATGAATAAAACCATCTTCATCATGATCTCAATCCAAATTTAAAGCGACTGATTGCCTCGGCTTGATAAAATCATCTATCAAACCAAAAATAGTGTTGAGCCACAAAAGCCGGAGCTTATTGAGGATCTTTCTTAAGTTATGACCAGCTGCGACCATCACCACATTCATGGCATCACCGACTTCACCTTTTAGCTGGTTTCTAAAGCTGTCCAGCTATGTGACGCTCCTTAATCACAACCAACTCATACCGCCCAAACCCCATGCTTGAATTTTTGCCTAGATGCAACCACTGCCCCAGATAGAGATAGGGCCAAAACTGCTCGATATCTGTTAAAGGCAGGTCCATTGAACCCAACCATCCGCTGGTATCAAGTGATTTTTGAGCACGAGCCGAGTAACGTTTTTGCTTGCACCAGTTCATTTTTACTGCAATTGGCGTAACCATTTCAGCCTTTTCTTTAAGCTGTTTGAAATCCTCTTCAAGCATCTCTCCCGTATAAAAATATTTCAATAACGAAACTCGTCTGACAATTGCCATCACCATTTTTTTCAGGTCAAAATTGTGATTTTTTTCTTTATTTGCTGATTGTTTATAAGGTGTCACAAAGATCATACGAAGCTGGTTTGGCATCGGTGGCAAATGAGCCATAGCGGGCTGGGGATTATGGTGCATTTTGCCTTGACTCATGATCAATTTAGTCAACGCTTCAACCCCTGTTTGTGATACTTCAACCAACCGTGCTTTCGCCCGTTTTTTCCCAAACCCCGCCATCCCCACTTCTAACATGGCTCGAATGACCGCAGCAATGCGCTTATTACTCTTCCCCACTAACACCATACTGACGGAAAATTCTTTTCCTGCCGTGATAATTTTCTCTTCTTCTCTATTTTTAATACGCATGATGTGTGGCACAGGAATGGTGTTGTAACTGCGCATTAATACACTGTCAGGAGGGCGAGGGCCATGGAAGAGATAGGCATAATCACAGTTGTGCAGCAGCATACATTGCTCACACCTGCTATCAGGTGCAATACAGACCTGGCTTTTGAGCGCACGGCCAAACACACCATGCCATAAACTCCCCGCAAATGGTGGCAGAGTGACATCATCTATGGCTTGATATGTAAACCGGTATTCAGCAAGTGGCAGCATGGAAAAATACTCTATAAAACTTTTACTGTTAATGCGTATAATCTCCAATCAAAAACAGGACTGGAGACTCAAAAATTGGATAACCGTTTAATTGAGCTTGAAACCCGCATTGCATTTCAAGATGACACGATCGAGCAACTCAATCAAATTGTCACGATACAGCAACAGCAAATTGATCAGCTTCGTAAAGAGATCACAGCTATTGCTGTTCGTATTTCAGAATCCAGTGCGGCGGCCTCGAATATTGCTTCGCAATCAGAAGAGACACCACCACCCCACTATTAATTATTACGCTTTAATCGGTTGCTGATGCGGCAAATGAACCTCCTCGACCTGACCGGCAACTGGATCATTAAAAGTCTCCATTGAGATTTTATCTTCGCCGCGCGCCACAATTGTAGTCACTGCTGCATCGCCGGTCACATTTACCGCGGTACGCATCATATCCAGCAAGCGATCCACACCCATGATCAAAGCAATTCCTTCAACGGGCAGACCCACCTGATTAAATACCATCGCCAGCATAATCAGGCCCACACCAGGCACACCGGCTGTACCAATAGATGCCAGCACGGCCATTCCAATAACAGTGAGATAACCTGCAATTCCCAGATCAATGCCATAGACATTGGCGATAAAAACCGTTGCAACACCCTGCATAATGGCGGTGCCATCCATGTTAATAGTTGCACCAAAGGGAACAACAAATGAGGCTGTTGAGTTATCGACACCTAAACGCTTTTCTGTGGTGCGTAACGTGACAGGAATGGTCGCATTTGAACTTGAAGTACTAAAGGCAAATATCTGTACCGAGCGCATTTTTTTCAAAAACATCATTGGACTGACACGACCCAATAGTTTTAGCAAAATCATTAAAGTACCAGTAGCATGCAAGATCAGCACAACAGCGACCACACCAAAATAGCTGATCATCGGCAAAATCATACCCAAACCTTGCTGGGAAAATGTTTTGGCGATCAGTGCAAACACGCCGATGGGTGCTGCGTGCATCACCACGTTCACCACCTGCATCATCACTTCATTCAACCGCTCAGCGCCATCAGCAATAGGCTTGCCACGCTCCCCGATCATGAGTACACAAACGGCAAACAAGATGGTAAAAAAGATAATTTGCAGCATATTACCTTCGGCATAGGCAGCCACAGGGTTGCTTGGAACCAGATCGATAAACACCTGAGTCAGTGGTGGTGCAGGTTGAGCTACGAATGTGCTTTCTGCTGTGCTACTCATATCAAACCCTTCACCCGGCCCGACCAGCACAGCAACCGTAATCGCCAGAGTAATCGCCAGTGCAGTTGTCAACATAAAGAGCAAAAAGGCTTTCACACCTACGCGCCCAAGAATACCAACATCTCCAATACCACACACACCGCAAATGAGAGAAAATGTGACCAGTGGTACCACCAGCATTTTCAATGCACTGATAAAAATGGCTCCGACGACATGAAAAAGTCCGTTGACAAGATAGTCCTGAACAAATGCGATATCACTTGCGAAAGCGTTGATCAAGCTGCCAATGACCAGACCACAACCCATCCAGATCATGATCTTTGTCGTCATATTCATTTTCTGCGACATAAAATTTCTCCATAAATATCTTTGAATTTGAGGCCGTAGTATACAGCAATTATTCCAGCAACTTTTTTCACAGTTGTTAAAATGCTGCTATTTCAGAATCATTTTTAGAAATAAAAGGCACATAAAAAATGGGAAACTCATTTCAGGATCAGTTTTTAAAAGCGGGGCTCGTTAATGAAAAACAGGTTAAAAAATCTAAAAAAGCCAAATATATAAAAACCAAACAGGCGGGCAAGAAAAAAGTCGAAAAAGTAGTTGATGAAAACAGACTGCGTGTTCAGCAAAAGTTGAAAGAGCAAGCAGAAAAGGATCGTCAACTTAACCTTGAGCGGCAAAAAGAAGCCAATCTCAAAGCCATTTCAGCACAAATCAAACAATTGATTGAAGTGCATCACCAAGCTGATATGGTCGGTGAAACTGCCTATAATTTTACCGATGGCACTCTCATCAAAAAAATCTATGTTTCAGATATTGCGGTAAAACAGATCGCCAACGGTCGCTTAGCGATCGTGAAGTGGGATGACCAATATAAAATTGTACCCAAAATTGTGGCTGAAAAGATTAGTGATCGTGATGAAAAATATGTAATTCATCTCGAAACGACCAGTAAATCCATTAATGATGAAAATGACCCTTATGCGGACTACCAGATTCCAGATGATTTGATGTGGTAGTAAAAATCAGCAGGGGGTATGCACAACCCCTCCCCTGCAAATAATTTATGCAAAGTCTGGTCTGATTTTTTCATTAATAATTTTAAGCGCACAGGCACTATTTTTCTCTGCCTCAGATTCGCTCGATGATTCGGTATAACAGCGAAATTCAGGGGCATTACCGGATGGGCGCATATGAACAATATCGTCACTATCAAAAGTAATACGTACACCATCGGTATTATCAACGGACTTCACATGGCCAAATGACTCTACAAAGTAACGCTCAATCAACGCGACCCCTTGATGATTAATTTCTGCCACGAGCCTCTGCCCGACCTCACTCGGAAACTCTTTTATTAAACCACTTGCGGTAAAACGGCCAGGTAAATTATTGACCAATCTCGATACAGAACCGCCACTTTCTTTAGCCAAAGCCAGCAAAGCCAGAACAGGAATCACCGCATCACGCGTGGGCAGTGCGGTTAAAGTATGCTCTCCAATAGCAATATCACTTCCGGTTAAAAAGCCCCCATTGGCTTCATATCCCACCACTGATTTTTTACCCTTTTCAATGGCGGACAACATCGCTTCAATCACAAATGGAGAGCCAATTCGGGTTCGCATGGTTTCAGGAAAGTAACCACTTTTTTCAAGCGCTGTATTGCAACTGACCGGCACTGCCACTGAGTCTGCATTCAGGAAACGAGCCGTTAAAATGCCCATCACATCACCACGAATGATATTACCCAACTCATCGACCATGAGTGGACGATCAGAATCACCGTCTGCGGATGCAAGCAAATCAGCACCATACTCTTTCACCCAGGCTGCGAGCTGCTCTGGATCAGAGACCGCTTCCGTATCGACAGGAACAAACTGGTCAGACGGAGCAACACGAATCACCTCCGCACCGAGCTTTCCCAAAATATCGGGAATTACATCTCGACCCACAGTCGAATGCTGATAAAAAACAACTTTAAAACTGTTTAAATAATCTTGGGAAAACAGAGAAGCATAACGCTCAACATAACGCTGCGTTGCGACGGGATTAGCATCACCTAACGAAACCACATTGCCTGAAAACATGCCTGATTCATCAAAACAAGAAGGCTGCTCTTCATTAGCAATAACAGGATGATAGCCCGTCACCTGCTGTTCATCTTTTTTAAGAATTTCGCCCCATGGCATATAAAATTTAATGCCGTTACGATCATCAGGAATGTGACTTCCTGTCACCATAATTGAGGCCTTGCCATCTTGCATCGCGTGATATGCGAGTGCTGGGGTCGGAATCAAGCCACAATAATCGACCTGCAAACCATCGTCAGTGACGGCTTGCGCAACCGCCGTCATAATTCGCAACGTACTGCCTCGGCGATCCCCTGAAATGGCGATACTTTTTATATCCGTGAGTGATTTCAGGTGTTTAATAAACGCACGCGTGTAAAGGTAACATTCACGATCCGTCATTTCAGTGACCAAACCACGAACACCACTGGTACCAAATTTTAAAGCCATAATTTATTCCTTAGGAATGATCACAAAACAACCTGAACATTCCAGTTTCTCCTTTTTTCTGGTTTGTATTATTAATTGGAGTTAGGGCTTTAGCCCTGATTTAGATGAAGGGGCTGAAGTCCCTGCTCCGCAATAATCATACACAAAAAATTCCTTGATTATCTGGATACTAATACAACACGCAACGCATCCAGTTTTAAACTGGCCGTTTCAATATGCTGTTTCAGATGAACCATTTTTTCCTTTAAATGCTCAATCTCTTCTTCACGAATATTGGGATTTACTTCCTGCAGCTGTTGCAAACGCTGAATTTCCGCGCCGAGTGCCTGCTCTGCTTTCTCCATCGCAGCCGCCTTGATTTCAGGCAGCGCTGCTTCTGCAATAATTGAAGCGTCTTTCACACGTTCAAGAATCACGTCTCGCTGACTTTTAACGATCTGTTTCAAAGTCGCTTTTGCAACCTTTTTCTTTAATTTACTATCATTAATCGCCTGGTGATCCAATTCAGCTGAAATATCACTACCTGCATGATCCAATAGCACCCGAACCATTTCAGGCGGCAGATAACGAGTTAATTGCAGTGATTTAGGCGCAGGGCTTTCAACGACAAATAGCGTTTCTAACAATAAAGAGCTTTTCACCTCAATCTCGCTACCATCAATGACAAGAATGGCGGTATTGCCCCGCTCACCATTGACAATATGATCCATCGCATCCAGCACCATGGGGTGCTCCCATGTCAAAAACTGGGTATCTTCACGCGAAAGTGCCGTTTGGCGATGGTAAGTCACCATCGTCCCCTCTTTGAGCAGTCCGGCAAGTCCTGAAATGTGCATGTGATTACCATGGCGCGCCACATAAACGGATGCCGACTGGTTTTCTGTCTCAATACCAAACTGGTCAAACGCGCGTTCCATATAGCTTTGCAATACCAGCGACTCGGCAGATAAATTGATTTCATCCACCAGTTCACCTGCCTGCTGTGAACGGCACGAACTCAGCTCCAGCAGATGGTCACGCCCTTTCTGCAAAGCCTCGTTCAACTCTTGATGTATATGCAGTGTCTTTTGTAGTAGTTTTGCTGTTTTTGCTTCATCCAGAGATAACAGCGCATCCACCAATATCTCCTGAATCTGTTCAAATACGGCATGACCTGCCGGACAAGTGTGAGTAAACGCGCTTAAACCCTGGTCATACCACTCGAATAAAATCGCCTGGGCTGTCTCCTCAAAATAGGGCACATGAATCTGAATTGTGGAGGTTTGACCAATACGATCAAGCCGCCCGATGCGTTGCTCCAGCAGATCAGGGTTTAATGGCAGATCAAACAGAACCAGATGGTGGGCAAACTGAAAGTTTCGCCCTTCACTGCCAATTTCAGAGCAGAGAAGAATTTGAGCGCCCTCTTCCATATCTGCAAAATAGGCACCTGCCCGATCTCGCTGAACGATGCTCATGCCCTCATGAAACACGGCAACACGTTGACCACTCTTATGGCGCAGTGCCTCTTCCAGCTCCAATACCGTTTGTGCCCTGGAACAGATTAACAGTATTTTCTCACCTGAAAACTCCTCTAACTTTTTACATAACCAGTCAACACGCGGATCGAATGTCCACCATTTTTTGGGCACTACATTAAATTGGTGCAGCATTTCAGGGTGCAGCCGAACCATAACCGACTCATCATTGGCGGCATCGTGATAGGCTTCAGGCAAATTCAGCGGATAACCGTGAGCAACACGCTCGGGAAAGCCTGATACTGTTTTCCGCGTATTGCGAAACAGAACGCGCCCCGTTCCATGGCGATCCAGTAACGCATCCAATAACTGTTGACGCGCTTGCTGCTGTGACTCATCTCTGGTTCTCTTTTCACACAGCAGCTCAATGGAGTCGCTATAGGTCTCGCCCAGTTTGTCCAGCAAAACAGCTTTTGCATCGGAAGAGAGCGGTTCATCAGCCACCAATGCATCGGCAACCTCCGCCACCGGCGCGTATTCAGCCTCCTCTTTAATGAACTGTTCCAGTGAATAAAAACGATTCGGATCAAGCAATCGCAGGCGAGCAAAATGGCTGGCGACGCCGAGCTGTTCAGGAGTTGCTGTGAGTAATAAAATTGCTTTGATCTCTTGCGAAAGCTCATCAATCAACTGATACTCATCACTGACCTGGGCTGAAGACCAACCCAGGTGATGTGCCTCATCAACGATCAGCATATCCCACTCACCATCCAATACCTGCTCTCGGCGTTTGGGTGATTCAAGTAAAAAAGGCAAACTGCACAGCACCAGTTGTTCATCCATAAAAGGGTTGTCATCACTCTCGGATGATTCACAGCGCTCTTCATCAAACAGACTGAACGAGAGATTAAAACGTCGTAACATCTCAACCAGCCACTGAAAACAGAGTGACTCGGGCACGATGATCAAAGCACGATTAATACGGCCTGTTTGCAATTGATGGTGCAAAATCATGCCCGCTTCAATGGTTTTACCCAGGCCGACTTCATCCGCCAGTAAAACGCGCGGTGCATACCGTGTTGCAACCTCGTGGGCAATATAAATCTGGTGTGGAATCAGTGCTGCGCGTGCGCCACAAAGCCCATGCACTTCGGACACAGCCTGCTTCGCCCGAAGTTGCAGTGTGTCATAACGCATTTTAAATCGTTTACTGGAGTCGATTTGCCCGGTAAACAGGCGCTCCTGTGGTTTACTGAATTGAATATGATCTGAGAGCGCCACTTCAGGCAGGCGGCACGATTGACCATCTTCTCGCACCCCAACATAGGTGAACAGATGATCCATCTCTTCTATTGACGTAATCGTTAAAGGCCAGCCTTCACAGCTTTCAACCGTATCACCGATCGCAAAGCGCACGCGTGTGAGCGGTGCATTATCGGTAGCATAACAACGTTGTTCATCACTGGCACGAAATAACAGTGTCACCACTCGATGATCCACCGCAATGACTGTTCCCAATCCTAATTCTGCCTCTGTCTCACTCACCCAACGCTGGTTTGCAACAAACTGCTCCATCGAATCTCCATTGTCACGAATATTTCAAATTTCGCTATCATACGGTTTTTAGAGCAAGCCTGCACCTGATTTAGGCCAACATCTCCAATAAGAGTGGATGCCATATATTTAAAGGGATTACGCCCATTTTATTTTTCAAACGAACTTTATCAATGCAGCGAATTTGATCCAGAAGAATTCTTGACTGTTTTCCACAAAAATCAATTTCAGGGCGACAGCCTAATGATTGCCCTTTGCTTGTCACGGGAGCAACCAAAACTCTAGGCAAATTTTGATTCATATCATCCGGCGAAATAATCAGGCACGGTCTTGTTTTTTTTATTTCAGTGCCCACTGTTGGGTCAAGTGTCACCCAATAAACCTCACCGCGTTTTACCACGACCAGTCATCCTCTTCCGAATCCAATGGCTGGAAACCATGCCAGGCACTCTCTTCTTTTTCAGTCTGATAATTGTCATACCAACCTTCTCTAGGATTTTTTTTTACAGGCGTAATCACAATAGACTGGCCTTTTAACTCAATATCTACAATTTCTGTGATCCCCGTACTGGCTAAAAAAGAAGCAGGAATGATCAATCCTTTAGAGTTACCTAATTTTCTGATCGTTGTTTGCACAAAATACACCTCAACAGTTATAACTTGGTTATAACTATAAATTATCATTTTAAAAATATCAATTCATTGTAAAATACACTGCTTTTACTAAAACAGATGCTCACCCAATGACCTCAACTTTTCCGCTCTTCGCCACTGCACCCAAGGGCGTTGCTTCACTTTTATTTGATGAATTAAAGACGCTTGGAGCCACAAATCTCAAAGAGCAGCCTGCGGGTGTTTTATTTGAAGGAACACTGGAAACGGCTTACCGCGCCTGCCTCTGGTCACGCACTGCGAATAGAATTTTACTGCCGCTGGCCAATTTTCACGCACCGACACCAGAAGCACTCTATGAAAATATTCAGGAGATTGATTGGTCTGAGCACATGAGCGCTTATGATACATTGGCGATTGACTTCAATCTTTCTGGTTCACGCATCACCCACACTCATTTTGCAGCATTAAAAGTCAAAGATGCTATTGTCGATCAGTTTCGAGACCGCTGTGACGAACGTCCATCCATTGATACCAACCGACCTGATTTGCGCATCAATGTACATTTGCACCGAGACCAGGCCAGTGTCAGCATCGACCTTTCCGGTGACAGCCTTCATAAGCGCGGCTATCGTGTAGAAAGCGTCAAAGCCCCTTTGAAAGAAAATTTGGCGGCTGCGCTTTTATTACGTGCTGGTTGGCCTGAGATTGCACAAAAAGGCGGTTCATTAGTTGATCCGATGTGCGGCTCTGGTACATTTCTCATTGAAGCCGCTCTGATCGCTATGGATATTGCTCCCGGTTTGGATCGTGATTTTTTTGGTTTTCTAGGTTGGAAAAAACATGACGAGCCACTTTGGGAAAAATTACGCAACGAAGCTCTGGATCGCCGCGAGCAAGGTCAATTAAAAGAAAAACCGGGTATATTTGGATTTGATGCTGACCGTCGATCAATCCGTGCTTCTATTGAAAATGTTGATGCGGCCGGTTTAATTAATGATATCCATACTCTTCAACGTGATCTGTCTGAATTAAAACTCCCCACCCATGCTGAAGCAGGTCTTCTCATTGTCAACCCTCCTTACGGCGAACGCCTGGGTGAAATTGAAGAGCTGACTGTTTTATATGCCGATCTGGGTGACAAGTTAAAAGAGCACTTTGCAGGCTGGCAAGCGGCGGTATTCACAGGAAACCCCGACCTCGCTAAACGCATGGGAATGCGCCCTCACAAACAACATGCACTTTTTAATGGCGCTCTACCCTGCAAACTGCTTAGATTTGATTTGCAAGAAAAGTGGTTTATCGAACGCCCCGTCCTATCCGGCGGCGTAGCGATGCCAAAACCGGCAAAACCAGAAGAGCTCAGTGACGGTGCACAGATGTTTGCGAATCGTCTGATCAAAAATATGAAAACATTGAAGCGTTGGGCAAAGCGTGAAGAGATCACCTGCTATCGCATTTATGATGCTGACCTGCCTGAATATTCATTAGCGATTGACCTGTTTCATGATGTCAATGGCAAAAGACGAATCTGCGTTCAAGAGTACGAAGCACCCAAAACTATTGACCCCGCTAAAGCCAGGACCCGCCTACGTGAAGCGCTCGCAGTATTGCCTGAAATATTGGAAATTCCAATGGAACAGCTGTTTTTCAAAGTGCGTCGTCGTCAAAAAGGCAATGCGCAGTATGAAAAACAGGCTTCCGATGAAAATTTTATTGAAGTCACGGAAGGCCCATGCCGGTTTTTAGTTAATTTTACAGATTACCTGGATGTCGGATTGTTTCTTGATCATCGAATGACGCGCAGCCTGATCGGTAAACTGGCCGCAAATCAGCGTGTATTAAATCTGTTTGCATACACCGGCAGCGCCAGCGTTCATGCCGCTATGGGCGGTGCAAAATCAACCACGACCATTGATATGTCAAAAACCTACTATAAGTGGGCAAAACGGAATATGGAATTGAATGGTTTTGACAAAACCAATCACTCATTCATTCGAACCGACTGCCTGCAATGGCTGGAAGAAAGGTATCAGGAAAACAACGTATGGAATCGTTACGGATTAATCTTTCTTGACCCCCCTACATTCTCCACATCCAAGCGCATGGAACGTAACTTTGATATTCAAAAAGATCATGTTGAGTTAATCAAACAAGCAGCTCATTTATTAACTGCCGATGGTACCTTGATATTTTCAAATAACTTTCGAAAGTTCAAAATGGATCATGAAGCGTTAGGTGATTTGGTTATTAAAGACATCACAAAAAAAACAGTTCCAAAAGATTTTTCGCGTAATAGCAAAATACACAATTGTTGGGAAATCAAGCTAAGGAACAGTCACGAAATAATCAGTAGTTTCAGAAGCTAAAACGGTGAAAGTGTCACTATATTTGGGTCATGATATTTTTATGAAGAATTTGATATAAACACTACATATAGTGTTTGCAGTTGTACAGGAAATCCAGTATGAATCCGGGGATAATTTGTGGAAATAGGCGGTTTGTCGTAGCGCATGTCGTCAAGATATAACTCTCACCGGTCAAACCAATGCCGGGTTGCATTGGCAAAAACGACCAACGATAACATCACCGGGACTTCAACAAGCACACCAACCACAGTAGCTAGAGCAGCTCCTGATTGTAGACCGAACAGTGAAATAGCCACCGCAACGGCCAACTCAAAAAAGTTGGATGTACTGATCATTCCCGCAGGGGCAGCAATATTATGTGGCAATTTCATTACCTTGGCAGCCGCATAAGCGATGAAGAAAATCCCATAGGTTTGCAACAGCAATGGAATGGCAATGAGTATGATCGCTAGTGGTTTTGCCAAGATGGTTTCAGCCTGAAAGCCAAACAGCAGGACAACAGTGGCTAACAGGCCGACAATCGAGATCGGTTTCAAGGTATGAAGAAAATGATTTAGCCGTTCATGATTATCCGCAGAATCCAGTGCTTTTCGTGTAAAAATACCGGCAATCAATGGGGTAACCACATAAAGCACAACCGATAAAATCAATGTATCCCACGGCACAACTACATCACTCACCCCCAGTAAAAAAGCAGTCAGTGGTGCAAAAGCAAAAATCATAATGACATCATTCACTGAAACCTGAACCAAAGTATAGTTGGCATCACCTTTAGTGAGCTGACTCCAGACAAACACCATCGCGGTACACGGCGCGACACCTAACAAAATCATCCCCGCGATATACTCTGTTGCCGTTTGAGGATCGACCATATCCGCGAATATCACTTTGAAAAACAACATACCGAGAGCGGCCATAGTAAAAGGTTTGATCAGCCAGTTGACGGTGAGCGTCAGTATCAGCCCTTTAGGTGCTTTTCCTACATCTTGAATCGAACTAAAATCAACCTGAACCATCATCGGATAGATCATAATCCATATAAAAACTGCGATAGGCAGATTCACATGAGCATATTCCAGCTCCGCAAAAAACTGGAATAATTCAGGCGCCAGATTTCCAAGCACGACTCCGGCAATCATGCAAAATCCCACCCATAGCGTCAAATAGCGCTCAAACAGACCCACTTCTTATTTTTCCTCTGAAATTGTAATCAATGCACTCCGCAACTCCTCTCCAGCTAAGCGCTCCAAATCCAGTGCCAGCACTTTTTTAGTTCGGTTTTCAATAGCGTTCATCACCGAAAAGAAGGCTCTTTTAATCTCTTCCTTTGAACCCTCCAGTTTCGAAGGGTCAGGCAAGCCCCAATGCACTTGAATACAGTCACCAAACCAGACAGGGCACGCCTCATGAGCAGCACGATCACAAACAGTAATCACTACATCAGGTTCGATGCTTTCAAACTCGTTCCATGACTGACTTTTCAACCCCTCGATTGAGATCGCCTTCTCTTCAAGGTATTTCAGTGAGAGTGGGTGCACCTCACCAACGGGCTGACTTCCAGCGCTATAAGCAGTAATTTTTCCTTGGGCCAAATGATTCATGATCGCCTCGCTTAATATACTCCGGCAACGATTATGAGTGCAGATAAATAGAACTTTCATGAAGATACCTAAACAGGATTAACAGCGATTCGGACGATCTTTTATCGCACTCAATTTTTCTTTTAAGACTCTGAGTTCTTTTTCGTGAACCCGCCCTACATCTTCCAGTAGACTTAACCCCCAATCAGGAAGGTCAGGGTGAATCGAATAAAAAACCCACTGCCCCTTGCGGCGATCAAGAAGAATTTCACAACTTCGTAATTGAGATAAATGGCGAGAAATTTTGGGCTGACTTTCACCCAATGCAGCGACTAATTCACAAACACAAACTTCACCCTCCTGGTGAATAAGCAACGTAGAATTAAGACGTGTTTCATCTGATAGACACTTGAATAATTGAACAACATTCATTTTCTATAATTTAGATATAAATAAAATTCAGAGCAATATATATGCATATTCGAATTTCCATATATTAATATAGATATAAACACTTTTCAATCTTTGTTTTTACCTCTCACGACTCATTCATATTTTATATCAGCAGACGAACTATCGTTCAGGAAAGTGTGCGAAATAATTTCTACACTCTGGCTTGCCATTTTACTTTCAACGCTTAAAAGTCTCCCTCCACCAATCGGGCATGGCATAACGTACTTCCTGAGTTTTACTCAACTCATTCGCCAATGACAATGAAGCCAAACCACTTTCACTACCTACTAAAAATATTCCCTGTTCCTCTATCACAGACTTCAATACCTTAAGCCCTTTTTCTTCTAGCCATTGATCTGCCTTCTGTAAATCCCAACTTTCAGAAAAAGCGACTATAATATTTCCTGGCAACGCCATTCTTGGAGAGCGTGTTGCGGCAGTTGCATGAAATACCGGGGAATAATTAGCCCGGTGGTCATCTTTATTAAAAGCACGCAACTGTGCACTGGGTTCTTTATCAGAAACTTTCCAGATACGTAAATTCCCCTGTTTTTTCAGCAATACCGCACCGTCAGTTAAAGCCCTACGATTAATACCCAGACGTTGCTGCCGTTCATAATCTGTAAACTCGGCAATTTCATCTGGATTGAGCCAGACTTTGCGCTGCCTCTCTCCATCAAACCAGGTGTAACTTTCGTTTAACTGTGAATCTGACTGTTTAACAACCGGCATTCCTGCTTGACAACCAAACAGAGCCACCATCAATAAAATACCTGTTATATATTGCCTGTTTTTATACAATAAATTCATATTACTTTTATCCTTTTGGCCTGCCATAAATTTTCAACTGCCATGATTTAATCTCTCCTCGAACACCCGATCTATTATCAACAACAGAGAGTTTCCATTCACCTTGTGAACTCTCCTCAAGATGCCGAGCGACACCAAAGCTCCAGCGATCAAAAGCCGACTGACATTGCACAGCAATACCACATTCGTTTTGACAGTCATGGGTTTCAGAAAGAACACTTTGAGTTCCCATCGGTGATGTTAATGTAATCGCAAGATCTCCTATATCAGCATGCTCAATATCCACAATCACATCGACATACTCGACACTATAGTTTTTATCCACCGTAATATGATCAATCACTTGACCATTACCACGGTCAGGAATAATCTGATTTAATTCAGAAGGTAGTGTTTCAAAAGTTTCTTCATCTGCCAAAATATTCCAGCCTTCCGCCATTGAAACAGCTGCCGCAGCATCTACGGTACCAAAACCGTATTTATGATTAATGTTGTATGGATATTCCCCTGGAGATATCGTCCAGCCTGCATCTGTCGGATCATTTTTCACGGCAGAGCGAGCCAGTATCATGCGTACATCACGCCAACCAAGCTCAGGATTTTTTTCCAGCATCAGAGCAATGACCCCTGAAACCAACGGGGCAGAAGATGATGTTCCACCAAAGCGGTAGGTGTAATTTTTATTACTATAGTCCCCACTATCAGGCGAAGGGTTCAAGCCCTCATTACCGGACAAATCAGTCGTCGTAATACCTCTGCCTGCATTTCCCAAAGAAGGTGCGCACACCCACAAATTTGCACCCTTTTCCGAGTAAGATGATTTTTTCCCAAAATTACCGACAGAGCAGATTGCCAAAATATAACGGTTATTGACATAACCATCATAGTTGGAATTATCAACGTTGCGCTCCCCTCCATTTCCCGCCGCAAAAACGTAGCTAATACCTTTGCCATTTCTAGCTCTTGTGCCATTCAATACTGCATTACGCCATAATGCATTAGAAGCCACTAACTCACCCGTATCATCGGCTGCAAAACTCCAGCTGTTATTTGATACTGAAACGATATCTTTATTACTTAACATGGCACTGGCTGCATTTGAAAATGTCGATCGTTGCAGCATATTGTAGCCGACTAACGAAGCACGAGGTGCAGCACCTCGCCCCCCCACTTCGTTATAGTCACGTGCAGCAATAACACCCGCAACAGCCGTACCGTGATAGTCCCCCGACCCCGATAAAGGAGTCGGGTCATCTTCGGCACGTTCATTAGAGAGATAATTAATACTCTTTCCAGGCTCAATATTTGCGACAAGATCTTCATGATTAATTTCCAGACCATCATCAACCACAGCTACAACAACGCCTTGCCCCTTAACCCCCTGCGCCCAGACAGGAGCAACATTAGCGTCACCACCGATCGAACTGTTGGATTGATCAAGATGCCACTGATATTCATAGAGCGGGTCACCCTGACTTGATCGAGTCAAAGTGGTCAATACACCTTGATTTTTTATATCAGTCTGTTCTTGTCCGGCAGTTGCGGTATAAGGCATAACCCCTCTCTCTTGTGCCTCACAAATAGTACGAGCTGTATCGGGCTCTTCAGGTTTATAGGAAGAGTTGTCTTTACTATTTTCACCACCACAACCGATGAGAAGCATAATCAGAAAGATCGTGCTCCATAAAAGCCCTCTATTAATTTTTACATAGCACTTTTTCCGGCGTAAATATCTCATTTATCTGACAATCCATTGTCTGCTAAAATAGCCGCCAGATTGACTGACAACCTTTATGTTTAACTGCCACTAACGAGCTAATAATCAATGCTGCCGATACTTAATCATCAACTTTATCGCTTGCTTACTGTTGCCTTTATGGCACTTATTTTCTATCTGTCATCACAACCTTATATCGCCATTGCTCCTGATTTTTCCAATAGCGATAAAATCATGCATGTGCTCGCCTATGGTCTATTAGGCGGACTGTTTGCACTCTCTATACAGCCCTGGAAAGGTACTCTGAGCTGGAAACTGGTTGGGTTCACCACACTGTTCACCATTGCTTACGGCATATCGGATGAATTTCATCAATCTTTTGTTCCAGGCCGGGAAGCCAGTGTGCTTGATGTAGTTGCTGATGGTCTGGGCGGATTTCTTGCAGGTTTTACACTAAAAAAGATGGGGCATAAAATATTCAAAACCCCACAGAAGATGATCTGAATGTTATACTTCGCAGGTCACAAACCATGACATACGTTTATTTTCTTGACACTTAAAATAGCCGCCCCGATGAAATTGTTTATTTTTATCCTGTTGTTATTAACTATTTTGCTGCAAACCAAGCTATGGTTTGGCAAGGGTGGTTGGCTGGATGTTATGGAAATGCAGCAAACAATAGCAAAACAGACCGAAAAAAATGAAGCACTTCGTAAAGAGAATCAACGCCTGCACGCTGAAGTCCAAGGTTTAAAAGAGGGACAAGATGCTATTGAAGAACGCGCACGCAGTGAACTGGGCATGATCAAAAAAGGCGAAGTTTTTTACCAAATAATCAACTGAATTCAACACATTGACTCATCCATCAACTTCTAAAAACAGCGCCCCTCGTTATTGGGCGGTCATCCCTGCAGCTGGAAACGGCAAGCGCATGGGCACATCAACCCCCAAACAGTACCTCAAGCTCGCAAATAAAACGGTTATTGAGCATACTTTACAATGTTTGGAAAGCCACCCGGCTATCCATGGTATCGTCATTGCAACCTCGCGTGAAGACCCTCACTGGAATCAGCTACGCAGACAAAATCGTCAAAAAATATTGCTGGAAGCCAATGGTGGAAAAGAGCGCTGCGACTCTGTACTCAATGCTCTGGAAAGACTTGCAGTCTACGCGCACCCTCGTGATTGGGTGTTGGTTCATGATGCCGCTCGCCCATGCCTGCGTCACGAAGATATTGATCGACTGATTGCCAGGCTATCCGGTCACCCTGTTGGCGGATTGCTGGGAATTCCTGTTGCGGATACCGTCAAACGTGTTGACAGCGAAACCAACATTACAGATACCATTGATCGCAGCGGTCTATGGAGAGCCCTGACCCCGCAGATGTTTCGCCTGAATGATTTAACACGCGCCTTGCGACTGGCTACATCACAAAATCAACCGATCACTGATGAAGCTTCGGCAATTGAATGGTTAGGTCTCACTCCATTATTGATTGAAGGCCATGCAGACAATATTAAAATTACACACCCGCAAGACCTCTCACTGGCAGAGCTTTATTTAAAAGAGCAGAAGGAAACATAACATGAGAATTGGCCATGGTTATGATGTTCATCGTTTTGCCAATGAATCGGATAAACCTTGTGATTTGATTCTTGGCGGCGTAAAAATTAACCACCCATGGGGACTTGTCGCACATTCAGATGGTGATGTACTGATTCATGCTGTATGCGATGCATTGCTTGGCGCAGCAGGGCTTGGGGATATAGGAAAACACTTTCCTGACACCAGTGACCAATTTGAAAATATCGACAGTCGAATATTACTGCGCAATGTTGCCTTGCTTATCCATGATGAAAATTTTGCCATTTCCAATATTGATGTCACCGTTATTGCGCAAACACCTAAACTCGCACCCCACATATCAGCGATGGTCTCTAATCTTGCTACTGACCTTAAAATCGAAAACAGTCGTGTGAATGTCAAAGCCACAACCACTGAAAATCTGGGTTTTACAGGCAGGAAAGAGGGCATATCAACCCATGCCGTTGCCTTATTGTTAGAAAACCAGACAAAATAATGGACAGCCAAGCACATATCGACTCTTTGGCTTACAGCCAGGGAGCTCCCCAGGCCTGCGCCATGATTCGCAGCCAGGCTGAAGATTTCCAGGTCGAAGAGCTGTCTGGTTTTGAACCCGATCATGAAGGTGATCACGTCTGGCTTGTCATCAAAAAGCGCCATACCAATACTGACTGGGTCGCTCGCCAATTAGCAGAGTACGCAAATGTTAAACCACTTGATGTGGGCTATGCAGGTATTAAAGATCGACATGCTGTCACCACTCAAAGCTTTACTGTCAACATTGCAGGCAAACAAGAGCCTGACTGGGCAAAATTGAATAGCGATCACATCACGATACTTGAAGTCACACGTCATCGTAGAAAATTAAAACGCGGTTCACTTGCTGGCAATCGTTTTCAATTAACACTGCGCCATTTTGAGGGGTGCAAAGAGACCACCGAAACACGTTTACAAAACATCATTGAACACGGTGTACCCAACTATTTTGGCAGCCAACGCTTTGGCTTTGACAATCTGCAACACGCATACGATTTACTGGTTAACAAGATCCAGGTTAAAGAGCGACACAAACGCAGTTTATACATATCATCCGCACGCTCCTTTCTATTCAATATCGTACTTTCTGAGCGAGTCAAACAAGGTTTATGGAATCGCTGCATGGCCGGTGATCGATTGATCGACCCTGAAACAGGGCAGCTTTTAATTACAGGAGCCTCTAACAGCAATCTTGATATTTATCTCGAATCAATGAAAAACCACCCCACCGCACCACTTTGGGGCCGAGGCTTGTTACAAACAACCGGGCAAGCGCTCCAGTTCGAGCAAGAAATATTATTAGAATACAGTGACTGGATGACAGGACTGGAACATGCAGGGCTCCAGCAGCAGCGCCGGGCAACGCGTCTGGAAGCCAAGAATCTGAAATGGTGCTGGCTGGATCATTCAATATTACAATTACAGTTTGAACTGACTTCCGGCAGCTATGCTACCAGCGTTCTCAGAGAAATTTCACATTGCTCAGCAAATACTGATTAGGAACATGCACGGAATAACTTCTGCAATTATGGCGTAGAAATTATTTTTGCATGTTCCTTAGCCAGCGCAACACGAAAGTTGGCTGACATCTTTGTTAAAAGTCTGTGCCGTCAGCTTCAACCCTTCCACCATGGTGAGGTAGGGGAAGAGCTGATCAGCAAGATCGGTCACCGTCATGTGGTTGCGGATGGCCAATGCTGCACTTTGAATAATTTCGCCCCCCTCTGTGGCAAACACCTGGCAACCGAGGATGCGGCCACTGTTTTTTTCTGCCACCAGTTTGATGAATCCACGGGTGTCGATGTTAGCAATGGCGCGAGGCACGTTTTCCAGCGCTAAGGTACGCGAGTCGGTTTCGAAGCCTTGTTGTTGAGCGACGGCTTCGCTCACTCCAACGGTAGCGACTTGCGGGGTCGTAAAGACCACGGCGGGCATCACAGAGAGATCCAATGTCACATCTTCACCCGTCATGTTTCTCGCTGCACGAGTACCGGCCGCCGCCGCGACATAAACAAGCTGAGGAAGGTGGGTGCAATCACCACAGGCATAGATATTTTTCACGCTGGTACGCATGTGATCATCGATAACGATGCCACCACGCCGGTCAGTTTCGATGCCGACTTTATCCAGCGCCAAGGCATTAGTGTTGGGTTGACGACCGGTAGCGACGAGTAGCCGGTCTCCGCTGATGTCACCATGTCGAGTTTTTACAATGAATTGGCCATCGTTATGAGTGACCAATTCGGGCATGGTGTGATTCAATACGCGGATACCTTCGTCTTCAAATACCGCTTTTAGTTGCAATCCGATCTCTGGCTCTTCCCGGGAAAGCAGTGTGCTACGAGCCAGCAGGGTCACTTCACTGCCCAGATAGCGAAATGCCTGAGCCAGCTCCAGGGCAATCACCGAACCGCCAAGAACGATCAAATGTTGTGGAACTGTTTCGGCAATCAGCGCCTCGGTAGAGCTCCAGTAAGGAGTCTCTTTTAACCCTGAAATATCTGGAATGACTGCTCTGGCTCCAGTAGCAAGTAGAGTGCGATCTGCCTTAATGCTCTCTTCTGTACCGTTGTTTTTAGTCACAATCAGCGTATCGCTTTTGTCAAAGCGAGCCATGCCACGCAGCAGATTTATATTTGGGTTACTCTCAAGAATACTTTCGTATTTTGCATGGCGCAGTTTATCCACCCATCCCTGTTGCTGTGCAACCATGGCGCGGCGGTCTATTTGCGGTCTGTTCAGTGGCAGGCCTTCAACGCCATGGTTCCCTTGCAAATGAGCAATATGCGCACCACGAATCATGATTTTCGACGGTACACAGCCGATGTTGACGCAGGTGCCACCAATCACCTCACCACCTTCGATCATCGTGACTCGTGCACCGTTTTCTGCGGCTTTAATAGCGGCGGCAAAAGCCCCCGAACCGGTACCGACAATGGCGATGTGGCGTGTAGTCATAAATGTGATGGATAGCCTGCGTTGGTGGTGGCCTTGATCAAACTTTCCACATTGGTTTTGCCCGGATCAAAAGCAACTTCGGCCCAGCCTTTGCCATCACCTTCATATTTGACGTTGACCCTTGCAACGCCATCGACCTTTTTGAGTGCTTTTTTTACTGTGTAAGGGCACATGGAACAGGTCATATTATCTACTTGCAAGGTGATGGTTTTGAGCACTGATTGCTGCGTTTGTTGCTCATCAGCCTGAGCAACAACAGGCAAAGCAAAACCGAGGCTAGAGAAAGTCATGATAAAAACTAAACTGAGTGATCGAAACATTATGGTTCTCCTTTATTATAAAAACAGGGGCGCATACCAGGGGAAGGCGATCATGGTGACGACTACCGCGGTGATTATCCAAAACAGGATGCGTTGTTTACGCAGGTTGGCGGGCTGTGCGCAAGGCGTATCGACAGCGCAGCTTTGCGGTACGAGATAAAGCTTACGGAAGGCCAATCCCATAAATAGCAGTGTAATGCCGATAAAGAGTGGCCGGTATGGCTCCATTGCGCTGAGATTACTGATCCAGCTGCCGCTGATGCCCAGCATTAACAAGAGCAGTGGACCGATACAACAGACCGAGGCGGTGATACCAGCGACCACACCAGCAAATAAGGTGCCTTTGGGTAGCGTGTTTTCGCCATGTTTTTCAGAATGTGGCATATACTGTTCTTTAGATTACAGGTGATTCTGAAGAGTCTACATGCCGTACCCCGGTACAGAGTCAAGCTCAGTATTTCGTTGCGCTGGTGAAATCCTGTCGGTTAGCTCCTGCACCTTTTTTAGTTGAGGTTCTGGCGCTGTTTTCAGTGAGTGACTGCACGATTGGGCAACATTCACTTTCACCACCAGTGTTGCATTCGCTAATGAGATTTTTCAGCGTTTTGCGTATGGATTGCAGATCTTTAATTTGCACCTCGATTTGCTTGAGTTTTACCTCAGCCTGTTCACGTACATCATTGCAATGACCCTCACCTGACTCCAGCAGGTGAGCGATATCTTGCAAACTGAAGCCGAGTTTTTGGGCGCGTTTGATAAAGCGGATTCGATTGATAACCTCACTGGAGTAAACCCGAAATCCTTCTAATGATTTGAGTGGCTCAACAATCAGCCCTACCCGCTGGTAATAGCGGATCGTCTCCACATTAACCTCGGCAGCTTTTGCCAATCGGCCAATGGTTAAAGGTCTCTGCGTCATACTTGTTACTCTCTTTTAGTAAAACCACTATAGCTTAACTCTGTATATGGGTACGGTAAATAAAAGCTTGATCTGGAGCTGGCTCCAGGATGCAGGTTTTACATCATCATGTTAGAAAGTTTCCCGAAAGTGAACCTGCGGAATCAGGTATCCGGCGCTGCATTGGCCTACAGAGCCACTATGACCACCACTCTCCCACAACTATTTTCTTAAGATCTCATTAATACCTCCAGGAATAAAGTACTAAGAGATAAGTTTTTCCTGGGGTATTAAAATGAAAATACGATTTATATCGATACTGCTAATACTGGGGTCTCTCTTGTTTAGCAGTACCACGCTCGCTGAAATTAAAGGGAGTGGCTGGAACGGATCTGTAGGGCTAATCGTGGGGAGTGTCAGTGGAGAAGGAGAGCTTGATGCCTATGGTGGAAAAAAACGCATCGAGTCCCTCAATGAAAAGCCCGCCCATTATAATTATGATTTTCTGTTCCCGGAAATTCAACTGGGCTATACCTTTGAAAATAGTGTCACGCTCTATATGGATGGTGGTTTGCTTGATGGCGGCGGCGTTGGCATCAGTTACCTGTTTGCTGATGCCACCCGTCTGTCAGTGTCTGTGCCCTTATTGCTGGGGACGGATGGCCAGGTTTGGCAAGACCCTTACCTGACAGGAGAAAATCGCAAAAAAACAGACGCCAAACTGGATGCAGCGGTCGGTTTTTCCATTAATAATATTTGGGGAACGTTTGCCTCAATTGGTTATACCTATCAGGATTTGTCCATAAAAAATGACCGGGTGGGTGAGTCGCTCAATACCCGCTTGAGCCCCACAGAAATCAAACAACTGCGACGCGCCAGTAAATCCCACATAGTTGTTGCGTCTCTCCCTCCTGTGACCTTGAGTGATGGCCTCTATTTAATCGGTGGAGCGAGCTATACCCGCACTAATGCCGAGGGTGAGACCAACAGCTTTACTGCCCGCAGTATTGAATTGATGCTTGCCTATGAGGTGGGAAATTTTGAAATTTTTGGTCAGATCTCTGGCGGCTCGGCCAAATATCGCGCGGTGAATCCTCTATTTGACACCACGCGCAGAGATGATCTCGGCATGATTGCCACCGGCATTACCTACTGGAAACCATTTAACTGGAAGCATAGCAATCTGGAATTGATGATTGTCAGTGAGCAAAACAGTTCTAACATAAAATTTTATGATGTTAATACTGAGTTGTTGGTAGCCGGCTTTAACTATTATTTCTGACGATCAAATGCTGAGCGATATTCGGAAAGCAATAATGACGCAAAAACAGCTCTTTCTCGTTCTTCTGTGCACCCTTGTTTCAGGATGTGCAAGCAAATTGACACCTCTGCCTGAGTCTCTGTCCATTGCAGCTGCGCCAAACTGGAAGGTGCCTGATTTTGAGAAGCTTTCCAAAACAATTATTGCAATGGATCAGAGCATTGAACTGCAACAGTACATCACACAGGTGCTCAATAATAATCCAGATCTTAAATCTCTTTCCGCTACGGCCAAGGCAGCAAGCTACAACATAAAAATTGCTAACGCTGAAAACAGGCCCCGCGCAGATCTTAATCTAACGGGAAGCCGCAACAAGGATGTTTTGAAAGAGATTGGGAGCACAGTATCTCTGGGCATGGATGTCAACTGGACGCTAGATCTCTGGGGAAAACTTTCGGATGATGCCGATGCGGCCCAACACCTGGCAGATAAAGCCCAATATGACCTGCAACAACTCAGGCGGGTATTGATCATTCAAGCGGCACGCTTGTGGATAGAATATCGCGGCTATGCCAAGGCCGAAAAATATCTCATCGATCTTAATAAGATACAAGCCGATTTGGTTAACTATTATCAGGATGCTTACCAGGCAGGCCTGATACCGTTTAGCTATTATCAGGGGGCTTTCCAGGTAGGCCTGGTGCCCTACGAGTTTTTTCTGGATGCCAAAAACAGTCAGAAGCGCAGTCAATCCCGTTTGCGCGAAACAGAGCTAGAGAAGCGGATGGTGTTGCAACTTATGAACACTCTGCGCGGTCGTTCTCCGGTTGCTGAATTGTTCGTGGGTGATGATTTTATTCCGGTCAATTTAGTGGCACTCGAAAGCGATATTCCCGCCACCGCTCTGGTCAATCGTCCCGATATTCAGGCGGCATTTTCAGAAATGCGTGCCTTTCGTCGATTAGAAAGTGCTGCACACAAAGCATTATTACCACAAATAAATCTCACGGCCTCGACCTCTAAAAGTGGAACTACGCTGGAAAAAGCACTGCGTGGTGATCTCATCTGGCAACTGATCGGTGGATTGACTCAGCCGCTGTTCAATAGCGGACAGATCAAAGCCACTGCCAAGCAAAAATCCGCAGAATCAGAGGCGCTCTGGTGGCAATATCAGAATACGGTGCTCAAGGCCATGCGGGAAGTGGAAAATGCGATGGCTATCGATAATCTGTTGAGTTGGCAGATCGATCAGAAACAGGCCGAATTCAGTGACTCAGAGAAAAAACTATCCTCTGCCGAGGAGCGTTTTGTTGATGGAAATTTATCACTTTCAGATTATTTTTTAATCAAAATAGAGCGTATTGAATCCCTCATTGAATTGAATGACAGGGAAGTCAGATATCTCAAAAACCGTCTCGATTTAGTCATGGCCTTGGGCTTGCCAATAGAACCGCTTCAGGACAATGGTCATGAGGAAGATAGTCATGAAAAATCGTAAATGGTGGCTGTTTGCCTCCCTGCTTATTTTGCTTCTGGTGATCATTGTGGTGGATGGGCTGGAAGATGTCGCAGAGGTTGAGCAAAAGCAGGAAGCACAATATCTGCCACCGGTCTCCATTGTCAATCCGCAACCTCAGGATAATACAGGAGTGATCCGAACATATGCCGAAATCAAGCCACGCTGGGCGACGACCCTCAAGTCTCAAGTGAGTGGCGAAGTGGAAAAAGTGTTCGCCCAGGCATTTGTGGGTGAGCGTGTCAAAAAGGGGGATATGTTGATTCAAATCGAAGCCAGTCGCTACCTTGCAGATCTGCACGATGCGGAACAAATGCTGGCAGAGGCGGAATTAAATCTGTTGCAAGAGAAAAACAGAGCGTCGCAAAACAGCAAAAACTGGCAACGTTCCGGCCTGGATAAAACCCCATCGGATCTGGTGTTGAACATACCGCAGCTGAATGTCGCAGAAAAAACACTGGCGGCAGCTAAAAGTCGCGTGGATGCCGCCAGAAAAATGTTCTCTTATACACAAATTACGGCCCCATTTTCAGGGGTTATTACCGCACGCAACGTCAACATCGGGCAAACCCTGCTGGAAGGTGAAGATCTTTTGCATATCATTCAGGATACACAACAGGAGATCGCCGTTGCACTGAGTGAACAGCAGTGGAGCATGTTGGATAAAGACTGGCGCAGGAAAACTGCATCGGTACGTGACATGTCTGGCGTGGAAATAGCCCTGGCTCGTATTGAGCGGGGTGGTTTTCTCGATCCGGAAACCCGTCTATACCGCCTGTTTTTAACTGTTGATAAAAAATCCGATAACAAAGCTTTGCTCGGTCATTTTGTGCAGGTTAATTTACCTGGGCGTCCCCTTCGTAACAGTTTGGCGATTCCAGAGAGTGCGTTGACCCGTAGCGGACTTGTCTGGTATCTGGATGATAGTGACCACTTGCGTTCGTTTCATTCAACGGTGCTGCTGCATCAGGGTAATCAGGTCATCGTCAAAGTGCCCGGGCGCGAAACACTAGAGCAGAACTACCCCTCCCGTTGGCGCATCGCCACCACACCACTCGCCTCTTTTATGGCCGGTCGTCGTGTGAATCCTGTTGCATCAGAGGGAGAATGACCATGCACTCCTTGATTGGCTGGTTTAT
>WFXF01000090.1 GCA_015490755.1 Gammaproteobacteria bacterium
AGCTGATAACTCAAACTCCCCGATAACTTATGCCTGAAACTTTTACTCAAATTCGCACTGAATTCATGACTGGTATTTGCAAAATCTGCATCCACCTCATTTTTATTGTCTGTTCGTGTCAGGGTATATCCCAAACGTAAATTACTACGCATGACAAAGGGCTGCCTGAGAGTCGCACTGGCCGTATAAATTCTTGCATCGGAAACCGTTCCGACTAATGACTCTTTATCCGTATAGGAGAACCCCCCTGTCACAACAGAGCTGACATCCAAACCCCAGGTTTCAGGTGAGATACTTCTCATATTTAAGCGCCGGTAACCACTCATTTTATACACTGAACTCCGGCTGATACCTTGGTCCAGCATCAAGCGACTGTTTTTCCGATAGCTATAGCCCAGTGTCCAGTAACGATCCAGTGGCCCGGAGTTAATAGAGGCACTTGCGTCATAAGAAAAAAAGTCAAATTGCTGAAGGTGAAAAACAGAGTATGAAGGGGATAAGCTCAAGTCATATCTCAGATTTTTTTTAGGCCTGAACTGGTACGCTAAATTAAAAAACAGATCGGTTCGGTAATCAGAGTCAGGCTGATCCGGGCTTTGATTCACATTATCGTCATAACCCATTTGGTAGGTCATGGCATAAGAGTCAGGACGCAGGCGACGCTCAACCATGCGTATACGCTCTTTTGATTGTTCAGCCAGTTTTCCAGTAGAGCCATTCACAATTTTTCTGTAACCCATTAATGCTTGCTGGTCTTCACCTTTTTGCTCATAAAGCAGCGACAAAAACCATAACCCTGGAATATAACCAGGCCTTAATTCCAGTAATTTTTCATACATTTTTACAGCTTCATCCAAATCCCCTTTGCGGTTTTTTACAAACCCCATATAAAGGTAAGGCTCATATTCATCGGGATTTAAGTCAATCAGAGCCTGCAATAATTTTTCTGCTGCATCATAATTTTCTGCTTTTAGCTCACCACGAGCCAGCGCAATTTGCGCCTTAAATAATAACTCTTCTGCTTTTTCAGGATTTTTTTCAAGTGTGACTGCTGTTAAATAAGCCTCAGCGGCTTCATTAAACCGCCCCAACCCCAGCAATACATTTCCCAACTGCCTGTAACCAATTGGATTGGCCGGATCGAGCTCTGTCACACGTTCATAAGATGCCAGCGCTTCATTGAGCTGCTTCATGTGAAGGTATGTGCCTCCAAGACCAAAATGAGCACGCGGATTGTTAGGGTCTAACTCAATGGCTTTTTTAAATTGCTCTTGCCCTGACTTTAATTTCCCCTGTTTTGATAGCTGTGTTCCATAATCCATGTATGCATTGAGCATCACAGCTTTCAGTTGCTTTTTTTGTGCATCACGGTGTGCAATATCTGTTACTTTATCAAATTGCACGAATGCTTCTTCAAACTGCCCTGTATTTAAATAAGCACGAGCCAATCCAAGCTGAGCTTTAAAGTTATCTGGATCAATTTCAGCTAACTGAGTAAATATCTTTACGGCTTCTTCACCTCTATTTTGCTGCAGATAAGCTGAACCCAAAGCAAAAAGTGCTGCGGGTGAATTTGGATGCTCTTTCAACAATTTTTTAATCTCAGCCTCACCCTTCTGATACTCTTTTTTCTGAAAAAAATCTTTACCTTTTAATAGCCATAAGCGGGACTGTGCCTGTTTGCCCCGTTTGCTATCAGGCTCTTGTATAACAACCTGAGTGAGATGGTAGCGCTCTTTTTCACTATTTCCCTGCTGACCAAATATTCTGGCAACATTCATATGTGCACCAGTTGCCTTTGCATCTTGCTCTATTACTTTTAAAAATATTTCTTGTGCCTGAGCGAACTGTTTATTCATCGAATATGCAATACCAAGATGGTTGAGCACATCAATATCATTTGGAAACTTTTTCAAAGCATCAGAAAAAATAGTGATTGCGCTTTCAATATCACCAGCACTGATATATTTTTTACCAAGCGCAAGTAATTTTTGCTTGTGCGTTTTTTGTGGCTTGCTGAGCCGTATAGAAACTGGAGCCTGCACTGAATTATTCACAGCTTTTGATGGCAACAATTTATGAAGTTCTACAATTTGTGGTTCACTAATCTGAGTAGGTATCGTGATTGAAGTCAGGCTGTCTATTTTTTCGAGAGAAGAGGGAAGCTCTTGCTTTGAGGTTATTTCAGGCTCAATAAGCTGAACGGGATCTTTTATCAGACGACTGTTTTTTTCTGATGTCTGTATCACTGGCTGAGGCATCAACACTAATAATAGTGCAACCAATAACGCCAAAATAATAAAGATCGGGATTAATTTACGCATATTTATAATTTAATAATACACAGTAAACTTCAACATGACTTTCCAGCTATCAAAATCAAGCCCTAATTTTTCGTAAACAGCGACGTACTCCTCTTCATCCTCATCATAATAAAAATCACTCAAATATTGCGTTTCATTGCCCACTTTTTTAGTCGGCAAATTCATCGCGGCCGTACTTATATTATCCATTGCCAAAAAATCCCAGCGCCGCTGCTGGTTCTTGAGTGTTGCATCCTCAAGCCCAAAGCTATAGCCTGCTTCAAACCCCAGCGAAAACCAGTCTGCTAAAAAATACTCACCTCCAGCGCCAAATTGCAGCATTAAGGTTCCGGTACTTTGCGCTTGTACAATAATATTACGTTGCGGTGTATTGACCAATCCACCCACGACTGAAAAAGTAGGTAAATCAATAAATTCAAAGCTTAAATCTTCTCTGAAATCGATATCATACAGTTCATTAAAGCCTGACTGAAAATAAAAATTATATTTATTACGTTGAAATAACCGATAACGCCAACCAACAAAAAACTCGTTATATGACAGCTTTGTTTTTCTGTTCTGAATAGTATTGCTCAATATTTCCTGCAATGGAAAATTAGCACTGATCGAGCCACTGGAGACACCCTCCCATGAGCTGTAACCCAATACCAAGGAGTGGTTTTTATGCAAGCGCCATTGAAATTCAATACCTCCCGATAAACCCGCCTCGAAATCATCCAGTGGATTATTGAATGTAAAGGGTGTTTTTATGCTGTTGCCAACTTCATCCAGACTATTGGCTGTTAAAACAATGGGAGCTTTAAGCTCTTTTTCATTGAGCAATTTCAGCTTAGGCCTGGAATAAGTAATAACAGGGGAAAAACCCCAGCTCAGCTCATTATTATCAGCAACAGCATCAGAAACAGGGAGCACTATTAACATCATAGTGCTCAAGTATTTTATCAATCCACTATGCAGCTGCACCAACACCCTCGGTTTTATTGATGGGTTTGTAGAATGAAAACAACACCGGTAATATGATCAATGCAACCAGACAGCTAAGCATCATGTAAATAATTACAAAATATCCCAATTTAATATGGGGCGGAAACTGTGAAAATAGTAATACAGCAAAACCTGTAATAACGATCAAGGCATTCAATACGATCGTACGCCCGACACGCCGGAATGTTTCTGTCGTCGCTAGCATAGAGTCTGAGAATTCATTCAACGTAGCTTTATATTTAAAAATATAGTGCACGGCATAATCAACCCCTACTCCAATTGCCACCCCCGCAGCCAATGTTGTTGAAACATCAATCGGTATTCTTAATACACCGGCAACTCCCGCCATAATTAATGTTGTGAGTGTGACGGGTAACACAACAAACAGACCGATGATCATTGATCGAAATAACAGTGATGCAATAAGAAAGATACCAATTTTTGAAAATATGATGGCAATCGCCTGACTCTCTATCAACAGCTTCGCCCATACGAATGAATTATTGGCCGAACCTGCCAGATTCACTTCAACAGGGAACTCTTTAAACTCTTTATCGATATATGACTCGGCCGCATCAATAATAACTTTAAGATCTTGTGTATGGTCCGTTTTAATCGAAAAGCTCACAAGTGTACGACGGTAATCATAATCAATCACTTCACTGAGTTGTTCCGGCTGCCCTGAGATCGAGAGCAAATAGAGATATTCAGCGATAATTGCCCTGGAATCGGGCAATACGTTATACGCTTCTTGCCCGGAGTTCAGATTTTTATTAACACTTTTCAGGTAGTCAACAATAGAGAGTGAGTCACCTACATAAGGAAATTGCTCCAGATACAACTGCATCTCTTCAATTTTTTTCAGTAGCTCTGGTGACTTTATCGCATCATTTTCTTCACTTTCAAACACCACGTTAAGAAACAGTGTGCCATCAAATTTATTATTCAAGACATTATTTGAAACAACAATATCACTGTCTTCCCTGAAATCGCTCATCCAGCTGGAATCAACAAAAAGCCGTGATGCACCCATCACAGAAAGTATAGAAATCACTACAATAATCGCCGCGATAGCTGTTCGATAACGTACAAACAGCCGGCTCGCCTGAACCAGCTTTAAAGTTAATACGCTTTGCTCAGAGCGAATTCGTAACGAACGCTGCCTGGCTAAATAGTTACCCACTTTAGGCTTTAATAAACTTAATGCTGCTGGAATTATCAACACAGAAATAAGCCAGCTAAACATAATTCCCAAAACGGTAAACAGGCCAAAAATCTTGAACGGTGGCATCTCGGCAAAATAAAAAGACAAAAACCCGATTGATGTCGTAAGCGAAGTCACCAAAAGCGGCGGCCCAAGTTCATGCATCATTTTTTGAACAATCCCATGTGCATCACCATGTGGATCTTGCAATACATGATCATAATAGCGACTCATCAGATGCACAGCATCACCGATTCCCACCGCGACCAAAATAACGGGCAACATCGTTGAAATGGTATACAGCGGAATACCCATCAGCACCATTGCACCCATCGTCCAGATAATCGAAATCGTAACAACGGCTATAGGCAACACGACACCCCGTGCGTTACGAAAAATAATAAACAGAGCCAATCCAATCGCAACCACTAGCATCGGAACCATGATTTTCATATCAGTCATTGCATCCAGCCCTGAAGTTACTTCGATGACGGGCCGACCTGAAATATAAACTTTATCAAAACTGCTCTGTGATGACTGGCTGCCACCTTCCCAGGCTGAACTATCCTCCCATTCGCCACCGCCCCAATCCCCTTCTCCTGACCACTCACCCCATTCAGTCGCCACACCATATTCAGCGTCAAGAATGGCTTTGACTTGCCAATAAGTCATATAACGGTTATCAGCCCCTTCTTTGAGCCGTGCCCGAATCATGGCGGCCTTACCATCTTTTGACACGATATTGCCCACAAACAGATCCGCATTGCCGTAGACAATTTTTTTCAACTCTTCTATAGACGTTTCATCCGTTGCCGGTGTTTTCATCAATGCCATGGAGCCAATAGACTCCTCGTCACCGACAAACAGCGTTGCAGTCGAAAGTGAGACGACATCAAGAGTACGATTCGCTTTAACACCGGGTAGTGCTGCAAGCTTTTCAGTAATTGAAGCAATATGGGCTAATGTATCAGGATTAAATACGCCCTCTTCTTCATTGACAATTGCGATAACCATGGCATCTTTAACACCAAAAATTGCATCGACCTTTTCATCGTACAAAATGGCAGGATGTCCATTAGGAAGATAGACTCGCGCATCCGTCTCCCAGCGAAGCTGGGGGAGCTGCAATGCAAAATAGAGTGTTAACATTGCAATTGCTAACAATATGAGCTTTGGATATTTCAATCCCAGTGAATAAAAGGGTTTCAACATAAAATAGTACAAGCTCCTGGTTTATTCTTATCACTTTCCAAGCCGATTAATATGAATATTTAAATTCAACAAAAAACCGGTCATTTTCATTAAAATTACCAAAAAATCGGGCACGTTGCTCAATTGCCACTAAATTACCTGATTGAGCAGTGCCTCCCACGCCCACACCAAACTGGGACTTTTCTCCTTGAAACAGATCAAAACCCGCAGTGAACTGAAAATTGTCTGACATCATAAATGTAACTTTTGGCTTCATATAGCTCTCTTTATAGTTTGGCGAATAAATAGCCAATAGTTCAAACAGCATACGGCCTTTAGAGAGGGGTTTACGCAGATAGAGGCTGATTGTCGTCTCAAACTCATCCTGAATAATCGGTTCGTCATACGCAAAAATAATCCACTGCACAATGGCCGGGGATATTTCCATGCCTTTATAATTAAAATCAACTCCGAGCCCCCAGCGAACATGTGCCTTTTTAAACACCCCATTTTGATCGAGAAATCCATCACCATCCCCGTCCGTTGTATTTTGAATACCAAAGTATTTATCCGGTGCGTAAGCAATCTCACCTTTTAAAATGGTTTTTCCTATTGGCTTGAGTATTGTTGCCCCCCAAAGTGACATGCGTGAGTAGGTCGGAAAGAATATAGGGTCGGCATCTAACATGACTCTCATGTGGCGAAACATTACGGGATAATCATCCCATGTATAAAAGTAACTCAGCGCAATTTCCGAATCGAACAAACGATCCGTTGTCATGCGGACACCAAATTCAGAGTTCACAAGTTTATATGATTCAGGAAAATAGGTACCTTCGACACTCTGTAACAGCTCCCATTCAGAGCCACCTGGTGCCGGCTTATGAAACTTGAGTTCAGGAATCCAGAGAAATTGATACGTGGCTTCGTCTCGATAGTAATCCACCTTGGCGGTCCAGAGCGGTATTCGATAATCGATAAGATTAGGTAGTGTGAGCTCTCTAAAATCTATGGGATTAATTTCATCTGTCACCCGGTTGCCTTCAAGCACCCCCCAAACAACATACTGTTTTCCCAGACGAATATCAAAATCATCCAAAAAAATATCGACATAAAGTTCACGCAGGGCAACCACGGAAGAGTCTTTGTTTTCTTGCAAATCCTCTATAAAAACCAGCGGCTCTTTATCTTCACGCTCCAAACGTGCTGAAATTGTTTGATAATCAAACAAGTCATAAACATGATCATAATAGCCCCAACCCGCCGCGTTAAACTTCAGCATATCACTCGGTACATATTGCGCTTCCAAATAGAGTATATTTTTTATTTTGGTCATTGAACGAGGCTCACGGAAGCGGTATGCCGTCTCATTTTTTATATAGCCGTTAACACTAAAACCCGGTATGGTTAATGCGGATAAAAACCGTGACAAATACCCTTTTTCTTCCGTAACAACTGCTTCAACAGGTGCTTCCAGTGGCTCTGCAGGAGTGTCTGATACCTTTGATTCTTCAGCAGGCTTAATAATAAGACCGGTTTCACTGGCAGCATCCGATTCGCTCTCTTTATCTTCAGGGTCAACAACCAAAGGAATATCAATCTCTTTTTTTGCTGAATCATCAGAGTAGTGCTTAATTTCCGGTTTTGTTTCAGGCTCCAGCTGATCAAGGTCTTCACTATGGATATCCAATGGTGTATTTCCCAACACACTATCATCAATAAAGATATCGCTTTCAGGCTCAGGAACCGTCTCCTCTCCAATAATGGAATCACCATCCCAAAAGCTTTCCAAAGTCTGAGGTTCTGCATAAACCGTAGCACTTAACAATAGAGTCCCAAAGGAAAGGATTTGGATTAATATTCGACTTAAAGAAAAACTGCAATAAAACATCCAGATATCCCGCTTAAAAAGCGTATTTAAACTCTACAAAAATTCGATCGTTATCATCAAAATTTCCAAAAAACCGAGCTCGCTCTTCAACGATAACTAAATTACCCGATTGTGCATCTCCCCCAATCCCGACACCAAACTGTGAATTTTCCCCACTGAACAGGTCAAAACCACCAGTAATTTGCAAGTTATCTGTGATTCGAAAAGCAATTTTTGGTTGCAGATAAGCATCTTTAAAATTAACTGAATAAATTGCCAACAACTCAAACAATGCATTAATTTCATGCAAATCTTTGCGCAGATAGAGGCTTAAACTGGTATCAATTTCGTCTTGAATAATAGGTTTGTCATACGCAAAAATAATCCACTGAACAATAGCCGGGGAAATTTCCATGCCTCTATAATTAAAATCAATACCCAATCCCCAGCGTATATGAGCTTTTTTGAACACTCCATTTTGATCAAGAAACCCGTCACCATCTCCATCAGTATCATTAAAGATACCAAAATATTTATCCGGCACGTAAGCAAATTCACCTTTTACGATGTATTCATTCACAGGCTTAATAAAAGTTGCTCCAAAAATAGATATGCGTGTATAGGTCGGGAAAAAAGTTGGTGCTGGATCAAGGTCAACCTTCAAGCGCCGAAATAGCACGGGGTAATCATCCCATGTATAAAAATAACTCAGTGTAATTTCAGTATCTAAAAACTGACCTGTTGTTGCTTTAAAAGCAAACTCAGCATTTGAGAGTTTATACGTCTCTGGATATGTTGTATTGGGTACTTCTTGCAACAGCTCCCATTCTGAGCCTTGGGGGGCCGGTTGATGAAATTTGAGCTGTGGTATAAGAACAAATTGGTAGTCCGCTTCATCTCGGTAATAATCGACTTTAGCAGACCAGAGTGGCACACGATAGTCCAGTAAATCAGGCAAAAAAAGCTCACGAAAATCAAGCGGATTCATCTCATCAGTGACTCGATTACCTTCCAGTACCCCCCAGATGATGTATTGCTTTCCAAGACGAACATCAACATTTTCAAAAAACAGATCAAGATAAAGCTCTCTCAATTCTGAAACGGGTGAATCTTTCTCTTCTGGCAGATTGGCTATAAATACCAACGGCTCTTTCGCTTCACGCTCTAAGCGTGCCGCGATTGTCTGGTAATCATACAAATCATAGACAAGATCGTGATACGCCCAGCCCGAAAAATTGAGTTTAATATCGGGAGTTATTTCATAACCTGCATTCAGGTAGAAAATATTTCTGATTTTCGTAAAAGAGCGAGGTTCTCGAAAACGATATGCTGTTTCATTTTTCAGATAACCACTCACACTCAATTCTGGCCATTTTGAACCGATAAAAAACTGTGAAAGATCACCTTTCTCTTCAGAGGCTGTTGAAGGTTCTTCTATCACTTCTGTTTTAGTTTTAATTTCAGGTGATGATTTTTGGTCGGCCTCAGGCTTAACTTCTTCACTGGAAGACGGGGTGCCCTCCATTGACAGATCATCTTCCAAATTGGACTCAGGCAGTAATTTTATATCATCTTGCGCATCATCAAAGCTTGATGTGTCAGGGGCAAAGACCCCTTCAGGCACCCTTCCATCAGATTCAGGCACACCTTCAAGGGCTGAATAACCAATACTGGGAACAATAAAGCTTGCCACCCCGCATAAACAGACGAATATTCTGAGAATATTTTTGATATTCAAATCCAAACCCTGCAAGTTTTCACATGCATAATGCAGCACCACTGCTTACAGAATTCAGATGGAACATGAACATAAAAAATATCAAACCATATGGTAATAATTAAGTAATTGTTTTAACGCCATCCTTGCTGCCCAGCAACAATACATCAGCGGGACGAATTGCAAACAGACCATTTGTCACCACACCCGCAATATTGTTCAATTGTGCTTCCATTTTTACGGGTTCCATAATTTGCAGGTTATGAACATCCAGAATGATGTTGCCATTATCCGTTGTAAACTCTTCCCGAAGTACTGGATCTCCGCCCAGCTTAACAATTTGACGCGCCACATAACTACGCGCCATTGGAATCACCTCAATGGGTAGTGGAAATTCCCCCAGGATATCAACCAGTTTAGAATCATCGGCAATACAGACAAAAGTTTTACTGGCAGCAGCTACTATTTTTTCACGCGTCAATGCACCGCCACCTCCTTTAACAAGGTGCAAAAAACGTGTTGATTCATCTGCGCCATCCACATATACAGAGAGATCACCCGCTGAATTCAGATCAATTACATCAATACCATGGCTTTTTAAACGCATAGCGGTGACTTCAGAGCTTGCCACTGCGCCATCAATTTTATGTTTAATTTCTGCCAGTGCATCAATAAAGTGATTGGCGGTAGAACCCGTGCCTACACCAATAATTCCACCTACATCCACATACTCCAGCGCTGCTCTGGCTACCTGCTTTTTCATTTCATCTTGTGTCATTTTTATCTCCTGTTTTTAATAACGGATGCATTATCTCAAAAACCGTACGACATAATACCGCAACCACCCGTGACTTTCCCATAAGAGCAGTATATTGTTCCTCTGTTTTAACCAAAAAGTAACCGCGCCATGCCCAAACGATATCTGGAAAAAATTCTCAAAGCCCCTGTGTATGATGTTGCCAAAGAGACACCACTGGAATATGCACCGAAACTCTCTTTGAGACTGGATAATTACATACAATTCAAACGTGAAGATCTTCAACCGGTTTTTTCGTTTAAATTACGTGGTGCTTACAATAAAATTGTCAATTTAAGTCAAGCCGAAAAAGAGAAGGGTGTGATTGCCGCATCAGCGGGTAATCACGCACAAGGCGTCGCACTCTCAGCACAAAAGCTTAATATCAAAGCTGTTGTTGTCATGCCTAAAACCACGCCGGATATTAAAGTGTCTGCCGTTCGCAGCCGTGGTACGCAGGTCATACTGTTTGGTGACAGTTATGACGAAGCTTACACCCACGCCAAAGAGCTTTCAAAATCTGGGTCTATGACCTTTATTCATCCTTATGATGATCCCGAAGTCATCGCCGGCCAAGGCACCATTGCCATGGAGATCATACGTCAGCATTCAGGTGATCTACACGCCATTTTTATTCCTGTGGGTGGTGGTGGTTTAATTGCAGGTGTATCAGCCTATATCAAACATCTCTATCCGGACATTAAAATCATTGGGGTCGAGCCGGAGGATGCCGCCTGTTTGCATAGCGCCCTGCAATCTAATCGACGCATAAAAATCAAGCAAGTAGGACTTTTTGCAGATGGTGTTGCAGTACGCCAGGTTGGCAAAGAGCCTTTTCGTATCACCCGCCAAACTGTCGATGAAGTCATACTTGCAAATACAGATGAAATATGTGCAGCCATCAAGGATATTTTTGATGATACACGCTCAATTGTTGAGCCCGCTGGTGCACTTGCAGTAGCTGGCCTTAAAAAGTATGTAAAGCAGCATGCAATCACAGGGAAAAATCTTGTTGCCATTAACAGTGGTGCCAATATGAATTTTGACCGCCTGCGACATGTTGCAGAGCGAGCAGAGCTGGGCGAGAAGCATGAAATATTGCTGGCTGTTACGATTCCAGAGCAATTGGGCAGCTTCAAAAAATTCTGTAAAACATTAGGACAATCAAATATCACTGAGTTTAACTATCGTTATGCGGATTCAAAGCAAGCTCATGTTTTTGTTGGCATAGAATTAGATGGCCAGACCTCTAAAAATGATATTATTCGACAACTTGAGTCAAATAAATATTCAGTCATTGATATGTCAGACAATGAAATTGCCAAGCTTCATGTACGCTACATGGTAGGCGGCCATGCAAGTAAAGTAGAAAATGAACGACTGTTCCGTTTTACATTTCCTGAGCGACCGGGGGCACTTTTGCAATTTTTATCATGTATTGGCAACCACTGGAACATCAGTATGTTTCATTATAGGAATCATGGGGCTGCCTATGGCCGAGTATTAGCAGGCATTCAGGTTCCTCCAGAAAAGAACTCTGACTTTCAAGAGTTCTTAAAAACATTCGATTATCGCCACCAAGAAGAGACCGATAATCCAGCTTATCAACTATTTTTGAATTGAACTCTGGAACAGGGAGTGCTTGTTACACTCCCTAATTTATAGCTTATTTCAAAACGCCTTGAAGCAAGTTCATCGTATTATCACCGCCCGCTGATTTGGCATAGTCTAAAACAACAGGAACAAATTTCCCTGCCATATCAGGGCTTAAACCTAAACTTGAAAACTGCCCAGCCACACTTGCCAAGCCACCACCAGCACTCACATCTGAAGAACCACCACCCATTGATGCCATACCTAATAAAGAACCAATACCTGGCAATGATTTTGTCACACTCGAAAAGTCACCCGCACTCAAGCTCTGCTTTGCCAATCCAAAAAGTGCTGCTGTACCACCCAGAGCCTGTTCGTTACTCACACCTAACTGACTGGTTAACATGCCAATCAATGCACTCGCACCCGAAGAATTATTGCCCATTCCAGGGATCATAGAGCAGCCGTTTAAGAGCAACAGTAACGCTAAAACGAAAGAAATTTTAAGTCGTTTGGTTTTCACTTTATTTCCTTTTTAAATAGCCAATTAAAGCTCATCAATGTATCGCAGTCACAAGGTGACAGCAAGCGCAGTTGCGTATTAAATTAAGCATGGAAATCCTAGTTTCTTCTCCTCCCACTCTTCCACATCACAGCCATTAAGTTAAGAAAATATATGGCAATTAACTTAATGGCAGTCGACTGCAAGCGCTGAATCTATTGATTTTAGTGCTGTAGAAAAGACAGTCCGTAAGGCATTGCCCAACACCAAGATCACTTCTATCCAACTCGCGCCTGTTGAGGCTTGGTTGAGATCGTTGCGGGTAGTAACGTGCTTTATTCCGGCCCTACCGGACAATATCTGGTAGTCGGCAGCTATTCTTTCATCTCAGGAAACGGTTGCATGGGAAAGTCTGCCACTAGACACCGCAGTGAAACACGGTGGCAGCGGCCCACAAAAATTGGCGGTCTTCTTCGACCCTAATTGCTCCTGGTGCAAGAAGTTTCACGACCAACTATTGGCACTCAAACGGATGTAGAAGTCTACGCCATCATGTACCCAGTGGAAGGTCTGCATCCCAACGCTTAAAAGTAAAGCCGCCACTACTCTCTGTTCTGGCGACCCGTTGAAGGCCCTTGATACCATTATGGCGGGAAAGGCTCTCCCTGACAACACCGATCAAGCCTGCCTGAGTAAAGCCACCACCGCAATCTCTCAAGTCGAATCGTTTGCCCGTGACCACAATATTCATGGCACACCCACATTGGTGGCGCCGGTTGGTCGAGTGCGTCCAGGTTTTATTCAGGCCGAACAACTCAAGGCGTGGCTAAACAGCCATAAGGCGCTTATAGGGCATACGTCCAGCAACGCTACTACTTGCATTCTCAGCCTGCTCAATGACACAAACAGAAATACCGGCATTAACAAGTTGGACAAGGTATCGACTTCGATGAGCCGCCGGAAAACCATACTTCGCCCCGCGCTGGTTGGCTCGCATCTGTCTCAACCCCAGTACTCTGGCGACATCACGATCCCCAGAATGGTAAAACTCATAAAACCGCCCCACCCGAAACAGCAGCACGTCTCCACTAAAGCGCCAGCGAAACCAATAATACTGCTGCCTTACGCGACCAAAGCCCTTAGGCACCTTGTATTTACGCAGCAACTTCCTTGAGCTGCTATCCCACTCAAAATAGTTGCTAATAAAATAGAACTCCCGCCATATCGCCTGCTGCAAACGCCAGCTATTGGCCAGCTTAAAATGCCCTAGATAAGAGGAGAGCGTGGCATGCAGTTCATCTAACAGCGACTCGTCATAACGGTAACAACACACACCATTATTCACTGTCACCAACTGTTTTTCGTAGGCATGTAGCTTCTCTCTTAGATGATTGATCACCCGCCTGCGCACCAACAGATAATCGCGCCGCACAATATAGCCCAGAAAATCAATACCGTTACTCACCGGTTGCAGGCGTTGCTTTGGATTCAATTCCAAAGACAAACAGTCATGCAGAAACCGCTCAATCTTTTGCTGCCATTCACGCAACTGGTCATGATCATGCGACACTAAAACAAAGTCATCGCAGTAGCGTAGATAGTGGCGACACTTCAATGTGTGTTTTACAAACTGATCCAGCTCATTGAGATAAACATTGGCAAAAAACTGGCTATTGAGATTACCGATGGGCAAGCCTTTGTCGGGCGCTGCATTAAACAAGGTCTTGTGGGGCGCAATGGCTTGCACCAACGCTGGGTTACCTTTGAGCTGATAATTCTGCGTGCAATCATGAAATACCAGCATACGTGTCAGCCATAGTGCCGTGTCATCCTTAATACGCTTGGCCAGCAGCTCAAACAAAATCCGCTTGTCGATGCGCATGAAGTAGTTGCGAATATCCAGTTGCAAATACCACGCAGGCCGCGTTCCATTAATTGTCACTTGGCGTAGAAAGGTTTGCAGCCGTTTTACCCCCGCTTGCACGCCTCTGTTTTTACGGCAGGCGTAGGAGTCATGAATGAACAGCGGCTCCCAGATGCGTTCCAGATAATCCACCAGCAGATGGTGGACTACCCGGTCACGAAAATCAGCAGCGAAAATTTCGCGCAGCTTGGGGCGGGTGGCAAAAAAGCAGACAGAACGGCCGGGGCGATAGGTACGGCTTTCCAGTTCTTGCTGCAACTGGATTAGCTGTTTCTCCTGCTCTGCCTCAAACCGCAACGCATTCACGGTATTTCGCTTGTTGCTACGACAACGCCGATACTGCTGATAGAGGTTAGCAAAGGAGAGATCAAGTTTGGTTTGGGGCATCATTCTCCGGAGCGAACAGCCCAGGCATAGAACTCATTGTTCTTATTGTTGTTGTTCTGGTTACCGTTGTTGGTATTGAAGTTCCACGCGTTATTGGTATTGGGTGCATACTCAGTACCCGACCAATAGTTGTTGGACTGAACGTTAACCTGTCCACTTAATGGTTATCTCGCCTATTTGTTGCGCAATAACCCCACCGGTTGGAAATCCCATAATGGGTATTCCGCCCTGAATAGTCATGCCTGCCATCACGACAGGCGGAACAGGCGCACAATGATGTTACTCGGCACACTCACCACTCTGAAACTACATCGATGTGGTGATTCTGGCTCCCTAACCGCGTTTGGCCGTACTTTTCAACCAGCCTTCGTTCTGTCTGCAAACCGATACGACCTGTTCAATTACATATTGAAAGGCCTTGAAACTTTTAAAAGCACGCACCTCCTTGGCTAACCGAACCAATATCAGCAACTCATCCAAACAAGCGCGTAATTCCAGCAACAGTGGTCGTTTGTCGCGTTCGCCGTTAGCTCTAACAATCAGCGCCACCACCTCGCGGCTTTTATTGCGCAGCTCAGTGCCGAGGGTATATTTGTGGTAACGGGAAAAACCCGCCACCACCTTTTCGAAATGCACCGCCACGTCCATGGCCTGCTTGTAGATCGGAAGGTGTTCGTAACGTGCCATCAATCAAAACCAAGTGTAAAAAATCCCGTCATACCCTACCGGGCATGAGCAAGGGGAAGGCTCCCCCTGCACCCCCTCAAAGGGTCAAAGCCTCCGAATCACCCAATCAACAACGCCGCCTTTTAGCACCTGCAATACCGGCCAAACCTGCGGCCAGCAACAACAGTGTGGCAGGCTCAGGCACCGCAACGGCGGCGACATCGCCGGAGCGAACAGCCCAGGCATAGAACTCATTGCTCTTATTGATGGTGCCCTGGAGACCGTAGTCGGAATGAAAGTCCCACGCGAGATTGGTATTGGGCGCATACTCAGTACCCGACCAATAGACGCTGGACTGAAGATTTGTAAACAATCCTAGATCAGGGTCTGTACTGGTAAGAATAGAATTCCACGCTGAAACGCCTAGCTCATCATAAAAAAGGTGCCCAAGTTCATTAACACTAGTCAAGCGCCAGTCGTCATAACCGCCGTAGCTTAGGCCATCGGCCCAGGCCACTGCGTCATTCCAGTTCATGCGACCATCAGCATCATAACCGCTGGTCTGCGCGTAGTTGGCATCTGCCATCCAGGTGATGTCCAGATCATCGTCATAGATCAGGCCGTTGCCACGGTCGATCAAGGCGGCGTTGGCGCTGGTGGACAAAACCAAAGCGGCTGTTGCCAGTAGTACTGCTGTTTTCTTCTTCATTGTTACTCCCTACATACCAGATTAAAGGTGATTAAATAAGCGTCTCAGAAATTATTAAGCAAAATGCAGGCTAGTTATAATTTTTACAACAAATACAATAGGTTGCGAATACAAGGCAGGCAATAAAGGTAAAGGTAAAGGTAAAAGTGTAAATTATTCCGACACAACAACCCTGTGTTTCTCTCCTTTATTTTTTCAATTTCAATATCTGATTATTTGTTGTCCGTGCCCTCTTCTTCCTACAGGCTTTCGCTTTGATTCCTGACTGAAGGAAGTCCACAGTCATGCCGTGGGGCTTGGTGTCGTTTAACACGCGATTGGTGCGTGAAATTGCCGTATTGCATGTTGAAATCAGCAATGATGGCTGTCAGTGCTTTTTTTTATTCTTCTTCGCTGGCCAGTTCATAAGCGGGCAAATTCTGAATCGGTGAGATTAACGCGGTTAAGCGCCTCGAACTTCTCACGGAAGTTTTGTTCGATCTGGCTTTCTTCTGACATAGACTTACTCATGGCCTTTTCAAGACTTTGTATCAATACGCAAACCGTAACGTAATCGCGGCTTTCCAACCTTTTGGATTTAGGTTTAACAGATAATACTTAAGTGATTCTGCCGTTAAATAGTAGCCTTTTCGATCTTCCGGGTTTTCAGCAACAGGATACAAAACTTCACCCATACCATCTTTATCCAGAATATTATGTTTTACATCAATTTTAGAAAGTGCAAAATTGCTTGAACCCAGAATATATCCACCTTCAAAGCTCAGTGCCCACTGGTCGGTAAAATAATAGTCAAAACCCAAGCCTCCCTGAAATGCAAGTATTGCAGTCGCTCGTGCCTGGGTAATCATAACGCGCTTAAAAGTATCAACCTCTTGAACCCCAGCCGCTTTAGGGAAATCAGACGCATCAAAAGTAAAAACAAATTTTTCGAAATAGTCGAAATCAAAAATACTATTGAGTGATAAACGCGTATAAAGCCGATAACGCCGAGGTTTATGCAGTAACGAAAAGCGTGTTCCCAGAAATGCCTGGTTATAAGACATCTTGGCTGTACGTGTATTCAGCGCCTCAGCATCTCGCTTTTCGACAAGAACATTACCTGTGGCAGTAGATCTAGCTTCTTTTGACTCCCAGCTACTTAACCCGGCAAATACGGAAAATCGTTTAGAGAAAACCCATTCGAACTCTCCGCCAAACTCCGTTCCTCCCTGCAGTGGCTCCAGATCATTGCGAAATTCTCGAGTCGCTTCAATTGTTTCTCCAGTATCCAGCAAAATTTCACCATCACTAAACGTTAATGGCGCAACAAACACATTCTGATAAATTTGTGTCAATGCGGGTTTATGCTCGCCTATATAGATGCTAGCGTTCCAAAAGTCACTCCATGAACTCGTGGGGAGTTTGGTGTGAGCTAATGAAGCGCTCCCTGATAACAGGAAAATAACTCCCACTAAGTATAAAAGTATTTTTTTCAACATGCTGAATTCAAATCAAAAACATCTCTACTTTTTTCCTATTTTAGACTCTGTGCCATTCATGATTTTTTGAATATTTCTGCGATGTCGCCATATAAGCAGTAGAGCCAAAAGTATAGCCAACAAAATATATTCTGGCGCTGGTGTAAGTAAATAGACAAGCAATGGTGAAAAAAATGCGGCAATCAAGGCAGACAATGATGACAGGCGCGAAAGAGAAGCGACCACAAGCCATATCACCAACACAGACAACCCGACCCAGACCGAAATACCCAACAATACACCCAACGCTGTTGCAACCCCTTTTCCTCCCTGGAAGCGAAAAAAGACAGGGTAAAGGTGCCCCAAAAAAGCCACGATTCCTACCAACGCAACCGCAGCTGCGGAAAATTCCAGCCATTTTGCCAGCAATACGGGAATCAACCCTTTTAACAAATCACCCAGCAGCACAATAATAGCTACTTTTTTACCACCAAAGCGTAATACATTGGTTGCACCAGGGTTTCCAGAGCCTTGGCTGCGTGGATCGGGCAGGCCTGCAATTTTACAATAAATAATGGCCGTAGAAAGTGAACCAATCAGGTAAGCGAATAGTATAAATATAGTATCAATCATCATGATGTGCAGTTTATACCGATCATAAGCAGGTTTCTACGAAGCGAAGGGACAAAAGTGGTTGGAATGACTCCAGACTGATAAACTTGCTTGCAAATAACCACTACAATAAATTTGGTATATATGGACATCATCTACTTACATGATTTAAAAATTGAAACGGTCATCGGCATTTATGACTGGGAACGCAGAATAAAACAGACCGTTGTATTTAATCTCGAAATGGGCGCAGATATCAAAAAAGCAGCCGCAACTGACCGTATTGAAGATACTCTGGATTATAAATCTGTTGCCAAACAAGTGATCTCTTTTGTTGAAAGCAGTGAATATCAACTCGTTGAGACACTGATTGAAAAAGTTGCAGAATTGATCATGAAAGAATTTAATATCCCCTGGGTACGTTTAACCATTAATAAACAAGGTGCAATACGGGGTGCAAATGGTGTCGGTGTCATTATTGAACGCGGAACACGTACATGACCCAAGTCTATTTAGGCATTGGCAGCAATATCAATCGTGAGTTTAATATTCACTCAGGCATAGCCCATTTAAAGCAGAAGTTTGGAGCACTTACATTGTCTGAGGTTTATGAAAGTGAAGCGGTGGGTTTTAAAGGTGACCCTTTTTATAACCTGGTCGCTGCTTTTCAAACAACCTTGCCTGCCCATAAAATATCTCTGATCCTCAAAAA
>WFXF01000091.1 GCA_015490755.1 Gammaproteobacteria bacterium
GCTTGCAAAAACTACTGTCCAGGCATGATTTAACCCCCACAGGAGGCACGACACTTTTTCAGTGGCTGCGCAGCGATCATGCATCAATGATTCATGAACAACTGGCGCAGCGAGCTATTTTAACTCGTCTGTTCGACAACCCTCACAGCATTCGCTTTGGATTGCCAGGTAATGAGAGCGACTGGAAACGTCTTGATACTGCTTTATCAATGTTACAGGCATAAAAAAGCCCGTGCCACTAACATGGCACGGGCATCAACGATACTAAGCAGTTTTTAATCGCTGCTCATTAGTGACTAAGAATATGCATCTCAACACGGCGGTTTGCAGCGCGTCCTGATCTTGTGCTATTTGTTGCAACAGGGTTTGCAGGTCCGTAACCTTTAGCTTTCATGTTAGCACCTGAAACACCTTGATCAATCAAAAAGTCACGAACAGCATCTGCACGACGTTGTGAAAGGCGTATATTAAAGCCAATCGAACCGCTGTTATCTGTGTATCCTGCAAGCTCTATCACCAACTCAGGATGACGTAGCAATGTATTGGCAACATCACTCAAAACACGCTCTGAATCACCGACTAACTCAGCAGATCCATTCGCAAATGTAACCCCTTTAAGTACGATTTTCTCTTCCAGCTTACAGCCTTTAGAGTCAACTTTTTCACCGGCAACAGTGTCAGGACACTGATCCATGCGATTAACAATACCATCAGCATCGGTATCAGGCTCACAACCTTTGGCATCAACACTCACACCAGCCAATGTAGCTGGGCAGCGATCCTGGCTATCAGCGACACCATCACGGTCACTATCGATTTCACAACCCATCGTATCAATCTTCACACCTGCCGGGGTATTCGGACATTGGTCTTTGGCATCATTGATGCCGTCACCATCCTGATCAACAGAAACCGCACAACCCATTGAATCAATGGTCACTCCCGCTGGAGTATTTGGGCAATGATCTGAACTATCATCCACACCATCATTATCACTGTCAGCTACAGCAACAGGCTCAGGTTTTACTTCACAGCCATTGGTATCAATTTGTACGCCGGCAGGGGTGTCTGGGCACTGATCCATCGCATTGTTAATGCCATCACCGTCGTCATCCATAGGAGCAGGAGCTGCAACACCACCGATAGGCATCACCAAACCCAGGCTGACAATCGCATCACCATAATTTTTGGCAGTATTATTCACTGGATCACGATTATCTTCATCATGACGATAACGTGCTTCAAAACGTAATGCAGTTCCCGCTTCGGTTAAACGACCCATAATACCGGCTCCAACACTTCCCATCGGGCTGGTTTCACGCGCATTATCCAAACCGCTACGCAACATGCCCGCACCGATCAAGGCATAAGGCGCGACACTCCAGTCACGATTGAAAAAATAGAGTGCATCAAGACTTAAGCCATATTGCCCATGATCACCCGAACCATCCGTGCGGCTCAGTTTGTCACCTTCAGCAACAATCTCGATATTAAATGATTTGCTCACTTCCTGGCCGATAGCAAACTGAATACCTGCACCATCGTCAGTTCCACGCGCTTCATCTGCAATCACATAATTTACAGCCGGACTTAAATACCACTGCCCCTGTTCTGCATAAGCCATCGAACTTGCAGCCATAGCCCCCAAAGCAGCAATAGCGATTTTATTTTTCATTTTGCACTCCCAATTATTATTGTGCGATTATCTTTACAAAACAGCTTTCCCTAAATTCAATATATTGAATTTCCAGCAGAGTAGGCTATTAAAAGTGAATAGTAATTGTAAAAAAAATATAATTAAAGTTTTTAATTATCCGTGCAATATCGACAGCAACTTGAATTACTTTAGAATTTTTTTTACAAACCTGAATATATGCGAACTCCGTCACAAAAAACACTCATTATTTTATTCAACAAACCATTTAATGTGCTGACACAATTTACAGATGCGTCGATGCGTCAAACACTCGCTGATTTTATTTCACACAAAGATGTATATCCAGCAGGACGGCTGGATCGAGACAGTGAAGGTCTGGTCGTACTCACCAATGATGGCAAACTCCAGCACCAAATCAGTGACCCTCGGTATAAAATGGAAAAAACCTACTGGGTACAGGTCGAAGGAATTCCCTGTGAAAAGGCGATCATTCAATTAGAAAAGGGTCTGCATCTAAAAGATGGCCTGACCGCTCCTGCCAGAGCAAGAGTTATTAACGAACCGGCAATCTGGCCGCGCACCCCACCGATACGGGAACGAGCCAATATCCCGACTACGTGGCTGGAACTGGTAATTAAAGAAGGGCGTAACCGACAAGTGAGGCGTATGACCGCAGCCATTGGTCACCCCACCCTGCGCCTGATTCGATACTCAATTGGTCCCTGGAACATTCAAAATTTACCGCTGGGAGAATGGAAAAAAACAAAAAAAGTGCAAGCAGTCACGCCGCACAGTAAAATACGCCGATGAACTCAGAAAGCCCATCAAAAACTCGCATTATTACCGGCCTCTCAGGAGGTGTTGACTCCTCAGTCACCGCACTGCTTTTAAAACAGCAAGGGTATGACGTGAGCTGCGTGTTCATGAAAAACTGGGAAGAAGATGACCCAAACCAGCAATGCACAGCAGAAGGTGATGCCAAAGACGCGATGGCCGTTTGCGATTTGCTCAAAATTGACCTGGATGCAATTAATTTTGCCAAAACCTATTGGAACAATGTTTTCGACCACTTTTTAACAGAATACCGCCAAGGGCGAACTCCTAACCCGGATATTCTTTGTAATAAAGAGGTCAAGTTCAAAGCATTTCTTAATTACGCACTAAAGCAAGGCGCTGACTATATTGCCACCGGCCACTATGCACGCATTGGCAATAATAATGGTGAGTTTCAGCTTCTAAAAGCAGATGATCAAAACAAGGATCAGACCTATTTTTTATACACCCTTGGCCAAAAGCAGCTTGCGCATACACTTTTCCCTTTAGGTGATCTGACCAAACCCGAAGTGAGGCAACTTGCGACCGATGCAGGTCTACCCAACCATGCTAAAAAAGACAGTACCGGAATCTGCTTTATTGGCGAACGCCATTTCAAACAATTTCTAAGCCGCTACCTTCCTGCGCAGCCGGGGGAAATGCAGACGCCTGATGGTGAATGTATCGGCTCCCATGATGGCTTGATGTATTATACGATTGGTCAACGACAAGGCTTGGGCATTGGAGGCCGACAAGGCGGCCAGGCCGAACCGTGGTTCGTACTCGAAAAGGATCTGAAACGTAACGTGCTGATTGTCGGCCAGGGCCATGATCACCCCTTACTGTTTCATAGTTCACTTACAGCTTCTGATCTTCACTGGATATCGGGGCGTACACCTGAACTCCCTTTTTGCTGTCGGGCCAAAACACGCTACCGCCAACAGGAACAACCTTGTGAAATTGTGGCACTGAATAATGGACAATGTGTCGTTCATTTTGATCAACCCCAACGAGCCATCACCCCGGGCCAGTCTGTCGTATTTTACGATGAAACTGCTTGCCTTGGTGGAGGAATCATCGAACGGGCTTTTAACTAAAAAAATAAAAAACCTATACCATGGCAAATACTTTAAGAGACAAAACCATCGCACTAGCCGGTATTTTTCAAGCGGCCAAACAGGTACAAAGCATTGCTCGAACCGGCTCACTCGAGTCTGAAATGTTAGCAATATCAATTAATTCCATTTTTGAAACAGACCCGCCAACCACAGAAGATACTTTTGGTGGCACTGTAAATTTAACAACAGGGCTCACACAGCTTCGTGACCTGCTGGGTGCCAGAAAAAAGCAGGATGGTATGGAAATTACTCAATACGTTATTAGTCTGCTCTATCTGGAGCGACAACTGGCAAAGCAGCCGAAAATGCTTGAGCAGGTCGGAGTGGGTATCGAAAAAGCAAAAAGTCAGGCGGAGCATTTTAATGATGCGCTGCACCCATCCGTCATTGCGAGTTTGGCTGGGCTGTACAGCGATACCATTAGTACATTAAAACCCCGAATTATGGTTCAAGGCGAACCATCTCAGCTCAGTAACAGCCATAATGCTGAAAAAATTCGAGCCGTTTTATTGGCTGGAATTCGTTCAGCTGTGCTTTGGAGTCAATGTAATGGCAGCCGTCTTGGATTGCTGTTCCAACGAAAAAAATACAAAGCTGAAGCTGAGAAAATTTTGAAAGAAGCATTTCAATAATCTAAATTTTTGTAACGTCCTGGAGTACACATGGAACTTTCTTCACTTACTGCTATATCCCCTGTTGATGGCCGCTACAATAAAGCGGTCTCCAGCTTACGCCCTGTTTTTAGTGAATATGGACTGATTTACCATCGCGTTATTGTTGAAATTCGCTGGTTACAACTGCTTGCACAGCAAGAAAAGATCACAGAAGTTCCTGCTCTCAGCGCAAAAGCCAATGAAACACTGGAATCCATCATCAGTAATTTTAGTGAAGAAGATGCGTTACGTGTTAAAACCATTGAAAACACAACCAACCATGATGTAAAAGCTGTTGAGTACTTTTTAAAAGAAAAAATCGAAGGTAACAGCGAACTTGAAACCATCAGTGAGTTTATCCATTTTGCCTGCACATCGGAAGATATTAACAATCTCGCCTACGCCTTAATGCTGCAAACTGCACGCACACAAGTGATACTCCCCATTTTAGATGAATGCATCAGCGCAATGAAAACATTGGCTCATAATCATGCCGAAGCGCCTATGTTGTCACGTACACATGGCCAAACCGCATCACCGACTACATTAGGCAAAGAGTTTGCGAATGTCGCCTATCGCCTGCAACGCCAACATGATCAGCTGAAAAACATAGCGATCATGGGTAAAATCAATGGAGCGGTCGGCAATTATAACGCTCATCTGTCCGCATACCCTGATGTTGACTGGCAAACACTGGCCGAACAATTTGTAACTGACCTGGGATTGACATGGAACCCCTACACCACACAAATCGAGCCGCACGATTACATTGCTGAACTCTTTGATGCACAAGCACGTTTCAATACCATATTGATTGATTTTTCCCGTGATGTCTGGGGTTATATTTCACTCGGTTATTTCAAGCAGAAAGTGGTTGCCGGTGAAATTGGCTCCTCAACCATGCCTCATAAAGTCAATCCGATTGATTTTGAAAATGCAGAGGGTAACCTGGGAATTGCCAATGCAATATTTAGCCATCTGGCAACCAAGCTGCCTGTTTCTCGCTGGCAACGTGATCTCACCGACTCCACCGTATTACGTAATTTGGGTGTTGGCATAGCGCATTCAGTGATTGCATATCGTGCCTGTCTCAAAGGCATTGGAAAACTGCAACATAACCCACAGCGTACAGAATCAGATTTAGAACAATCATGGGAGGTACTCGCCGAACCCATTCAGACAGTCATGCGTCGTTATGGCATTGAAAAGCCGTATGAAAAACTAAAAGAGCTGACACGGGGGCAAAAGATCACACAGGAAACATTAAGCACATTTATTCAAGCACTTGATATACCTTCAAATGAAAAAGAGCGCTTATTAAAGCTCAATCCTGGCAACTATATTGGAAATGCGGCTGCACAAGCAAAAGAGATATAATTATTTGTCAATCTGCCGACATATAGTCTGTGCGGGGAATATGTAACAGGGGGGTACTCCCCCCATTCCTATCCAGGTACCCCCTGACATCCCCCAACCCGAATGATTCTCCCCTTTTACAGTCATTCGGGTTTTTTTATGCTCAAAAAATTTGAAGATATTTTTTCTTAAAAACAACCCCTTATAACAGATGCATGGAATATGTGAATTTGCTCACATAACTTTCCCCCCGAACCGCCGATAACATAAACATCTGGGTTGAGTAGCGGTGCTTATCCCCCTCCCTCTTAAAGCGCCGTGAATTATGCCCTGAACCGGACAGCTCCCTCCTATCCTGGCAGTCCGGTTTTTTTTTGCGTGATAATGTCGGACTTGCCAAACAATATTGAACTGTAAAGACAAATAAGTGTTAAAAATGTTGCCGGGACGACTCCTAGTGGCGATGTGATGATTGGAGCCAGCCATTTATCATAAAATTTTAGTGTGGAAAGGTGAACTTTGTGGGGCTTTCTGTTTTTTGCTTTACTCTGTTTGCAGTCTAAAAAGAGAGCGATCTGCCATACGTTTTCAGTCACATACTCTCCTGTTTTATACCAATAGATAACAGCTTGTTTTAAGCCTTTTTCAAGGCTTTTTTGATGTGCAATGACCAGAAAGGGTTTGAGGTTTAACTGTTTGGTGTGGCTTTGGTTTTTATAAGCGTTTACAGCGGCATCAAAAAAACCGGTCATCCCTATGGCATCAAAATTACAGAGTAGGGCGTTTAGTGTTTGGCGGGGTTTTAACCCTTCACTTTCAAAGCGTCGCGCTGATGTTTCTATACAGCCAGGGAGTGTAATCCATTGACCCGTTTTAAAAATAGTTCGTGCAAGTCTGGCATCCTCCATATATGAAAGGGTTTCGTTAAACCCGCCTGTTTTTTTGAAATAAGCGCGTGAAAGCCACATGCCTTGATCGCCATTGATGCAGTCTGGGCGGTTGAGGTTGGTTTTTGCTTCAAAAAAATAGTATATGCTAGATGGTTCACTTTGAGTGTGGATGAACTTTAGAGGGAAGTGGCCTGCAATATTGTGCTGGCCATGTTTGCGGTGTTGTTTTATGTGGGCGTATGCTCGAGCTAATAGGTTATTGTCTGTAATCACAGAGTCTGCATGTAAAAATAGTAGCTCTTCTCCATGTGAGTTATGTACAGCCATATTCATCTGACGAGCACGACCAATGGGCGTTTTTATAGCTCTAAGTGGAAGTGGGTGGGGTTGTTGCTTGCACCACTGTAATGTTCCATCGTGGCTGCCACCGTCTGCGACTATAACTTCAAATGCTATACCTTTTTGCTCTGAGAGTGATTGAATCAAATGAGGTAAAGTTTTTACCTCATTGAGTGTTGGGATAATGACTGAAAGTATCAGATTAGATGGTTGCAGTTTAGGTGCCATACTGTTTTTGATAATCACAAATACTTTTTAGCAAGCCTTTCATTTCAGGTTGAGCGGATAAATATTCAATAAGGTCATCCAGATTGATAATATTGGCGACTTTAATGCCAAACCTCTTTTCAACTTCTTGTATGGCTGAAGTTTTGCCTTGACCGCGTTCCTGGCGATCAAGAGCAATAATTACTCCGGCAGTTTGAGCGTTTGCTTTGTGAATGATCTCAACAGATTCACGTACCGAAGTACCTGCAGAAATTACATCGTCAATAATTAATACCTTTTTTGCGAGTGGTGCACCGACTATTGTGCCGCCCTCGCCATGATCTTTGGCTTCTTTTCGATTAAACGAATAGGGGATGTCTTTGTGGTGATGGTCAGCAAGTGCGCAGGCTGTGGTGACAGCGAGAGGAATACCTTTGTAGGCAGGACCAAAAAGCTGGTCATAATTAATGTTTGAATCTTCAATGGCAGCAGCGTAATAGCGGCCTAAACGTGCGATGGCTGCTCCGCTGTTGAACAGGCCGCTATTGAAAAAATAAGGGCTGGTGCGGCCCGACTTGAGTTTAAACTGACCAAAGCAAAGCACTTTTGCACTGATCGCAAAGTCAATAAATTCTTTTTTATAATCTTGCATGGGTTGTTGGGTTCCTGGGCTTGGTAATAAATCGAGCTGTATTTTATCGTATTAATGCTCTTTGTGTTCTTTTTCAAGTTCCACTTCCTTTTTTAGCTCTTTCAAGCGGTTTTTGATACGGAGACGTTGAAAGGTGTCAGGTGTGGAGGTGAATTTTAGTGCTATTTCAAGATGCCTTATAGACTCTCGGATCTCCCCATTCAGATAGAAAAAAGTTGCCAGTGACTGGTGGGCTTGGGTGGGTAGTTCGGTTTCACTTTCAGCACGAGCGAGCAATTTATATATGAGGGGGTTACTGGGGTGTCGCTTCGCATGTTCGTATAAAATTTTACGTGCTTGTTTGCTTTGGCCCGATTGCAGTAGCGCCTTACTATAATAGATAGTCAGTGGATGGTTGTGAGGGGAAAAATCTAATGCTTTTTTATATATGTCAAGTGCTTTATCGACTTTTTTTTCTGCACTCTCTGTATGTGCAAGTGCGATAAGGTAGCTGATGCGGTGGGGCTCCTCTTTTATCAATTTGTTGAGCTCAGAGCGTGATTCAGCGTATTGGCCATTGGAGTGTAATGCCAGTGCATATCCATAACGATTTTCATGTGTTGGGCGCTCTTTCAGAATTTTTTGGAAATGGTCTAGTGCTAGTTTGGGGTCAGTGTGGGTAGCGATGTAGAGTTTGTTACGCATCATTGTGTACATGTGGCTGTTATTTATAGTTATTTTAGGATATTGCACCGCACGATTACGCGAGTCGGTGATGCGATCAAGCGTGACAGGGTGTGTTTGCAGGAATGCTGGTGCACTGTTTTCGTAATAACGGCTGGCTTGATGCAATCGCTCAAAAAACAGGGGCATACTGTATGGATCAAACCCAGCACGTGCCAGTAGCGGTATCCCTACACGGTCGGCCTCTTTTTCGTGAACCCGGGTAAAATTTATTTGAGCCTGTGCCTGGCCAGCAATTGTAGACATTAATACGGCCTGGCTAGCCTGGCCGCTCTGGTTGCTAAGAGCAATTGCTGCAATAATGGCGGCCACTGTTGCGAGGTTTATTTGACCACTTTTTTCCAGAGAACGTATCAGGTGGCGTTGTGTTATGTGGGCAATTTCATGTGCAAGAACGGCAGCAAGCTCACTTTCAGATTTTGTGGCTAACAGTAGCCCCGAGTTAATGCCTATATAGCCACCAGGTGCGGCAAAGGCGTTAATGCTGGGGTCTTCTATGATGAAAAAAGTATATCGTTGGGCGGGGGAGTCGCTGTTTGCAACCAGCTTATAACCGAGCGTGTTAATGTATTCGCTAATTTCCGGATCATCAATTATTTTGATCGAACGACGCAAGTGGCGCATAAATGATTCACCAATTTTTTTTTCTTCCAGGGGAGTCATGATACTATTTGCACTCAACCCGATGTCAGGCAGGTCAATGGAATTTGCATGGGTTGTATATGACGAGCAAGGAATGGCGAGAAACAGGCAAGCTATCCATTGTGCTTTGTAGGATTTTAAGGGCAAAATACAGGTTCCATGGCGTTGTAAAAATGTATGTTCGGCAAGTTTAAGGTGATTGTGGTAGACTCCGGCGCTGGATTTGTTGCGAATTTAGTAAACTATCAAATTCTATATCTCCCCTCAATTAATTGACATAGACAATGGAAAAACAAGAAAGTTATACATACGAAGAATTATTACAATGTGGTCGTGGTGAAATTTTCGGTCCCGGCAATGCATTATTGCCTGCTCCTCCTATGTTGATGCTTGACCGTATTATTAAAGTATCGGAATGTGGTGGCGAGTACGGTAAAGGGGAGTTGATTGCAGAGCTGGATATAAATCCTGATTTATGGTTTTTTGAATGCCATTTCCCTGGTGACCCTGTGATGCCCGGGTGTTTGGGGCTGGATGCAATGTGGCAGCTGGTTGGTTTTTATCTTGGCTGGAAAGGTGGCCTTGGGCGTGGGCGCGCTTTAGGTTCGGGCGAAGTGAAATTCACTGGACAGGTGAAGCCAGATAATAAATTGATTACCTATAGGATTAATATCAAACGTGTGATTATGCGAAGGTTGGTTATGGGGGTTGCTGATGCTGAAATGGAAGTGGATGGAAGTGTGATTTATACTGCAAAAGATCTTCGTGTAGGTTTGTTTACGTCTGCAGATTGAAAAGTACTAAATTTAAGAGGAATTCCTGGTGAAACGCGTAGTGATTACCGGTTTAGGTATTGTTTCTAGTATTGGTAATAATAAACAAGAGGTTACAGAGTCGCTGAAAGCGGGGCGTTCTGGCATTGAATTTTGTCAGGAGTATGCTGATCTGGGCTTTCGTTCTCATGTTCATGGCTCATTAAACTGCGATACAAAATCTCTGATTGATCGCAAAATTCTACGTTTTATGGGCGATGCCGCTGCATACAGTTATATCTCTATGCGTGAAGCGATTGAAGATGCGGGCTTGAGTGATGAGCAGGTTTCGAATCCACGTGCAGGTCTGGTGATGGGGAGTGGTGGCGCATCACCGGAGAATATTACTTTGGCGGTTGATACTTTACGTGCAAAAGGATTGCGCCGTGTCGGGCCTTATATGGTGACACGTACGATGGCCAGCACGACATCTGCTTGTCTTGCGACCCCCTTTAAAATTAAAGGTGTGAACTACTCCATTAGTTCAGCCTGTTCCACCGGAGCTCACTGTATTGGGCATGCAGCCGAACTTATTCAGATGGGAAAACAGGATATTGTATTTGCCGGTGGCGGTGAAGAGTTGCACTGGACGATGACCGTGCTTTTCGATGCCATGGGGGCACTCTCTTCCAAATATAACGATAGCCCTGAATCGGCTTCACGAGCCTATGATGCTGATCGTGATGGCTTTGTTATTTCTGGTGGAGGTGGCACATTAGTGGTTGAGGAGCTTGAGCACGCTAAACGTCGCGGTGCTAAAATTTATGCGGAACTGGTTGGTTATGGTGCGACTTCTGATGGCTACGATATGGTGCAACCTTCAGGTGAAGGTGCGGTACGCTGTATGGCGCAAGCATTGTCTACTGTTGAAGGTTCAGTTGACTATATTAATGCCCACGGTACAAGTACGCCAGCGGGTGATATCCGGGAGCTGGAAGCTATTAAAACGCAATTTGGCGATAAAACACCGGCAATTTCTTCCACAAAATCCCTGACAGGTCATGCATTGGGTGCAGCCGGTGTCAATGAGGCTATCTATAGTTTGCTGATGATGGAAAATAATTTTATTGCTGCTTCAGCTAACATCAAAAACCTGGATGAAGGGGCATCAGGTGTTAATGTGGTACGGATGCGTATCGATAATGCAAATTTAAATACCGTATTGTCAAATAGTTTTGGTTTCGGTGGAACCAATGCAAGTTTGGTATTCCAGCGCTATAAAGACTAGCTTTATTCTATGCGGCTTCGGCTTCTATCTATTTTATCCGATGGCTCTTTTCATTCCGGTGAGGCTTTGGGTGAATCTTTAGGTATAAGCCGTTCTGCTGTATGGAAACATTTGAAAATGATGACTCAATCTTGGGGTATCCGGTTTTATGCGATACCAGGAAAAGGTTATCGCCTTGCTGAATCCATAGAGCTATTAGATCAAGATCGTATTGTGGTCGGGATTCGCTCTGATTTACGAAACTCCCTCTCTTCTGTTGAAATACATTCTGAGATTGATTCCACAAATAACCACTTAATGTCGCAGGTGCGGCAAAAATCAGTTGAAAGTGGTTCTGTTTGTTTGGCTGAATTCCAGAGTGCGGGTCGAGGTCGGCGTGGTCGTCAGTGGGTATCACCTTTTGCATCTGGTTTGTGCTTATCCTTGTATTGGCAGTTTTTACTCAGCCCTGTGCAGTTGGGCGGGTTGAGTTTAGCCATTGCTGTGGCAGTGGCTGATGCTTTGAAATCAGTGGGGTTAAAGGATGTTACAGTTAAGTGGCCCAATGATATTTTGTGGCAAGAGAGGAAGTTGGCCGGTATATTATTGGAAGTTACGGGAGAGGTGGCTGATGCCAGCGATGTTGTGATTGGCGTGGGTTTGAATATACGGATGCCTGAATGTTCAGCGGGTGAAATAGATCAGGTGTGGGTTGATTTGGAATCTGCACTGGGTAAGGTGGTGTCACGAAATGAATTTACTTCTATTTTATTGGAAAAATTACTGAAAACTGTTTTGTTGTATCAAAAATCAGGTTTGCTCTCTTTTTTGGAGCGTTGGCGAGCTATGGATATGATGAAGGATTGTGCGGCTGTATTGAATGTATATGAAAAAAATATCTATGGCATCTCACGAGGTGTTAATGAGGCAGGCGCATTGATCTTTGAATCAGATGGAAAAATAGATTTTTATCAAAGTGGTGAAATCAGTTTGAAACGTCAGCATGATTTTAAGGGTTGATGTAGGGGTATGAAATGAAACGGTTATTTTTAGTGTTGTTAGTTGTAAATGTATTGGTTTTTTTGTGGTGGCAGTTTGGTAGCCCTGACAAAAATGGAGTGAGTCAGTCGCAAATCGTTAAAGATGGTTCACGAAGTTTAGTGCTTTTGAGTGAAATTGATAAAAAAAATGATGTGAACCCAAAAGATGTTGAAATTATTTCTGATCCAGTGACCTTACAAATCAAAGAGGTTATGATTGCGGAGGTTGATATGCCTGCTGTTGGTGAGGTGATGGCATTGTCGGGTAGTAAATTACCGATCACTGACCAGGTTGCATGTTACACAATAGGTCCTGTTCTGGATCAAAATAGAGTACAAGAAATTTTGGCTGATTTGATGCAGTTGGGAGTTAAAGTCAATCAACGTATTGTGCAGGAGCCCGTTCTTATAGGGTATCGTGTGTATATTCCTTCATTATCTTCTGTGGAAGAGGCGCGCAATATGTTGCAAACACTAAAAAAACAAGGTATCAAAGATAGCGTTATTATTCGTCAGGGTGAATATAAAAATGGCATTTCTCTCGGAGTATTTTCAAAGCAGGACGGTGCGAAAAGGCATCAGGAAGCTATGCTTAAGAAAGGGTTTGAGGCGAAAGTGGTAGATCGTTATCGTAACAGTGAAAAGTACTGGTTTGATATTCATGGCGTCAATGAAAAAGATCGTTTGTTGAAAGGGTGGGAACAAATCTCTGGTAAATATCCAGAAATGAAAAAGCAGGTGATAAACTGTAAATAAACGGTTGCTTTTAAGTTAGAGAGCAAATAGAATGCGCTTTCTCTTCGGAGAAGCTTGAAAAATAAGCTGGCGTAGCTCAGTTGGTAGAGCAGCTGATTTGTAATCAGCCGGTCGTAAGTTCGATTCTTATCGCCAGCTCCATTTTCAAATTCCAAAAAATGATGCCGAGGTGGCGGAACTGGTAGACGCGCCGGATTCAAAATCCGGTTCCTTCACGGGAGTGAGAGTTCGATTCTCTCTCTCGGCACCATGTATCAATGATTGATCTCTTCTGTTATATCCCAATCCTGAATTTTTAAATAGTTTTAGCTAATTTGCTATAACATTTTGTAGCAATCTGGCCGATATAGCTTTTTATTATCAAAAGCATGTAGCTAGACCATTCCGTAAGTTCAAGGATGCAACTTCTGTATTCAAGGTGTTCATTGCTGCCATCTTGCATCAAGGTAATCCTGAATATAAAAATTATTAAAAAATACTCAATGGAGATTGAGACGATATGACAGGTACAACTTTTAATCTTGAAGTACAACCTACTGTTCCAGTTCGATTAGCTCGCCTTGAAGTCTTGGCTAATGATCTATTATATAGCTGGGATGTTCAGGTGCGAGACTTGTTTCGTCGGCTGGATATGGAACTGTGGGAGAGTTGCGGACATAACCCGAAGCTCTTTTTGCGCCGCATTGCGCAAAAAAAACTGGAAGAAGCGATGACTGATCGTGTATTTTTGCAAGATTATAATCGTGTACTTTCTTCATATGATACTTACCTTCAAGAACGTCATAGCGATGAAATTGAACACTCTTTAAATCCTGAAAGTGACCTGGTTGCCTATTTTTGTGCCGAGTTTGGGTTTCACGAAAGTTTTCCAATTTACTCCGGTGGGTTAGGGATTTTGGCGGGTGATCATTGTAAGGCCGCAAGTGATCTGTGCATTCCTTTTGTTGCAGTGGGCCTGCTTTATAAGAGTGGCTACTTTACACAGACCATTGATGGTAAAGGTCAGCAGATTGCTCATGCTCATCCGGCAGATTTTTCTGATTTACCTATCGAGCCTGCACGTGATATCGAAGGCAGGGAAATTCATATTCATATACAAATGCCAGGGCGTACTCTTGAGGTTAAAGTTTGGCAAGCAAAGGCAGGTCACATTTCACTCTACTTACTGGATACTGATTTGCCAGTAAATTCTGATGCAGATCGCTGCATCATGAATCAGCTCTATGGCGGAGATATTCATACTCGTATTCAGCAGGAAATAATTCTTGGTGTAGGTGGTGTACGTGCTTTACGCGCAATTGGTTTGAAACCGACTGTCTGGCATATCAATGAAGGGCACGCTGCATTTCAAATTCTTGAACGGTGGCGCTCCCGGGTTGAAAATGGTCAGAATGTTGATGGCGCACTGGAGATGATTGCCTCACGTACTGTTTATACAACACACACTCCGGTTCCTGCAGGGCATGATATTTTTGATCAAGGGTTAGCTTATCATTACTTTGAAGGATTTTGTAAGGAGATAGGAATTTCCAGAGAGAGTTTTCTAAAAATGGGGTCATTTCCTCATGATCATAGTGGTTTTAATATGACTGCTTTGGCGCTCCGTGGATCACGTTTTCATAATGGTGTGAGCCGTATTCATGGTGGTGTTGCATCGCAAATGGAAGGTTACGTATGGCCACAGATACCACATAAGGAAAATCCAATTGGTTATGTAACAAATGGAGTTCATTTACAGACATTTCTGGCACAGGAGTGGATGAATCTGTTTGATTTATCATTTGGTGGTGGCTGGAGAAATGAGCTTCGTAATAATGAATACTGGGAATCTCATATTGATCAAATTCCAGACTACAGTTTTTGGAGTGTTCGCCAAACACTAAAAGCAAAAATGCTTGCAGAAGTGTATCAACGCGCAGTTCGTCAGTTTCGTCGTAATGGTTTTGGTGAAGCATTGATTGGGCGATTAACCCGCTTTCTTGCTCCTGAGGAGAAGGATGTACTGGTCATCGGTTTTGCTCGTCGTTTTGCCACTTATAAGCGTGCAACGCTGCTTTTTTCTGATTCTGAGAGGCTGGCCCGATTATTGGGTGATGAAACACGTCCGGTTGTTTTTATTTTTGCAGGTAAAGCGCATCCAAGTGATATACCTGGGCAAGAGTTGATGCGTGTTATTCATGACTTTTCGTTACGTCCTGAATTTCAGGGTAAGATCTTAATGCTGGAAGGTTACGATTTATCGTTAGGGCGTTGTTTGGTGGCAGGGGTGGACGTCTGGTTAAATAACCCTGAGTATCCATTAGAGGCGAGTGGCACATCCGGAATGAAAGTTGCTTTGAACGGTGGTATCAATCTTAGTGTTCTTGATGGTTGGTGGGCTGAAGCATATGATGGTGAAAATGGTTGGGCGATCGAGCCTTATGATCCTGATAGCGATATTATGTATCGTAATCATCAGGAGTCTGGTGAATTACTGGATTTGTTAGAAAGGCAGGTTTTACCTCTCTATTATTCACGCCAAAGCAGGCGTGCAAGCGATGTGCATGGATATTCGATGGAGTGGGTGAAGCGTGCCAAGGCTTCAATGAAAACACTGATTCCTCGTTTTAATGCACAGCGTATGGTGATGGATTATGTGAAAAAATATTATAGTGCTGCCAACTCGTTGGGGCTGGCGCTGGAAGCTGATGGTTGTAAACTTGCCAATGAGCTTGCGGCATGGAAAAAGAGAGTTTTGGGCTGTTGGGATCAGGTGAGTATTCGTCATGTGGGGAGTAGTCAGCAATCTATTGTGTCAGGTGAAAAGCTCACTATTGAAGTTGCAGCAAAACTGGGTCAATTAGATACAGATGATGTAGTTGTAGAGTGTCTTATTGGTACCACGGATGGTGATGGTAAATTTTTTGTTAAAAATCAGAAAAAGTTTCAGGCAATGGGTGAAAATTCTGATGGTGAGGTGATGTTCAAATTAGAGTTTGAACCACCACTCGCAGGGTTACAGCAGTATAAATTACGAATTTACCCCAGGCACTCCTGTCAAGGGCACCCCTTTGAGCTGGGTTGTATGCTCTGGGTTTAATTGGTGTTATTACTTGACTGTTTTAGTGTGAAATTTATATACTCTGGCGTGTTTCATTTTAATGCGTGTTTGGGATACTATAAACTATAGTACCCCGAGTATGTATTTGTTTTAAATAAAATAAAGAGTGAGAAATATAATGAGTGTTTTAGTAACCAAGCAAGCTCCTGATTTTACTGCAACGGCAGTCATGCCTGATAATAGCTTTAAAGAAGACTTTAAATTATCCGATTATAAAGGGAAGTATGTCGTACTTTTCTTTTATCCTTTAGACTTTACTTTTGTTTGTCCTTCAGAAATTATTGCGTTTGATCATCGTTTAAAAGAGTTTGAAAAGCGTGGTGTTCAGGTGATCGGTTGTTCTGTAGATTCTCATTTTTCTCATTTAGCATGGAAAAATACAGCAATTAATGATGGTGGAATTGGTAATGTTCAGTATCCACTGGTTGCAGATTTAAGTAAAAATATTGCGCGTGATTATGATGTACTGTTTGGCGAAGAGGTTGCATTACGTGGCTCTTTCTTGATTGATACAGAAGGTTTGGTTCGTCACCAGGTTGTGAATGATCTACCTTTGGGTCGTAATATTGATGAGATGTTACGTATGATTGATGCGTTGCAATTTACTGAAGAACATGGCGAAGTTTGCCCTGCTGGCTGGAAAGCCGGAGAGAAAGCGATGATTCCAACAGCTGAAGGCGTTGCCTCATATCTGGAGGCTGAGTCCAAGGATCTTTAAGGTCCAGCAATATCAAGGGAGTGGCTAAAGTCACTCCTTTTTTAGTTATTCTCCCTTCTCCAATTCTCCTTGGATATATTCCATTTTTACGCACCTTTTCTGCTACTTGAGACTTTGATGGCAACCTGATAAGTTGTTGAGCTATTAGAATTTGAAGATAAAAAATAGAAGTGAAGGGTGCCACAGTCAAATCATTCCTGATTTTTAGAGGGAAACAGTGCGGGTTTACGGTAATAGAGCTTTTGGTGACGATGGTTATTGCCAGTATCTTGATCGCTGTGGCAATCCCCGGCTTTCAAGGTATCATCCAAAATAATCGTCTGACGACTCAGGCGGGTGATTTTATGTCTGCTCTCTATTTGTCCCGTAGCGAAGCGATTAAACGTGGTACACGAGTGACATTGTGTAAAAGTGTTGATGGGAGTAGCTGTACCAAAACGGGCAGTTGGGATCAGGGGTGGATCGTGTTCGTCGAAAGTATCACCGAAAATGCCACTCGTGATGATGGTGAAACTATTCTTCGTACCCATGGGGCGCTGGAAGGCGCTAATAATATGGTTGGTGAAAATAATATCACTGATTATATATCTTATGTCGCTAATGGTTTTTCACGTACTACTTCTGTTCCTAATACCGTGCAGACCGGAACCATAATTTTATGTGACTCTCGTAATGATAATGACAAGGCTCGAGCCATTATTATAAATGCTACCGGGCACCCTCAGTTGACAAGCGTGACAAACGCCGGTAACGGGTTGACATGCCAATGATGCCTATCTCTAAACGCGACCGCTCAAAAGGATTTAGCTTGCTAGAGATCCTTGTTACTATCATGATACTTTCTATTGGTTTGATGGGTGTAGTGAGTTTGCAGTTAAAGGGTGCAGAAAGTACAAATGGTGCCTACTTTCGTAGCCAAGCGACGTTTATTGCCGATGAATTGGCCGAACGTATGCACGTTAATCACGTTGCTGTTAGTAATAACAGTTACTTCGATATTAAAGTTACTCCCTCTGGCGAATATTGTATTGCTAACCGACCTGAGCCTTTTTGTGAAAGCGAAAAATCTTCTGTGGCAAAAAGTTGTAATACAGCCGAGATGGCCGCCTTCGATATTTTTCGTGCTGCCTGTGATATTAGTGAGCGTTTACCCGCTGGTGCTTTGGCTGTGACTTGCGAAAAAAACCCTCTTGATGAAAATAGGTGCATTGATGGTTACCCATATAGTATTACAGTTTCCTGGAGCGAGGTGGATGACGGAAAAGCTGCTCCCTCCGATGTGACGATTAAGGTTCAGCCATGAATCAAGAGATTCAGCGGTATTTTTCGGGGCAACAGGGTCTTTCATTGGTTGAGATCATGATCAGTCTTACCTTAGGTATCATTCTTTTAGGTGGTACTCTTCAGCTTTTAATTACCAGTAAAAATAGTTATCGCTTGCAAAATGGTATCGGTAGTATGCAAGAAAATGGTCGCTATGCCATATATCTATTACGGGAAAATATTCTTTTGGCGGGTTATCCGGGGTTTGCCAATATTGAGCCCTTTGTTTCAGATCATTCCCTTGATGGCGAAGAAGGTGATCAGATTAGTGTTCAATATCAATCGAATACCGATTGTTTGGGCAATAAAACGGGTGACGGTGAACCCGTTAATCAAATTAATAGACTGTTTATCAATATGGATGATAAAACCCTAAATTGCAGCGCAAATGGAAAAACACTTCCTTTGGTCGGCGATATAGAGTCGATGCAGATTTTATATGGTGTGGATGAAGATGAAGATGGCGTAGCCAATCGATATATTAACGCGACTCAAGTTACTGCTGGAATCATTGAACCAGGGGTTTCAGACTGGAGCCGAGTGGTTAGTGTACGTATTGCACTATTGGCGCGTTCGCGTGAGCGTAGTGGTTCTGTGCAAGAGCATGGTTACCACCTTCTGGACAGTGGCACAGTCAAGTTTAACGATGCCTTTGCCCGTCAGGTTTTTACAACCACAATCCCTCTACGTAACCGTATATTATAAAGTATTGTAAGAGGAGGGGAGGTATGAATCACTATAAACAGTCGCAGCAAGGCGTGGCATTAATTACCGGCTTATTGATGCTGTTAATTATGAGTCTGGTTGGCATTGCTACTATGGAAGGCTCTATGGTGCAGACTAGCCTGGCTTCCAATACGCAACTTAAAACGACCTCATATCATGAAGCAGAGACTGCGCTTAAGCGTGCATCAAGCTTGGATTTGATGGTTGAAGCAATGAATGATATTGATGGTAAAGAGATATCACTGGATTATATTAAAAGTGATAATAGAAGTAGTGATGATATAGTCGATGTTAAATCAAAAATAAGTTACTGCGGTACACTGCCAAGTAAAAATACTCAAGGGTTGAGCCTGGATGCTAATCAAGCGGTCAATAGCAGTGGTTATACCTACTATGTATTTGATATAACATCAGATGTTGAATTAAAAGCAAAAGGGAGTGCCCGTTCGCAGCATAGCCAGCGCAATAGTCGGCTCATGATGGTGGGATCAGATGCAGGGGAGCCATGCAAATTAACAGACAGAATCTGATACAGACCTAAAGCGCTTTATAAAAGGCAAGGTTATGATGAATATAAAATATCTGCTGACAATTATTGCAACAGTTGCTTTCTCTTTGGTAGGGGTGACTTTCTCTACCCAGGCTGAAGATACTGAGATTTTTTTCACCGAGAGTAATCAAACGGCTCCTAACGTACTTTTCATGCTGGATACTTCTGGTAGTATGGATGAGAAGCTAGGTGATCAGACTCGTATGCAGATATTAAAAAATTCACTGAACCAGGTGTTATCTCGTGATTATATAGCACTTAATGTAGGAATTATGGACTTCAATAGAAATCGTGGAGGTGGTATTGATTTTCCCGTAAAGGATATCAATGTAGATGCACATGATGTTGATCCAGATATTCCTGAAGGTGAATTTACTGTGGGAAAATTGTTGATAGAAAGTTTTGTTAACAATTACATATCAGATACATTTACCCCAATGGGCGATGCTTTTTATCGTGCTTCCAGCTATTTTCGTGGCGATGAAATTCTTTATACAGATGGATGGGGGAAGCCTCACCGATGGAATAATAACAAAAAAAAATATGAGGGGGGGCATGTCTATTCTGACCATTCAAAATCATATGAAGGTGCAAAGTGGGGAGAGACGGGGCTACAAGGAACAAGAGAGACTAATTGTTTAAATCAATGTGTTTCTGGTAAAAGAAAGGAGTGTAGGGGGGGGAGTGAAAATGAGTGTGTAACTGTTTGTGATCGCTATGAAAATATTTGCACAGGCACCGAGACGTACAATATAGAGGGTTTTGATGGTATCCCTAAGTATATAAGTCCTATTATTAATCAGTGTCAAAAAAATTATATTGTTTTGCTGAGTGATGGAGAGCCTACGTCAAGATTAATGCGTGACAATATTGCCGAGCGAGTCAAGCCAGAGTCTCATGTGGGTGACTGGAACTTCAATAATTGTGAAAGCCTGGATGTTGGTCGTTTTGGGGAGGATGTATCTAATTACGGACGTTGCTTACCAGATCTGACTAAATACATGAGTACAGTCGATCAGTCACCCACTCTTATCGGTGATCAGACGGTTACAACTTACACCGTTGGTTTTGCTATCGAAGATAATAACAAATTAAGAGAGTTTCTAAAATTACTCTCAGATAAAGATCATGGACAGGGAGATTACTTCGATGCTAATTCTGCAGGCGAATTGGTTAAAGTATTTCAGAGCATTATTGATACAGTAACTACCGGCAGTCGCGGCTTTGTTGCACCTACTGTCAGTATTGATATGGATAACC
>WFXF01000092.1 GCA_015490755.1 Gammaproteobacteria bacterium
ACTGCGAAATATTTCACTATTAAAAACACATTTGCAGCGCTTGCCATCCAACGAAATTCTGGATCGTTACGCATGGCGTTTTATGATTCTGGCAATGGCATTTGACAGTTTGATGTTGATTGCCGGAGCCGTATGGGCGCAAGACGCGTGGGGGCGTTACTGGGCGTGGGATACGCTGGAAACATTATCATTTATTAATTGGTTGGCATTGGGCTTGGCTATTCACGCGCGCTTTACATGGGATCTTTCAATGAATGTTACTGCCACAGCAGTGGTGCTCATTTTTGTATTTGCATTTTACACCTATTTTGGTACACCGTTTTATAGCATTGCGGCTCATAAGGGAGTGATATAGCTTTATGGCTTCAAAAAAAATAGCGCTGATATTAGTTATTGTTCTTGTTTTTTTAACCTTTTTTATCTCGGACTTTAATAATAAGGGCGGTTTAGAGCCAGAGAGTACGTTAGTTGAAAAAACAGTATCGAAGATCAATGCAGATACACCTGAAAATGAATTGCAACAACAATTTAAAAAGGCTGCGGAGCAGCTCAATGGCAGGGAGTATGATGCAGCGCTTAAAACATTGCACCGCGTATTGGAGCTTGCTCCGAATATGCCTGAAGCGCACACCAATATGGGCTACACCTTGCTGGGAATGCAGCGTTATGAGATTGCCAAAAATTATTTTGAATCAGCCATCGATCTGAATAGTTATCAAGGTAACGCATATTGGGGTTTGGCGGTGGCTTACGAGAAGCTTGATGATCTGCCCGCAGCGATGGGTGCAATGCGCAGTTATATCCATTTAGCTGCGCCAGGTGACCCCTATGTGCGCCGTGCACGTTCAGCGCTTTGGGAGTGGCAAACAGCACTGGCGCGTGGACCACTGCCTGAAGCAGAGCAGGAGTGGTTGGATCAAAACCAGAAGCTATGGATAGAACGTAATAGCGCAACGGTCGATAGAGTGGATCAACTCGAAACAGAAATTATTCTTTCACCAATTAAATAGCAAATTACCGAATGCCGTTAACAGGCAAAAGGAATGAAGAAACTGTTCGTACTTTAAAAGGATATTGCTTTGGAAAGTTTAAGTATCACTGAATTACTCGCATTCAGCTATAAAAATGGTGCCTCTGACCTGCATTTATCGGCTGGCTTGCCGCCCATGATTCGTGTCGACGGTGATGTTCGTCGAGTCAATGTTCCGGCGCTTGATCATAAAACAGTGCAAGGCTTGCTGTATGACATCATGAATGATCAGCAGCGCAAGCTGTTTGAAGAGCATCTGGAAACGGATTTTTCATTTGAAGTTCCTGGACTTGCACGTTTTCGTGTCAATGTATTCAATCATGATCGAGGTGCGGCAGGGGTTTTTCGTACCATTCCATCAGAAATTCTTTCACTGGAAGATTTGAAGTGCCCTGATGTATTCAAGTCGATTGCTGATAATGCTCGTGGTTTGGTACTGGTTACAGGGCCAACAGGCTCAGGTAAATCGACAACATTGGCGGCAATGGTTGATTATCTGAATAAAAAAGATTATGGGCATATATTAACGATTGAAGACCCAATCGAATTTGTGCACCAGTCCAAAAAATGCTTGATCAATCAGCGTGAAGTGCATCGTGATACCAAGGGATTTAGTGAAGCACTCAGATCTGCATTGCGTGAAGATCCGGATATTATTCTGGTGGGTGAAATGCGCGATCCTGAAACGATTGGTCTGGCGTTAACGGCTGCTGAAACAGGGCATCTGGTTTTTGGTACATTGCATACAAGTTCGGCAGCAAAAACAATTGACCGAATTATTGATGTATTTCCAGCGGCTGAAAAAGATATGGTGCGCTCAATGCTTTCTGAATCTTTGCGAGCGGTTATCAGTCAGACCTTATTGAAACGGATAGGGGGAGGGCGTGTTGCTGCGCATGAAATCATGATTGCTACTGCGGCAATACGTAACTTGATTCGTGAAGCTAAAGTTCCACAAATGTATTCAGCGATCCAAACAGGTCAATCTGTGGGAATGAAAACACTGGATCAGTCTCTGTTGGAGTTAGTGACTTCTGGCATCATTAGTAAGCAGGTTGCTCGCACAATGGCGATGAATAAAGAGCAATTTTAATGGTTTTTTAGACTCAATTTTTGGTTTTTTTGTGAGGATATATACTTCTCTTTACGAACGATTTTGTATGACTAATTGAATAAGGAATGAATTTGTTCGTGTTGTCAAACAAAGCTGGAACTTTTCAATGGATGATTGCAATGTTATGGCTTGTGCCTGTTTTGTCGTGGGCGGGTTGTGAGCCATGGGTCGCCTATTCATATGAAACTACTTCCATTCGTGAGCCTATTTTACCGATCCCTGAAAAAGTAAATGTTGCCCCTGAAAAAGTTGAGTTAGGGCGACGTCTATTTTCTGATAAACGGCTGTCAAGTGATGGTTTAACGTCATGTTCTAGTTGCCACCAGTCGCGCCTGGACAGTATTGGCCAAACAAATCTTTCGCGCCCAATTGAGGGCAAACATTACTCAACTCATGCGCCTGCAATTTTTAATGTGGGTCTGTCTCAATTGTTTGGTTGGTATGGCGATAGAAGTAGCCTGGGCGCTGTAGTTGAAGCTATGGTAAAAGGCAAAAAAGGTTTGGCTTCAAATTGGGGGGATATTATTCAATACCTTGAAGCTGATCCACAATACAGCAAGAAGTTTGAAAAGCTCTATCCTGGCGGCATTCAATCAGAGTCTATTAAAGATGCACTCTCAGAGTTTATGTGTGGATTGCTTACACCCAACTCCAGATTTGATCAGTTTCTACGTGGCGATTTGCATGCAATTACAGATGATGAGAAAGAGGGCTACCGTAAGTTTAAATCGTACGGTTGTGTCTCTTGTCATCAAGGTGTGTTGGTTGGTGGCAATATGGTCGCATCATTAAATATGTTTAATAAAAAAAGCGCTAAAATTTCTAATGGGATAGAACCTTTAGGGCGTTTTAATCATACGAAAAAAAGGCGTGATAAATATGTATTCAGGGTAACCGGGCTTAGAAATGTGGCATTAACAGCACCCTATTTTCATGATGGTTCAGTCGAAACCCTGGAGGAGGCGGTTGAGCTCATGAATACTTTAATGACAGGCAGAGAGAGTATTCCGCCCGATGATAGAGGGCTTATCGTGAAATTTTTACATACGCTTACAGGTGAAAATAGAGAGGGAGCCTGGTAGTGCGTCGTTTTGCGCTTTCCCTGGCGATTGTATTTGCCAGTCTGGTTGTGTTGTTGATTTATTTTGGTATGAAAGCGCAATCATATCAAGAGTCAAAATATAATGAAGCAGTTGCTTTTGTCTGGAAAATCAAGCAGCACAATTCTGAAATATATGAACAGTTCTTTAAAGTACGTTCGGGAGTCAATAATCATTATGACGGTTTGTCATTAGCTATTGCTCGTTTACTTAATGATGCACAGATATTAGCAGATCAAAAAAATGATATGTTAAAACCAAATGGATTGCAGTTTGCAAAAAAATCGGAGGCTTTTTTGCATGCAGTTGAAAAACGTGCAGATATGCTCGAGCGGTTTAAATTCAAGCATGCTGTTTTGAAAAGCTCATTGGCTTATTTCTATTTGATATCAAAAGTATTGGATACAAACCATGCTTCTGATGTGATTAAAAATAAAGTGATTGAGGTTTTTGGAAAGGTACTGTTTTATGTGACAACAACAGGGAACGTGACGGAACAATATAGGACATTGGAAATGTTAAGTGATGCTCGGACCTCTATAGAAGAGGCTACAACTTTAATTCAAAGTGATCCCAGTGCAGCTCACCTTAATCTGTTTTTGTCACATGCAATAATAGCACTGGATAGTTCTGCTGAAATTAATATTGTTACTTCAGCAAGTAATGCAATTCCCATTGAATACCTTATTGAAGATATTTTGATTGAGTATCGAAAGTATAATGAATCACTCAAGCGAGATAGAAAAAACTATCAATCCATAATGTTGCTTGCCTCCATCTGTTTTGTTTTGCTGTTTATCTATTTTATATTTGTTATAAGTCGCAATGCAGTGGTCTTGTTTAGAGAAAAAGCAAGGTCAAAAACAGTATTGTCATCCATTCATGATGGTGTCATCGTAACAGACGAAGATGGAGTGATAGAGTTTATTAACCCGGCAGCCGAGAAATTGACTGAGTCTAAAATGGACAGGGTTGTGGGGCTGGCAATTGAGAATGTATTTAGCTTGGTGAATGAAAAAACACATCAACCTGTAGAAAACAGTGTTAGATCCTGTTTGCATAAAAATGAAGTGATATCAGAGGGGGGGCACACAGCATTAGTGACATCGACGAATGAAACTGTCGCGATTAAGCATTCAGTTGCCCCTATACTAGATCAAAGGAAGCAGCTTTCAGGTGCGGTGCTGGTGTTTGAGGATGTGACTCAAAGCCGACGTATGGCACGTGAGCTGGAGTGGGCAGCTACGCATGATCCGCTTACAGGTTTGGTGAACCGTCGAGAATTTGGTAATCGCATTGTTGAGGCTTTGATTACTGCACAGCTGGATAAGCAGAATCATGCGCTGCTTTATATGGATCTGGATAAATTTAAAACTGTGAACGATACAGGGGGGCACGCTGCTGGGGATGCCTTACTTATTCAGGTTGTTGGTTGTGTTCGTGAAATTTTACGTTCAAGTGATACTTTTTCTCGCATAGGAGGGGATGAGTTTGCGATATTATTAACTTACTGTCCATTGGTCAATTCAATACAGGTTGCAAATAAAATTTTAACTGCCATAAAAGATCTAAGTTTTGAGTGGGATCAGCAGATATTTAATATAGGCATTAGTATCGGTGTGACTGCAATTGATCAATATAGTAAAAGTGACTCTTCAGTTATGAGCCTGGCTGACGATGCCTGTTATATGGCCAAAAATGATGGGCGCAACTGTGTGCGTGTGATTGAACTCAAAAAAGGAATTATGCGCAAACGTCGCACGGGTGAAGAAGTTTTGCAAGATGGTTTGGAAGTATATTAAAAAATAATAAGCTATCGAAGGGTGGATTGTTAATGCGATTTTTTATATGGCCTGTGATTATTGGCACTGTCACTATACTTCTGATGTTGTTTCTTCACTCTCGGATGGTGTTGAATGTTGTAGATATGGGCATGATCTCTCCAGACCGTTCTGCTTTTTCAATAGGCCAGTACTTGTATACTTTATTGGTTGATTTATCAGTGCATTATGAACGGTTGGTGAAAGATTCATCAAGTGGACATGGTGTGATTTTATTGTCAATGATTGTATTTGTGGTATTTTTTGTTTACTCGTTACTGTTGTTAAGTAGAAATACCGCTTTATTGTATAGAGAGCGCGCACGTTCAAAGACGATGCTTGCGTCAATTAGTGATGGTCTGTTTGTTACAGACAACAAAGGGGTTGTTGAATTTATTAATCCAGCGGCTGAACGACTACTGGAGTGTGATAATAGTAGTGTAGTGGGGCGACCGATTGAAGATGTTTTCAGGTTAATATCGACGGGGACACATGCACCTGTTGAAAATGGTGTGCGTCGTTGTTTGCGAGACGGTGAACCTTACTCTTTGAGAAGAGGTGATACTTCGGTAATAACATGCAGTGAAAAATATCTTGATGTTGAGCATGAAGCAGCACCGATCATTGGTCATAAAGAGCGTATGACGGGTGCTGTCATGGTATTTAAAGATGTTACACATAGAAGGCGAATTGCCCAAGAACTGGAGTGGGCTGCAGCACATGATCCATTAACCGGGTTGGTTAATCGTCGTGAATTTGGTAATCGCATTGTTGAGGCGCTAGTAACGGCGCAGTTGGATAAAAAGAGCCATACGCTGCTTTGCATGGATCTTGATAAATTTAAAATAGTGAATGATCAAGGGGGGCATGCAGCCGGCGATGCATTATTAAGGCAGGTTGTTGAGGAAATTCAAAAAGTATTGCGCTCAGGTGATGTTTTTGCTCGGTTGGGTGGCGATGAATTTGCTGTGCTATTGGCGTATTGCCCTATGAAAAAGGCAATTCACCTATCTCATAATATTCTTAATGCAGTAAAAGCGATGGAGTTTTCATGGGAAGGGCGGGTATTCAAAATTGGGGTAAGCATAGGGGTTGTTGAGGTAAATAAAAGTAGTAAAAGTGATTCATATGCGTTGAGTTTGGCTGATAAAGCTTGTTATGCTGCCAAAGAAGATGGACGAAACTGTGTTCGGGCGATTACTCCTGAAGGAGTAATGTTGCGAAGTGGGCGCAAACCAAAAGCAGAGACTGTTAAAGCAAAGATGGCCAATTCATGGTGTTGAGGGTGAAAATATGTCAAATAGGTTATTAAAGCTAGGGGGCTTGGTACTATCTGTTATTTCTATATCAGGTTGCACACAAGAGATGCAAAATAAAGTAAGCCGCGCAGTTCAGAACTACACAGGCACAGATGGGGTTTTGGACGTTTATGCGGGTGATAAACTTGTTAAACGCTTTATTGGAATTGATAAGATAACAACGGCTGTCAGCACCAGTGGCAGTGCAGCAAGACCTTATCGTTATGGCTATGGTGTTTGGGATAAAAACCAGAACTACCAAAAAGATGCAGGCGAAAAGAAAGTCTATTTTGAATTTAGTGACTACTCTACCAGCTATATTTTTTATGAAAACCCAGATTGAAAATTTTGTTTGATCTATTTTGTTATCTATGAAAAAGCCCTTATCTCATTTGAAAGGGCTTTTTTTCATAGATAAATTTTACACCTAAGAAGAGTTCCTTTAATCTCCCTTCTCTTTCTTTATTGAAATCACCTGAGATTAAGTTATAAGAGCCGTTAAATAATGCGTCGTAGCGATTTTTATTACGATTTACCTGAAGAGTTAATTGCTCAATTTCCATTAAAAGAACGCAGTGCAAGCCGCTTGCTTTGTTTGAATGGGACGAATGGCAGTGTTGAAGATCGAGTGTTTAAGGATTTACCCTCTTTTTTGAATGAAGGTGATTTGTTGATATTTAATGATACGCGTGTGTTACGTGCTCGTCTGTTTGGTCAGAAATCGACTGGAGGGAGAGTCGAAGTGCTGGTGGAGCGAGTATTGGATGATCAGCGGGTTTTAGCTCATGTTCGAGCCAGTAAATCTCCCAGGCCAGGAACACGTTTGATATTGGCTGAGCATGTCGAAGTCGAAGTGATTTCTCGCTCGGAGGATCTGTTTGAGCTGCGTTTTCTCGATACAACTGTATTAAATGCTTTAGAGCAATATGGCCATCTACCCTTGCCGCCCTATATAAAGCGTGACGATGATGCTTCTGATGAGTCACGCTATCAAACTGTTTATGCACAAAAACCAGGCGCGGTGGCGGCACCCACGGCAGGCTTGCATTTTGATGAAAAAATGTTGGCAACGATAAAAAAACTGGGTATTCAGACGGCATTTGTTACGTTACATGTGGGCGCAGGTACATTTCAGCCCGTACGTGTTGATGATATTAAAGACCATCAGATGCACGCTGAATATATCGAAGTCTCAGAAGCTGTGTGTCACCAGGTGCATGAAGCGCGTAAACGAGGTGGACGTATTATTGCTGTAGGGACAACGGCAGTGCGTTGTCTGGAAAGTGCTTCGCAAAGTGGTTGTATCGAGCCTTTTCAAGGTGATACCGATATTTTCATCCATCCGGGTTATGAATTTAAAAGTGTGGATGCCTTGTTGACAAACTTTCATTTGCCGGAATCAACACTGCTGATGCTTATTTCAGCAATGGCGGGCTATTCACACGTAATGGCGGCATATAAGCATGCTGTGACTGAAAAATATCGATTTTTCAGTTATGGCGATGCGATGTTCATTACAAAGTAATTTTACGAGTATTGCATGAAGTTTAATCTTATAAATAGCGACCAATCAGCGCGCCGTGGTCGTTTGACTTTTCACCGTGGCAGTATCGAAACCCCTGCATTTATGCCAGTTGGCACTTACGGTACAGTCAAAGCCATGACTCCGGAAGAGCTGCTGGAAACGGGTGCAGAAATCATTTTAGGAAATACATTTCACCTGATGTTGCGCCCTGGTATGGATGTGGTAAAAGCTCATGGTGATCTGCATGATTTTATGCACTGGCAAGGGCCCATCCTGACAGACTCTGGAGGATTTCAGGTTTTTAGTTTAGGAAAAATGCGGAAGATTACCGAAAAGGGTGTCACATTTCGCTCCCCCGTTGATGGCAGTAAAGTTTTTTTAGGGCCGGAAGAGTCCATGAAAGTTCAGCAGGATCTGGGCTCTGATATTGTGATGATATTTGATGAATGTACGCCTTATCCTGCGACTGAAAAGCAGGCAAAAGAGTCGATGGAGCTATCATTGCGATGGGCTAAACGGAGCAAAGATGCTCATGCTGATCATGCTTCAGCGCTGTTTGGTATTGTTCAGGGGGGGATGTACCAGAGTTTGAGAGAGCAGTCACTGAAAGGCTTGTTAGATATTGGTTTTGATGGTTATGCAATTGGCGGGCTTTCCGTGGGGGAGCCTAAAGACGAAATGCTTAAGGTGTTGAATGGGCTGAAACCTCATATGCCGGAGCAATCACCACGTTATTTGATGGGCGTGGGCACGCCTTCTGATATTGTCGAAGCTGTGCGTTTGGGGGTCGATATGTTTGATTGTGTGATGCCTACACGTAATGCACGTAATGGCCACCTATTTACTCAATATGGTGACGTGCGTATTCGAAATGCTTCCAATCAGTATGATTCTCGCCCTGTTGACGAAGATTGTGAATGTTATACCTGTAGAAATTACAGTCGTGCTTATTTGCGGCACCTGGATAAAACACGGGAAATTTTAGGTTCACGTTTGAATACGATTCATAACTTATACTATTACCAACAGCTGATGCGTGAAATTCGAGTGGCTATTGATATGGATGAGTTTGAGATGTTTCGCCAGAAATTTTATATCAAGCGCGGCCAAACGCTGCCAATTGTGGCATAATCCGCCACTAGCAAAAGTCAAGATCATATTTTATTGGCTGTTGTAGCCGTTTTTGTTTTATGAAGATAAGTTTTGGGGAAAATATTATGGAAGCAATTTTAGGTTTGTTTGTTTCAAATGCGTGGGCAGAGGGTGGTGCACCACAAGATCCTGGTTTGATGGGGTTTTTACCGCTGATTATTTTATTTGTAGTGTTCTATTTTTTGTTGATTCGCCCTCAAATGAAAAGAGCAAAAGAGCATAAAGCTCTGGTAAACAGTTTAAGTAAGGGGGATGAGGTGATTACCAATGGTGGAATCATGGGGAAAATTCGTCAGGTTGATGAAAGTACAATATCTCTTGAGGTTGCTGAAGGTGTGGAGATCAAGTTACAACGAAGCTTTGTCTCTTCAATAGTGCCTAAAGGCAGTCTGGCATCAAAAGAAGAAAAATAGTTTAATTTTTTCACCATGAGCTTTCCTGTAAATTGAGGGAAGCTCCTTTTAAGAACAAAGAACATTATGTTGAACAGATATCCTCTCTGGAAATACCTGCTGATTGTAGTTGTGGTCGTAGCAGGCTTTATTTATGCGTTGCCGAATCTTTATGGCGAGGATCCTGCAGTACAAATTTCATCCTCCAGTGAACCACTGGATGGTGAAACTCAAAGTAGAATTGAAGCATTGCTGGAGCGAAATAATATTGCGCTTAAGTCATTTGATATCAGTGAAGATGGATTTCTTGCGCGCTTTAATGACACAGGAGATCAACTCAAAGCAAAAGATGTTATCAGAAGTTCGCTCGGTAACGGTTATGTTGTGGCGCTTAATCTAGCGCCTGCAACACCGGTTTGGCTGGCCTCTTTAAATGCCAATCCGATGTTTCTCGGGCTTGATTTGCGTGGTGGTGTTCACTTTCTTATGGAGGTGGATATGAAGTCGGCACTTGAGCAGGCAGAGCTTCGCTACCATGCAGATATTCGTGCTTTACTCCGCAACAACAAAGTTCGTTACCTCAAAATCAAGCATGTTAAATCGGTTGGTATTGAGGTGAAGTTTCGCGATGAAGCCAAACGCCTCAAGGGGCTTGAGCTTCTCGAAGACGAATTTAAAGGTCTGGATATAAAAGAAGCGGAGCGTGACGGATCTTTTTTTCTGGATATCAAACTGGGTGATAAAGAGGCTAAAGAGATCCAGGAATTTGCCCTGCAGCAAAATATTACCACCTTGCGTAATCGTGTGAATGAGCTTGGTGTTTCTGAGCCTATTGTGCAACGTCAGGGTGTAAATCGTATTGTTGTTCAGCTTCCCGGTATTCAAGATACGGCACGTGCAAAAGAGATATTGGGTGCGACCGCAACGTTAGAATATCGCATGGTAGATACCACTAATGATGTGCAGGATGCAGTGAATGGGCGTGTTCCTGTTGGCTCCAGACTTTACTATGAGCGTAATGGGGAGCCTGTGTTGTTGAAAAAGGAGGTCATTATTACAGGTGATCAAGTGGTGGATGCATCATCAGGTGTTGATCAAGATTCCGGCTCACCCGCAGTGTATGTGACTTTGAATAGTAAAGGCGCAAAAAAAATGGGTGAGAATACTAAAAATAACATAGGTCAACCTATGGCTGTAGTATTCATCGAACATAAAGTAGAGACCAAAATGGTCAAAGGCGAGCTTGTAAAAGTACGTCGTAAAGTAGAAGAGGTTATTAGTATTGCCAATATTCGTGGGGTATTCAGTAAACGCTTTCAGACAACCGGGCTGGATGGCTTTGAAGAAGCGCGTGATTTGGCTTTGCTGCTGCGTGCTGGCGCTTTGTCTACACCAATAGAGATTGTTGAAGAGCGCACAATCGGCCCAAGCCTGGGGCAAGATAATATCGATCAGGGGTTTCAGTCGGTTGTAATCGGCTTTATTCTTGTGCTGGTTTTTATGGCTGTTTGGTATCGCGTTTTTGGTCTGGTGGCTAATTTGGCCCTGGCATTGAATCTGGTCTTGATTGTTGCTGTGCTCTCTTTGCTACAAGCAACACTGACTTTACCCGGTATTGCCGGCATTGTTTTAACCGTAGGTATGGCGGTTGATGCCAATGTACTTATTTTTGAACGTATTCGTGAAGAGATCAAACTCGGTAACACACCACAAGCGAGTATCAACGCAGGTTACGAAAAAGCGGTGGCAACCATTGCGGATGCCAATATCACTACGTTGATTGCAGCCACGGTGCTGTATGCATTTGGCACCGGGCCTATCAAGGGGTTTGCGGTCACTCTCTCTATCGGTATTCTTTGCTCCATGTTTACAGCCATTATGGGAACCCGCGCGGTTATAAATCTTGTATATGGTGGGCGTAAAGTGAAAAAACTCTCCATTTAACGGGTTTGATTTAATTAGGTTTCAAAGGCATGAAAAAAATGACTTTAGATTTCATGGGAAAACGTCGGTTTGCGATGTCTCTTTCTTTGGTATTAATCGTAATCTCGCTGGCATCACTATTTACGCGTGGTTTGGAGCTTGGCATTGATTTTACGGGTGGTACGCTTATTGAAGTGGGTTATGAGACACCGGTTAATCTGCGTGGGGTGCGGGATGCTCTGGATACAGCGGGCTTTGATGATGCGATTGTTCAACATTTTGGCTCATCTATGGAGGTATTGATTCGTTTGGCTCCGGATGAATCAATGGACAATGCAGAAATCAGTACGCAAGTACTCAGGGCATTACATAAAGCTTATCCCGATGAGGTTGAGATGCGCCGTGTTGAATTCGTAGGGCCACAGATTGGTGAAGAGCTCACTGAGGATGGTGGACTCGCCATGCTTTGGGCGCTGGCAGGAATTTTGATTTATGTTGCATTTCGCTTTGAATGGCGATTTGCAGTGGGATCAGTATTGGCATTAGTTCATGATGTAGTGATTACGCTCGGTATCTTCTCTATCTTTCAATTTGAGTTTAACCTGACGGTATTGGCCGCGATTCTGGCGGTGATCGGTTATTCGCTGAATGACACCATTGTTGTTTATGACCGGATTCGTGAAAATTTCCGGAAAATGCGTAAAGGCACTTCAGAAGTCATTGTTAATACTTCTTTAAATCAAACATTATCAAGAACATTGGTGACATCTTTAACAACAGTACTGGTTTTGATAACACTGTTTGTTCTGGGGGGTGAAATTATTCACGGTTTTGCATTGGCTCTGTTGGTGGGTGTGATTGTGGGTACTTACTCATCGGTCTATGTCGCGAGCAGTAGCATATTGATGATGGGAATCAGCAAAGAAGATTTGATGCCTGTGAAAAAAGAGGGTGAAGATCAGGATGACTTGCTGGAAACACCATAATCGGTACGTATAATTACCCGTGTATTTAAGAGGTTAGGATATGCAAGAGACGGCAGGCGAGCAGCAGGATTGGTGTTTGGTGAGTCATATAGGGGATGGTTCGAAAGGAGATGTCTCTATTGTTAAATCATCAGGTGAAGGCTTTACTGTAGTAAAGATGCCTGTGGCTATAGCGCCAAAGAGTGCAATTTTTTTAGGTGCTAATGGTTCAGGGAGTGTAGTTTTGATGGATCCTGTATCCAAAGAGGTTACATCACAGAAATCTTTACCAGAAGATGCTTTTCCAGCTTATGCTTATCGTGATACAGATGGTCAACGTATCTGGTTTATGAATGATGGCGATAAAAAAACAGGTTGTGATGAAATTAACTGTGGATCGAGTGGTTCCAGCGTCACGGTCATACAGCAAAACGATGATGGTTCAGTTCTGGAAAAAGTAATTTGTGTCGGACGAGGGCATCATGTTACAGCTTTTACAACACCGTCTGAGTCTGCTCCTGATGTCCCTCGGTATGCTTTTGTGAGCAACCTTAAAGATGGCACTATCTCTGTGTTGGGGCACGATCCAGATGATAGCGATACATGGCTCAAAGTCATCAATACGATTAATTTGTATGATGCCTCCTGTGATGATAGTGGCTGTGAACGGCCTAATGGCGCTTTTCCGCATGGCATGGAATACTCTTCGGTCACAGGTAAACTGTATTGCCTGAATAATGGCTACGCTACAATATCGGTTATTGATCCTGTGCTGAATAAAATAGAGTGCAATATTGATATGGCGGTCAGCAGCAATCTGTTGCTGAGTCCGAATGGCCGTTTTATTATTGGTAAAGGTGCTGATCGAAAAGCGGATGATCAACATGTTATTGGACGACTCACCGTGCTGGATGTGGTGTCTCAAAAAATTACCAGTACACTGGATTTGCCAGATATTTATCCGAGTACTTACCGTTTTAATCCCGATGGATCAAAACTTTATGTGACAACGGCAGCAACAGGAAAGGGTAAGCAGCGAGACCATCTTAAAAAATCGCAGCTATTGATATTTGACACATCAAATTTGCCAGAGATGAGATTGATCAAAGAGGTCGAGGTGGGTGAGGCAGATTGTGGTCGTCGCCCGGTCTCTTTTTTGAAAGATAATGACTGTGCCAAATATGTTTTTGTACCAAATCCGACGGATGGCACTTTAACCATTTTAAGTGGTGCAGATGACCGTGTATTGTCTACTGTGGATCTAGGCAGAAAAGGAACTGAGTTTAATTTTTCTTTTTGGGATGGAGATTATGTATATGGTGCGTGATCACCATTGAAGAAAAAAGATGGAGAATCAGGATGAGTAATTTTTCCAGAATATTGGCCATGTTTTGTCTGATATTGCCTTATGGATGGGGGATTGCAGATGAGCTGGATGAGCGCTGGTACTTCGCGCCTTCAATTTTTTATATTGCTCCTGATGATGATCGGCAAGCTAAAAATGGTTTTGGTTCAAGCATTACGTTAGGAAAACCATTGATCGGACGGATTGATCTGGAAGTTGGTTTTTTTGCAGATAATATCAAGCAAAAAGGTGATGCGGGTCAGTTTAATCAACGTGGCTTGATGCTTGATGGGCTCTATTATTTCACCAGAAACTCTGGTTTTGCGCCATATTTTGTCGTAGGTGGCGGCATCGCCCGCACTAAGTTAAACAGCAATGCTTCAACAAGTACACTGGGTCAGGCAGGTTTTGGCTTTACAACCAAAATGACTAAAAGTGCGATCAAATTGCGCAGTGATATTCGTTATCGAATGGATGAAGACGATAAAAGCATACCTAACGTTGCACAGTTTGGAGATTGGGTTGTCAGTATTGGTTTGAGTGTGCCGATCGGAGATCCACCGCCACCGCCTGTTTATGATGAAGATGGAGATGGCGTCTGGGATGATCTTGATCGTTGCTCTTTAACCTTAAAAGGTGCTGTCGTTGATATGTGGGGCTGTGAACTTGACAGCGACAGTGATGGTGTCACTGATAGTTCTGATCTGTGCCCAGGTACATTGAAGGCTACGGTCGTCGGCTCGGATGGCTGTCTGGCTGATCATGATCATGATGGCATTACTGATAGTCAGGATCAATGTCCGAATACCCCTGATGACAGTGAAGTTGACGAAAATGGCTGTGAACCTGACGGTGATGGAGATAAAGTACCAAACTCTGTCGATCAATGTCCGAACACCCCGGTTGGAATCAAGGTCAGCCCTGATGGATGTGAATTAGATCAGGATGGAGATGGAGTCAATGACAGCCATGATCAATGCCCCAATACAGAGAAGGGTTCAAATATTGACAAAAATGGCTGTGAAATTCCCAAACCTGAAAAAACCAAGCCTGTGCCCTTAAAAGTGACCGTGCTTGATGGTGTCTATTTTTCGTCTGGTTCTGATAATTTAAACGCAGCCTCTAAAGCATCATTAAGACGAGTTGCAAATCAACTGATGCAGCACCCCGATATGTTGGTAAAAATTGTAGGTTATACCGATAACAGTGGCGCGCGCGATTTAAATATACATTTGTCACGTATTCGTGCTTATGCTGTGATGAACTATCTGGTGGAGCAAGGTGTTAATGCAGACAATATCAGTGCGGATGGAGAGGGTTCAGCCAATCCTGTTGCTGATAACAGTACGCCAGAAGGGCGCGCTTTGAATCGGCGTGTAGAGCTTCACATGTTTGAGCGCTAGCAAGGGATGCTTCTAAACACTATTTTTAACTTGTTTATTAATATGTACTTTAATGCCATCTTGATGGTTTTTTTATTTAAATTTATAAGAGAATGAATAATGAAAAAACTAAAAAATCTGACAATCGCAGCAGGTTTGGGAGTAGGGTCTGTTATTACAGGTGTTTCCATTGCTGCGGATAAAAATGGATTAATTGACGGGAGCGAAATGGCTCCCACTGTGGATCTCTCAAAATTCAATGCTGAGGATACAGGGTGGAAAGGTCAGGTTGAGCTGGGTGTTCTTTTGACGGGTGGAAATACTGAAAACCGTTCAATCAATGCCAAAGCAAGTATCAAGCGAGAGGTTGAAAAGTGGCGCACATCCGCTGGAATTACAGCTTTGAATACGGCTGATAAGGTCAGTACAACCGCTGAAAAGTATGGATTGACAGGTAAAGCTGATTATAAACTTGATCAAAAAAGCTACCTGTTTGGTGTACTGACTTATGAGGATGACCGGTTTAGTGGCTATGAATACCAGGCAACTGAAAGCATTGGTTATGGTTACCGCGCAGTCGATAATGGAACGGTGGTACTGGATTTAGAAGCTGGCCCTGGTGCGCGGCAAAGCAAGTTTATTGGTGGTGTCTCTGAAAATGAAGCCATTTTGCGTTTAGGTGGAAGATTGCTCTGGAAAATTTCCGAAAAAGCATCATTCTCACAAAGTCTGGTGAGTGATATTGGAAAAGATTTGACGGTAACTAAATCCATCAGTGCATTGCAAGCGCAGATTGTTGGAAATCTTGCAATGAAAACGTCACTGACGCTGAATAACAACTCTGAAGTTCCTGTGACAACCCCAGTGACTGAAAAAACGAACAGTGAACTGGCGGTCACATTAGTTTATGGTTTCTGACTTTTAGAGCGTCTAAGCTGTGTTATAAAGGCGCATCGGTGAAATAATCATCGATGCGCTTTTTTTATTATGCTTTAGGCGTTAAGAACATTGAAACACTCTCTGAACACACTTTTTGACCAGCTATCGCAATGCCGCTCCTCTCAAAAACCTGCCTTTTTTCGTCGTTTACGCCAACTGCGCAAACGATCTAAAGAGCCCGGTTTCATTGATGACACCAATCAATTAGCGCAAGATTTACAAGCCTCAATTCTCGATGTTAAGCAGCGTATTGAGAACTCTCCTGTTTTAAATTACCCCGAAGAACTCCCGGTTTGTCAAAACCGGAATAAAATTCTGGAGGCGATTAAAAATCATCAAGTGGTGGTGTTATGTGGTGAAACCGGTTCAGGGAAAACGACGCAACTGCCCAAACTCTGCTTGGAACTGGGGCGTGGTACGCGAGGCTTGATTGGCCATACACAACCACGGCGTTTGGCTGCTCGTGCGGTCGCCAGCCGTATTGCAGAAGAGTTGCAAAGCGAAGTCGGGGAGGCGGTGGGTTATCGTGTGCGCTTTACAGATAAAGTGAGTGAACGCAGTTATATCAAATTGATGACGGATGGTATCTTGCTGGCCGAAATTCAAAACAGCCGTTTTCTTGATCAATACGATACTTTGATCATTGATGAAGCGCATGAGCGTAGCCTTAATATCGATTTTCTATTAGGCTATTTGAAGCAACTTTTACCTAAACGTCCAGACCTCAAATTGATTGTTACATCAGCGACGATTGATCCGATGCGCTTTTCACGCCACTTTGATGATGCGCCTGTGATCGAAGTTTCCGGGCGAACCTACCCCGTTGAAGTGCAGTATCAACCGTTACAAAGTCGTGACGAAGAGAGTCAACAGGAAGTTGACCTTCAACAGGGAATTATTGATGCTGTCAAAACACTATCCAAACTGGATCGTGGTGATATTCTGGTTTTTTTAAGTGGCGAACGTGAAATTCGCAAAACTGCTGAATCGTTACAAAAAGAACACTTACCTAACACTGAAGTTCTACCCTTGCTCGCACGTCTTTCAGCGCAAGAGCAAAATCGTATTTTCCACCCTGGAAGTCAGCGACGCATTATTTTAGCCACCAATGTTGCTGAAACCTCTCTAACCGTGCCTGGTATTAAATATGTGATTGATAGCGGAGTGGCGCGTATTTCCCGTTACTCATTTCGCAGCAAGGTGCAGCGTTTGCCTATTGAAAAAATATCCCGGGCTTCAGCCAATCAGCGTAAAGGGCGCTGTGGTCGTGTGAGCTCCGGGATTTGTATTCGCCTCTATGCGGAAGATGATTTTCTGAACCGTCCTGAGTTCAGTGAGCCTGAAATATTACGTACAAACCTGGCTTCAGTCATTCTGCAAATGGAACAACTGCGCTTGGGTCACATTGATAATTTTCCATTTGTTGAAGTTCCCGACCGGCGTTTAATAAAAGATGGTTACGCACTGCTGTTTGAATTGGGTGCGATGAATGAGCGCCGTCAATTAACGAACAGAGGTCGGCAGCTGTCTCGTCTACCGCTCGATCCACGCTTAGGTCGTATGTTGCTGGCAGCTCATGAAGAAGGTTTTGTTACTGAAGTATTGATTATTGCCACCGCACTGGCCGTTCAAGATCCACGAGAGAGACCGATGGATCGTCAGCAAGCGGCGGATGAAGCGCACAAACGCTACCATGATCCACGCTCCGATTTTATCGCAATACTTAATTTATGGCGCGAATTTGAAGCGCAGCAAAAGAAGCTCAGCCAAAATAGACTGAGGCGCTGGTGTCGTGAAAACTTTATCTCATATTTACGAATGCGTGAATGGCAAGATATTCAAAAGCAGGTTAAGGAGGTCATTCGTGGCATGGGAGTGCGTCTGAATCAGCAGGAGGCCGACTTTAATAGCATTCATCGCGCACTGCTCTGTGGTCTGTTGGGTAATCTGGGTTTTAAAACCGAAACACGCGAATATCTGGGCGCACGTAATCGCAAGTTTCACCTGTTTCCAGGTTCGGCACTGTTTGCCAAAGGTCCAAAATGGGTCATGGCAGCAGAGCTGGTGGAGACCAGCCGTCTGTATGCACGCACCAATGCCAAAATTGATCCGCAGTGGATCGAGCAAAAAGCCAGGCACCTGTTAAAACGCAGTTACACAGAGCCGCGCTGGGAAAAGCGCAGCGCACAAGTGGCCGCCAATGAGAAAACAACGCTGTATGGTCTGGTGATTAATCCACAAAAAAAGGTTAATTATGGCCCGATTAACCCTGAAGAGTCCCGCGAAATTTTTATTCGCTCAGCACTGGTTGAAGGTGAATATCTGACGAATGCCCCGTTTTTTATACACAATCAAAGCTTGATCGAAGATCTTGAAGGGCTGGAAGCGAAATCACGTCGCCAAGATATTATTGTCGATGAAATGGAGTTATACGCATTTTATGATGAGCGCATTCCCGCGGGAATTTACAGTGGTCCATTGTTCGAAAAATGGCGCAAACAGGCAGAAAAAAAGAGCCCAGAGTATCTGATGATGAAACGTCAGGATTTGATGCGCCATGATGCTGACCAAATCACAGCTGAACGCTTTCCCGATCACCTCACTATGAATGGTGTCACTTTCCCACTGGAGTATCATTTTGACCCAGTCAGTAAAAATGATGGCATGACACTATTGGTACCATTGGCCGCACTGAACACAGTCAATGCGGCGCGTACTGAATGGTTGGTGCCGGGGTTGTTGCGTGAAAAGGTGGTGGCACTGATCAAATCACTGCCTAAATCCATTCGGCGTAATTTCGTACCTGCTCCCAATTTTGCAGATGCTTGTATGCAGGTTATTTCACCTGGTGAACAATCATTAAGCGAATCTATTGCTGCGGCATTGAAAAAAATCACAGGGATTGAGATCAGCCCTGATGCCTGGCAGCGAGAGCGGCTGGAGTCTCATCTCATGATGAATTTTCGCGTGCTTGACCTGCAAGGAGAAGTGCTGGGTGAAGGGCGAGATTTAGAAGCGCTGAAAACGCAGTTTTCCGGACAGGTTGATACGCACTTTGAGATACAGACCAAGCACAGCATGGAACGAGATGAAGTGACCAAATGGGATTTTGGCGATCTTCCAGAGCATGTTGAGCTCGAAGTGAATGGAATGATGCTAAAAGCGTATCCCGCTTTGGTTGTTGATAAGAAAAAAGTGGCATTACGGCTGAAAGATCACCAAGCTTCAGCAGAAGCTGCGACGCAAAAAGGTGTGCGCCAACTGGTGCTCAATCTATTGTTTGATGAAGTGAAACAGTTGCGAACGCAGCTACCCGAGATTCAGCAGCTTAGCTTGATGTACGCAAACATTGGCCGCAGTGAAGAGCTTGAAAGTGATCTGATCGCGGCTGTGATTGATACGCTGTTTGTATTAGAACGACCCAGAAAAGAAGCCGTTTTTAATCAACTATTGGCCGAAAGGCGTGGCCAGCTTCACGGCACAGCCGTAAAACTATGTAAACAGTTAAGTGAAATTTTAACGAACTATCGCCATATTCAAAAACGGTTAAAAAATCCACCGTTGGCTTGCATGGAAGCGATGGCTGATATGCAGGATCAACTGAATCATCTGATCTATCCCCATTTCATCACCGAAATACCCCAAACACAGCTTCAGCACTATCCGCGCTATCTGCAAGCAATTTTAAAGCGATTGGAAAAACTGGAAATTAATGCAACGAAAGATCGTTCGTTGTACCTTGAAGTAGCGCCTTTTTGGTCAGATTACAAAGCATTAACAAAAAATAGAGCCACAGGAAAAAAGATAAGTACCGTGATGGAGTATCGCTGGGCGATTGAGGAATTTCGAGTTTCACTGTTTGCACAAACACTCAAGACCGCTTATCCCATATCGAGTAAACGGTTAAAGGTTTTGCAGCGTGAAGCAAAACTCTAAAAAAGGGCTTGTTCTTTCTCTATTTGCAGGTATAATGCGCAGCTTCTTATATATGGGTCGTTAGCTCAGTTGGTAGAGCACCGGACTTTTAATCCGATGGTCCCGAGTTCGAATCTCGGACGACCCACCACTCTTTTGCAAAATTTACATTCCGTTGTTATTCAAATACTTTACCCGCCACATCTGCATAAATATCTTTTACGGAAAGGGTTAAGTTGATTGATGATAACGTTATTAAATCATCATCTTGATACTGTGTCATAAAAACTGATCCTTCTGACATAGAGTAGTGATTAATTTCAGCTTTATCTTGAGCAACCGTCAGGTATTCAACTAAAGACGAGATGCTGCTATACGCGGTTAATTTTTCCAGTTTATCTCTGGTTTCTGTAGAAGGGGAGAGTACTTCAATAATGAGTACAGGTTTCTCTTCGTAATATTCACTGGATGGTTTTTCATCACATGAAACCATGACATCAGGGTAATAAAAAAGATCATTGCTTTGCGTCTGGATTCGTACCTTCATATCAGAGATATAAGTACGACAAGGTGTTCCTTTTGTATGCTGCTTTATCGCTGAAGCCAATGTAAGGGCAATCAGGTTATGGTTGCGGCTTGCGCCAACCATTGCAACAATATAGCCATTGTCATACTCATGTTTTACCTCGGAACTATTTTCACCTTTTAAATATTCTTCAGAAGATATTCTGATGTCTACAGGTGCTAATGCCATAAGGTTATCTCTTCTGCTATTTGGTTGTTATATACACTATATCAAAATTGATACGGCCTCAATCATATTGCTTTATTCAAGTTTAATCTCCCTGTTTCCGATAGTGTTTTCGGGAGCGGTGAATACTTCGATGTAAGTATATCCGCTAAAATTAAATTGTACTCCGCGAGTTTTAACCACATACTCGTTTCGGGGTTGTAGAGGAGATACGGACAATGCCTCAAGTTATCAATACTAACGTTGCATCTTTAAACGCTCAGCGTAATCTGGACAGATCTCAATCAGGTTTAATGACCTCTCTGGAACGTTTGTCAACAGGTTTACGAATCAATAGTGCCAAGGATGATGCGGCGGGCCTGGCGATTTCTAATCGCTTTACTGCGCAAATTAATGGTTTGAATCAAGCTGCACGAAATGCAAATGATGGTATTTCACTGGCGCAAACTGCTGAGGGCGCAATGGGTGAAATGACTAATATGCTTCAGCGTATGCGTGAATTGGCGATTCAATCATCAAACTCTACTAACTCGGCCTCAGACCGTGCATCACTTCAGGGTGAGGTGAATCAGCTCAAGCAAGAGTTAACACGTATTGCCAGCACCACTACCTTTAATGGCCAGAAAATTCTCGAAGGTACGATGAGTAATACAGCTTTTCAAGTGGGTGCAGAAGCTAATCAAACCATCTCCATGAGTATTTCTGATACTCGAAGTACTGCTTTGGGTAGTAACTCAGTAAAAACTGATAATGCTCAAGGAATTGAAGCAGCAACAAATCGTGGGTTTATTGGTGATGCCGCTAAAGGTAGTGAAATTGGTGTAGCTCAAACTACGGCAACTAATGGTTATACAGCAGAGACGGTTACATCATCTTATGTCAATGCGGCGGGAACAACTGTTACCGATTCATATACAACTTCGGGGGCAAATTTAACAGCGAAAGCTATCGCAACAGAGATTACTGCTAATGTCGATGGTGCGACTGCAACGGCTTATAATAGTGTAACTCTGAATAACTTTACAGATGATTCTACAAACATTGATATGACCTTAAATGGTCAAGTTATTGACAATAATGGTGGAACAACAACATTAAGTTCTATTGCGGCAGCAATTAATGCTAACTCTACACTTCAAGGCCAAGGAATTTATGCAACCTATGACGGTAGTGGAACTGGAAGTGTTACCGTTATTGCAACTGACGGCATTGATTTAGACTTTGCTACTGGGGGTGCGAATGGCACTACTGCCACTATTGATATTACAGGATTGGATGGCTCTACAACGGAGACCATGACAGGAAATAGTGATACAGTTACAGTTGGTGGCCGTGTTGAGGTGATGCTGGATCAAGGATATTCGTTGACATCTAGCAATGGAAGACTTGTAACAGCAGCACCCACCGCAGTGAAAGTTGGTGAAGTGGATAACAGTAATGGCAATGGTGTAGGTGCACAGACATTAACGATTGATGGGCCACAAGGTAATGCATCAGTCACTGTGGCTGCGAATACGTCAGCTGCTGATATTGCCACTGCTGTGAATGCCAACTCAGGTACAACAGGTGTGACCGCTGAAGCGACAACGACTGCAACCCTGGATGCTTTATCTGCTGATGGTACGATCTCCTTCAGTCTTTTTGGATCAAATAGTTCGGCTGCCAGTATTAGTGCAGCTGTAACAACAGGTGATTTTTCTAATTTAGTGACTGCTATTAACAAGCAGGCAGGTACCACTGGAATCAGTGCGGCACTCGATGCTAGTGATACAGGTAAAGTGGTATTAACAACTACAACTGGCGATGATATTAAAATTCTGGACTTTGTTCATAGTGCCGCAGTAGATTATCAAGCTCCTGGTACGACAGCAGTAAGTGGTGATGGTTCTTCTGTCGTGGCGGCTAATTCAGAGTCGATTAATGTGACAGGAAGCCAGGGCACGGCGGTATCTCTGTTTGATGGAGGTGATGAAAATGGCTCAGATTCAACCATTGTTGGTGGAGAAGTCACTTTTCGCTCTTCTGGTGCATTCAATGTGACATCGGATAAAGATGGAGAAAATGCAATTGACTCGCTTTTTAACAGCAAAGCCAGTGTTGCGAATGTCAGTTCACTATCAAGTTTGAATGAGATTGATATCAGTACAGTGAGCGGTTCTAACGATGCCGTTTCGGTGATTGATGCAGCACTGACACAGATTGATGAAGTGCGAAGCAGCTTGGGTGCGGTGCAAAATCGTTTTGAATCCACCATAGCAAGTTTAGGTGTGGTATCAGAAAATCTGAGCGCAGCACGTTCACGAGTTCTGGATGCGGATTTTGCCGCAGAAATGGCTTCCATGACTCGTGCCCAGATCTTGCAACAGGCTGGTGTAGCGATGGTTTCCCAAGCTAATTCACTACCACAAGGGGTGCTCTCGCTCCTAGGGTAGTTAAAGCAATCACCTCTGATCTCTATTCAGGGGTGATTTAACAGCTATTTGAAGAGGTTAAGGAATATGGAAAACGGGATTTCACAATCAATAAATAACTCTCTTACTCGTGCTTTTGAAGAGCGAGGCATCATGGCTCGCCAAGCTAATTTAAAAACTGAAAATGTCGCGCAAAGCACCCTGCATAAAGAAGCAGCCTCACCTCCAGGTGAGATTCCAGCAGACCCGGATGTTAAAAAATCAGAAATCGCAGCAGCGGTTAAAAGCCTTGAAAGCTATATGCAGAATATAAAAAGAGATCTTGATTTCAGTATTGATGAAAGTAGTGGCAGCACAGTAGTTAAAGTCATTGATCCGGAAAGTGAGAAAGTGATTCGTCAATATCCCTCCGAGGAATTTCTCAAATTGTCAAAACATATTCAGGAAAGCCCGGTGCAAAATAGTGCTGGGATTTTTATGGATCATGAAGCTTGAGTCATGGCTATTGCAGCAACAGGAATTGGGTCAGGGGTCGATGTTGAAGGTTTGGTATCACAGCTGATTGCATCAGAAAAAGAGCCACTGGAAAAACGTATCGAGCAAAAAGAGGCTGCATTTGATGCAAAACTTTCGGGGCTAGGCACACTGAAAAGTGCTTTAGTCTCTTTTCAAAGCAGCGTAAAAGATCTTTCTGATCTGGAAACATTTCAAGCACGTAAAGTCGATACGAATCAGGAAGAGCTATTTTCCGGCAGTGCGGATAGTACCGCCGTGGCAGGCAGCTATGAAATTGAAGTCACACGTTTGGCGCAACCCCATAAGTTGATGAGCACAGGCTTTGCAAATAAAGATACCGCGGTCGGAACAGGTGATCTCACTATCACTACCGGCACAGATAGTAGTTTCACAATCAGCATTGATGATAGCAATAAAACATTGGATGCGATCAGCAAGGCAATTAATAGCGCATCCGACAATCCTGGTGTGACGGCGACCATTATCAATGTTGATGATGGAGCGGGGGGCACGGTCAGCAAGCTGGTGGTGAGCGCCTCAGAAATGGGCAGTGATTATGCGCTAAAAATAGAGGTGACAAATGATGGCGATAATAATGACACGGATACAGCCGGTCTCTCCCAATTAGTGTATGTCACGGGTGGAACAACAAATATGACGGAACTCACTGCGTTGGCGGACCTTGATGCACAGTTTAATCTGGATGGTCAAGCGGTCACATATTCATCGAACACGGTGAAGGATGTGATCCAGGGGGTGACGATTTATCTGGATAAAGCTGAGCCTGGTACCAAGGGAGTGCTTGAAGTGACGAGCGATAGTTTGAGTGTCAGCGAATCGTTATCGGTGTTTGTAGGAAGCTATAATACGTTGCTGGATGCGATGGATAGCCTGTCAAACTACGATGCTGAAACGGGTGAAGCGGCTATTTTATTGGGCGATTCAACATTAAGAAGTGTGCAGTCACAGATCAGGCAGGCACTCTCATCAAGGGTGACAGGTGATGCATTTACGATGCTTTATGACGTGGGGCTAAGTGCGGGTGAAGATGGCAAATTGTCACTGAGCAGCACACGCTTTGACGATGCAGCAGCAAAAGATCTAGAGGCCATTGGAGCGCTGTTTGCCTCAAAGAATGGCGTTGCGACACAACTCGATACGGCATTGTCAGGGTTTCTTGATTCAGGTGGCCGTTTTGATGCACGTATTGATGGAATTCAAAGCAGCTTGAATGAGCTGGACGATCAGCGTACTGTGCTGGATCGTCGTATGGATAAGCTGGAAACACGCTATCGTGCACAGTTCACGGCGATGGATCTGTTGGTCTCACAGCTGCAATCCACCAGTGAATTTTTGGGTTCCCAGCTGGATAGTTTATCCGGCAACAAGAAATAGGGGATGATTCAAATAAAATATAAACAAGCCGATAACCTGCTTGAGTTATAGAGATATTTATAAGCTAAATGGAGAGAGCAAATTTGAAAATTCATAAATAGTTTAAAAAAGATTTTTTCTAAATCATACAACCAGTTATAAATTTAAGCTTGCTGAAACATAGAGTGAATCTCTTTGCACGCTTAAAGTTTAGCCAGACACTGCCCGCTAACTACAGCGGGAGCGGTGAATACTTGCTTGTTAAGTATATCCGCTAGTAGTTAACCTTCAGCGCCCGATCAGCCGTTCGGCACCGGTGCTTAGAGGAGATAGTAGTTATGGCTTCTGTAATCAATACCAATGTTGCTTCATTAAGTGCTCAACGTAACCTTTCAAAATCACAATCTCAATTAACCATTTCGTTAGAACGCTTGTCTACCGGTTTACGCATTAACAGCGCCAGGGATGATGCGGCGGGCTTAGCGATCAGTAATCGTATGACCTCTCAAATTCGCGGTATGGATCAAGCTGCACGTAATGCCAATGATGCAATTTCGTTAGCGCAAACAGGCGAAAGTGCAATGGATCAAATGACCACCAACTTGCAACGAATGCGCGAACTCTCCATTCAATCCAGTAACGCCACTAATACAGATGCCGATCGTCAATCGCTGGATGCTGAGTTTCAGCAACTGCTTCAAGAAAATGATCGTATTGCAGAAACCACAAGTTTTAATGGCCGGAATATTTTGGATGGCAGTATGGGAAGCAGTGTTTTTCAGGTGGGAGCCAATGTTGGTGAAACGATTTCTGTAGATATCAGCCAGAGTATGCGTACAGACTCAATCGGCTCGTTTGCCAATGCAAGTTATGATCTGGCCGGATCAACCGATACTGCGGCAAATATAGGTGCTTTAGCTGCTGACGTGGGTGTCGCAGATGCGGCAGGTGAAATAGTGATCAACGGTACGAATATTGCAGCAGCAGCGGATAATGGTGCAGGTAAATCTGCAGGTAGTGCATTCTCAATTGCTGAAGCGATCAATAAAGCACAAGATATAACTGGTGTAACGGCAACCGCAAAGGGAGCGGTGCAGGAGATCAGTGCTGCTAATATTTCTGGTGGGTTGGTATTTACTGATAATGGTGCCGGCGACGATTTGACTTACACCATGAATATCAATGGTACACAAATCTTCCAGCAGGGTGAAGGTGATACTGCATTTACCGCTTCTGAACTGGCGAATGCGATCAATAATAAGAGTGGTGATACCGGTGTGACTGCAAAAGTGGGCAATGATGGCGGCATCACACTCACTGCAGCCGATGGTCGTAATATCGAGATGACGGAAGAGCTCGGTGGGGCGACTGCAACTGATGCTGATGCCGTGGTGGGTTATTTTGGATCAACATTAACCGAAGGCGGCACTGAAGCAGCATTAACCATTACCAAAGGCTCTGTTGAACTCTCGTCAAATGCTGCAATGACTTTGAAATCGAATACCAACACGGGTGATGCTATATTTCAAGGTGTGGCGCATAACACAAATGATGCAACCTCAACCACAACATTAAATAGCACTGATATAAGAAGTGTTGATAATGCCAATGCATCGATTCAACGTATTGATAAAGCGATCAGCCAGATTGATCGTTTACGCGGTACTTTTGGTGCGGTTCAGAGTCGGTTTGAGTCAGCCATTTCCAGCTTGCAAAGCTCTTCTGAAAACATCTCAGCAGCACGTAGCCGGATTATGGATACTGATTTTGCCGCAGAAACTGCTGCGATGACTCGTGCTCAAATTTTACAGCAAGCAGGTTCAGCCATGGTCTCTCAGGCCAACGCACTGCCTCAAGGTGTACTTTCTCTTCTTGGGTAATTGAGCCTCAATAACAGGTGGCGGCTTGTCATGGGTGATGAGCCGCTTTCCCTTTCAATAAAGCTATTTGGGTGGAGTCATGATATGAATGATATCAATCTTGCAAATCCATTAAGAGTGTCTGTTTCCGGGTCGAAACCGGCACTAAATTTTGTTTCGCCCATTTCTAAAGCAGACCCTGAAAAGAGCCCCGAACAAGTAAATGGTCAACAAGCAATTGCTTCAAAAAAGTCATCAAAGGTTGAAGAGTCAGAGCTGGAGTCAGCTATGAAACAGATAGATGATGTGATGAAAAATATGCAGAGAGAATTGAGTTTTAGTGTGGACAAAGAGAGTGGTGCAACGGTGGTTAAGGTCATAGATGCTGAAACTAAAGAGATGATACGGCAAATGCCATCAGAAGAGGCGATGAAGTTAGCCCAAAGAATTAAGGAGAGTCTATCTTCAGAGGGGCTTTTACTGGATAGCACTGCATAAATAAAAGGTTGTTTTAAAAATAGCAAGATTATTTCTAAAACAGTTTTTTCCTGAGTTATTTATCAGGTTTGTTTGAGCGCTCGATTAGAGAAGGTGTCGTAATTATGGCAGCTATAACTTCAGCAGGAATCGGGTCAGGGATTGATATAGAAGGTTTGGTCAGGCAGTTGATGACTGCTGAGCGGGCACCTGCGGCCAATCGTCTTGGAGCTAAAGAGTCACAATTTTTATCAGAACTTTCTGGTTTGGGTCAATTAAAAGGTGCGATGTCAAAATTTCAGGACAGCATCGCTTCTCTGAAGGATTTATCATCTTTTCAAGTGCGAGAAGCAAAGTCGGGTAATGGTGAGCTCTTTACTGCAAGCGCGGGTTTATCCGCTGTTTCGGGCAGTTACGATATTGAAGTGGTTAGAAAAGCACAGCCACATAAATTAATGACGGAAGGCTTTACGGGTAAAGATGCTGAAATTGGCACCGGAACCATGACGATTAGTACAGGGGCTTCAAGCCTGGTGATTAATGTGGATGACAGCAATAAAACGCTGGAAGGTATTAGCCAGGCGATTAATAGCGCAAAAGATAATCCAGGTATTTCTGCCACCGTTGTGAATGTGGATGATGGCTTGGGTGGCACAGTCAGTAAATTGGTTGTCAGTGCAACGAAAACGGGCACGGACAATGCTTTGCAAATTATTACCAATGATGACGATGGGAATGATAGCGATGGTATGGGTCTCTCTCAAATGGCTTTTATCAGTGGTTCGATTGAAAATCTGACAGAAATTAATGCGTATACAGAGCTGGATTCACAGATCAAAATAGATGGACAGATGGTAACACGCTCCTCCAATTCGATTGATGATGCAATCGAAGGGGTGACCATTAATTTACAAAAAGCTGAAGTGGGTACTGAAGCAACATTAAGTGTCTCTCTGGATCGTGGTGGATTAAATGACACAATTTCTGGTTTTGTTAATAGTTATAACAGCTTGGTCGATACTATGAAGTCATTGTCAAAATTTGATCAGGTCAGTGGGCAGATTGGGGTATTACTCGGTGACTCGACTCTGCGCAGTGTTCAATCCCAAATGAGATCGGCTATTGCATCCGTTGTCGCTGGTAGTGAGTCGCGATTTACTATGTTAAATGAAATCGGAATCTCTACAACGAAGGAGGGAAAGCTGGAGATTAACAGTTCAAAGTTAAACGGAGCAATGGATCAGGATTTTGATGCTATTGGTAAGCTGTTTGCGTCCGATAACGGAGTTGCGATGCGACTTGATTCAGTACTCTCTTCATTTTTAGATTCTGATGGTGTGCTGGATAGTCGTACACAAGGAATTCAAGGCAGTATTGATCGTCTGTCAGATCAGCGTGAGGCATTGGGCCGTCGCATGGAATCGCTTGAGGCGCGTTACCGGGCACAGTTTGGTGCGATGGATCTGTTGTTGAACCAATTACAATCGACAGGAGGTTTTTTAGCCTCGCAATTAGAAAGTTTGCCAGGTATTGTCAGAGGTAAGTAAAGGATGAACGTTAGGTTAATCATTGAGAGAAAATATTATGAAACAACCACATTCACACAATTCGATTAATCAGTATATGCAAGTGAATGCACATAGCAGTGCCAGTGATGCAAGCCCGCATCGCCTGATTCAGATGTTGCTGGGCGGTGCATTGGATCGCATCGCAGTGGCGAAAGGCCATATGGCGCGTGGCAATATTGCAGAAAAAGGTCGGTATATTGGTTTGGCCATTTCAATTATAGATGGTTTGCGCATCAGTCTGGATAAGTCAGCAGGCGGAGAAATTGCCCAAAATCTTGATGATTTGTATGAATATATGACCAGGAGACTGGCCGAAGCCAATTTGAAAAATGATGAAGGGATTCTTGATGAAATAACCCGGCTCTTAAAAGAGATTAAAGAGGGTTGGGATGCGATACCGGAAGAGTTCAGGCATCAAAGAAATGAAGTTAAGGATGAAGAGCAAGAGCCTGTATTGATATAGATTGAGTGATGTTATGAGTAGCAATGATGTTGTTCTGGAGCGGCCGGAAACGGTATGCCATCAGCGGCTCAGTCAAATTGTGGCGATGAGTCGTGAGATGTTGAAGTGTGCACAGATGGATGATTGGCAGCAGTTGATTTTGCTGGAGAGTGAGCGAGGACATTTACTTACGGAGTTTTTTCATACGGCCGTTAATGAAGAGGAGTCTGCTGATGTTGCTTCATCAATAAAGCTGATACAGGCGCTTGATAAAAAAACGATGCGGTATGTCAAGAGCGAATATGAATCTGTATCCGATGAGCTGAAAAAATTAAATAAAGGACGGCGTGTCAGTAACGCATATTTACAATGAGTGCAACAGTCAAGGATGAAAATTTAGGGCATAGTCTGGTGTATCAAGGTGATGTGCCACTCAGTTGGTATGTGCCGGATCAGCCTTTGGATACTGCGCGAACTCTACAGCTACAAAATCAGAATGAAGAGGTATTGCACACTTTTCTGGAGTTGGGTGATATTCATACAGAAGTTAGTGAAGAGCAGCGTGAAAATTATCCTGATTTAGTGCGTCTTGAATCCAAAGTTGATTTGGCATTGAAGTTATTAAGTCAAATTTATGCACGAGATGTAAATTTACCTGATCTGTGTTCATTAACGTTAGGGGTTGATTGCGCGCAGTGGACGGATATTCAAGCACCTTTAGTTAATCAGGCTATTCATATAGAAATTTTCTTGGACACTAAATATCCTCGCCCTTTGGTTTTTCCTGCATTGGTTCAAAGTGTGATTAAACAGAAGGATGACTTCAATATAGTCGCAATGCTGGAATTTCCTGGTGAGTCGGTTCATTTTAGCTTGGAAAAATTTATCTTTCGATATCATCGGCGTTGCATTGCACTTTTGCGTAGATAGTTTTGATGAACTTTTTGGTGTCGAATTTTTGACACGCAGGTATTATCAATGTTTAACTAGATCCATGTTCGACTTTTTTAACATGGAGGTTAAG
>WFXF01000093.1 GCA_015490755.1 Gammaproteobacteria bacterium
CCGATGGACTCACATTCAGCTCACCTGTACCGTTGCCATTATCTACAAACAGGGCAAAACCAGGCAGATTACTGCTACTGAGTGTCAAGCTCGAACCTTCAGGATCAATCGCGGAGATTGCGATATTACTCTGTTCGCCAACTGTCAGTGAAATATCACTGATGGGCATTAGTTCGGGAGATAAACCTGCATCACCGACTGTAATCACCCCACCAAGCAAACGATCCGGTATAATTTTTACAGCTTGATTGTTGCTGATTACTACGTTACTTAAGTCAAGAAATTTATGATTCAAATCAGCAGTATTGTGAATTGTAAAAGGCAAAGTGGCCACAATACCATTACCAAGGGTACTGTTTCTGGATGTATTTGCAATCAGGACACGACGAACACCAGGAGATATTTCCGATGATTGAACCGTATGCGTACCTCCTAGATTTTCCCCAGCCAGCGCGGGCATTGATATTAGTTGAGCTGGATCAAATGAAAGATCAAATTGCAGTGCCACAGCGCTACCATCATGAGAGAGATGGACAGACACGTGCACCGTTTCGCCTTGTTCCCCTGAGGCACCATTTACAACAATACTGGTTTCCGCCAATGCGGTATTTCCTAGTACGGTAATTGATAGCAACAAAAAAGTGAAAATCGTTTGAATTATTTTATACATAACACATCCATGTCTCTCTCAAGAGAAATCCGTTTATCAATACAAAAATAAAATTCCGTATTTGAAATCGCTCACGATAGATCGGACCGTTACTATTTTTTATTGAGGAAAAACCAGAAATAAGGGTTCAAATACCCTCAGGAGGCTGTCTTGGAATAGAAGCCATTTTGGACATATTTACCGATTAAATGAGGTTAATATTAGGCATATCTAACAAATTTAACCGAAAAGTTTGGCTGATGAAGCCGTTCGTAGTTGAAATAATGATCCTGTGATTTTTAGAGCAAATATGAAATTATTTCTTGCTCACCCCCGAGCGACTGCCTTGCTTTCCACGCAACCTCCATAAAGTCAATGCAACACCAGAAACAGCGTAAACAAAAGCCATTGCAAACAAAACATGGGAAGGGCTGATCGAGATAAAAACGAAAATCAGAACAACCACCAAAATAGCCACAAATGGTACTTTACCTTTCAGATCAAAGTTTTTAAAACTGTGGTAACGAACATTACTAACCATTAATAAGCCCGCCGCAACCGTCAATACAAAAGCAAGGATCGCATACGCATCACCTTTTACTTGATAGTCAGCACCCACCCAAACCATCCCCATAAGCAATGCTGCTGCTGCGGGGCTGGATAAACCTTGAAAAAAACCCTTGTCAACAGTATCCACCTGAGTATTAAATCGAGCTAATCGCAATGCAGCAGCGGCCGTATATAAAAATGCAGCCAACCAACCAATTTTCCCCATTGATTGCAGTGCCCACGTATAAATAACCAAAGCGGGTGCAATTCCAAATGAGATCATATCTGCCAGACTATCGTACTCTTTACCAAAATCACTCTGCGTATTTGTTAATCTCGCAATACGACCATCAATACCATCCATAACCATAGCAATAAATACAGCAACCGCTGCAGCTTCAAAGCGTCCATCCATCGCCGCAACAATTGCAAAAAAACCTGCAAAAAGACCCGCCGTCGTAAATAAATTAGGTAACAGGTAAATACCTTTATGACGTTTTATTTCTTGTGAATTATCAGCCATGACTTTCCCTTTATTTATTAACTATGATCCAATGCTTGGGCAACAGTATAAAAAGAACCAAACACAACAATACGATCCTGCGGCCCAGCCTTTGACAGCGCCGCTTTATGTGCAGCCCGTACAGAATCATGTTCGGTAACGCTCTGATTCACATCCATTTCATCAAAAACATTCCGCAATTCGCTGGATGACAAACCTCGGTTAACATTCAGGCCAGCAACGTACCAGTGATCCACAACGTGCTCTAACTCCTGAATCACTCCAACAATATCCTTGTCACGCAACATAGCCACCACAGCAAATGTTTCACCTCTTTTCTCATCACTTTGCAACGCTTTTGCCAAGGTACGTGCAGCTTGAGGATTATGCGCCACGTCAAAAACCTGCTGAACACCACCCTCAGATATAATCATCTGCATTCGACCATTCAACCTGACCCGAAGCAAACCCTGGCAAATAGATTCATGACTCACTTTCAGGTCAGGTGGTAACAGATCAAGAGCCATTAAAACCGCTGCTGCATTCTGTTTTTGAAATTCACCTTTAAGATTCGGCAGTGGCAATCCATACAGACGCATCTTCCCCCCCCGCCAATTCCATCCCTTGTCATGGTTCGAAAACTCAAAATCTATACCTGCCCGATATAGTCGTGCGCCTATTGAGTCAGCATAAGAGAGTAGGCTCCTGGGTGGATTGGCATCCCCACAAACAGCCACTTTTCCCGAGCGAAAAATACCAGCTTTTTCAAATCCAATTGCTTCCCGATCATGGCCTAACCAATCCACATGGTCGATATCAATCGTCGTCACCAAAGCAACATCTGCATCCAGCACATTAGTTGCATCCAGTCGACCGCCTAATCCCACTTCAAGAATAACAAAATCAAGTTCCGCACGATAAAAAGTATCAATCGCTGCTAACGTGCCAAATTCAAAATAACTCAAAGAGGTTGATTGGCGCGCCTGATCCACATGATCAAACGCATGACAAATCATATCGTCGCTTACGGCATGACCATTAAGCCGAATACGTTCGTTATAGGTAAATAGATGAGGAGAGGAGTAAGTACCTACGCGATAACCCTCAGCCAGCAATATTGATTCAAGCATCGCAACAGCAGAACCTTTGCCATTGGTTCCAGCCACTGTAATCAACTGAAAGTTACGTCTATTTAATAAAAGACGATCAAGCACTTCACGCACTCGATCCAAACCAAGATCAATTTCAGAAGAGTGCAATGACTCCTGCCATTGCAACCACTCCTCAAGTGTATTAAAACGAGCCAAATTAGTAACGACTACACAACGGTGCCGGATAACACTTCATCATCCGGCTTTTTAATCGGTTGCTGAGTCAATATCGCCAACACATTATACAAACGATCACGCATATGGCGGCGATCCACAATCATGTCAACCACACCGTGCTCTTGCAAGAACTCACTGCGTTGAAAGCCTTCGGGAAGTGTTTCACGAACTGTCTGTTCGATCACTCGCGGCCCGGCAAAACCAATAAGTGCTTTAGGTTCAGCGACATTAAGATCACCCAGCATAGCCAGACTTGCCGATACTCCACCCATGGTAGGGTCCGTCATCACAGAGATAAATGGAATCCCTCTTTTGCTCAAACGTGCTAATGCCGCACTGGTTTTACCCATCTGCATCAAAGAAAACAGACCTTCCTGCATTCTTGCGCCGCCACTGGCTGTAAAGCATATAAATGGAATATTCTTTTCAATACAGACATCAACGCCGCGCACAAATCGCTCCCCCACCACAGAAGCCATTGACCCCCCCATAAAGCGAAACTCAAATGCCGCGGCCACCACAGACAGCTCTTTAAGTTGCCCTTGCATCACGATCAATGCATCTTTTTCATCTGTATTTTTTTGTGCTTGATTTAAGCGATCACGATATTTTTTACTATCACGAAACTTGAGAATATCAACGGGTTCCAGATCAGCTCCAATCTCCTCACTACTCTCTTTATCCAGAAACAAATCCAGCCGTAAACGTGCACCGATTCGTTCATGATGATTACACTTTGGACAGACATAATGATTGCGCTCCAGCTCTGCACGATAAAGCATGGATGTGCATGAAGAACATTTTGTCCAAACCCCTTCAGGGACTGATTTTTTACCCGTACTTTCTGTTCGAATTTGTGAAGGTAATAATTTGGATAACCAACTCATTTTTTAATCCCGGATTATAAAAAGCATACTCAAATTTCACTCATCCATCGCTTGCCGCATTTCACCCAGCAAACCGGATATATCACTTATCAGACGATCACTCTGCCCATCGGACTCTTCAACTTTTCGCACCAGAGCACTGCCCACAATCACCGCATCTGCAATTTTTGAAACCGCCGCCGCTGAAGCCGCATCTTTAATGCCAAAACCAACACCAACCGGCAGATCAGTCTGGCGACGAATCTGCGCTACCTTCTCTTCAACCGCAGCGACATCAAGATTACCCGCACCGGTAATCCCCTTAACAGCCACATAATAAACAAAACCACTGGCCGCTGCACATATCTTGCTGACCCTTGCTTCATTCGTGGTCGGTGACAGTAAAAATATCGGGTCACATTGCTGACCTTGCAGCGCAACCAGCAACTCATCCGCCTCTTCAGGAGGAAGATCAACCGTCAATACACCATCCACACCCGCCCGGCCTGCCGCCTTCGCAAAGGTTTCGACACCCATCACTTCAATCGGGTTCAAATAACCCATCAAAACCACTGGGGTTTTATCATCAACCTCTCGAAAACGTTGCACCATCACCAGCACATCTTTCAAGCTGACATTATGTTTTAATGCACGTTCACTGGCTTTTTGAATTACAGACCCATCCGCCATTGGGTCAGAAAAGGGTACGCCCAGTTCAATAATATCTGCACCGGCTTTGACCATCTCATGCATCAAAGGCACTGTCACTCCGGGCGAAGGGTCACCTGCCGTCACATAAGGAACCAATGCTTTGCGTCCGTCTGTCCGCAGCTCGTCAAAACAGCTTTTGATTCGACTCATACCGTAATCCCCTCCAACGCAGCGACGGTGTGAATATCTTTGTCGCCTCGACCTGAAAGATTAATAATAATACTTTTATCCTGATCCATCGTTGCAGCCAGCTTTGCGCCATACGCCAAAGCATGACTCGACTCCAAGGCGGGCATGATGCCCTCAATACGGGTTAACGTATGAAATGCATTCAGCGCCTCATCATCCGTAATGGCGACATACTCTGCCGCACCACAATCTTTTAACCACGCATGTTCAGGGCCTACTCCCGGATAATCGAGACCGGCAGACACAGAGTGCGTCTCAATAATCTGGCCATTTTCATCTTCCATCAGATAGGTTCGATTGCCATGAAGCACACCTGGCCTGCCTTTGCAAAGTGGCGCAGCATGTCGACCTGTTTCAAGCCCATCACCCGCCGCTTCTACACCGTAGAGTTTGACTGATTTATCATTAAGGAAAGGGTAAAACAGCCCCATCGCATTCGAACCTCCGCCCACACATGCCACCAACGCATCGGGCAGCCGCCCTGTTTGCTCCTGAATTTGCTCACGCGCTTCACGGCCAATAATTGATTGAAAATCACGAACCATCACGGGATAAGGGTGAGGTCCTGCCACTGTACCGATAATATAAAAAGTATGATCAATATTGGTGACCCAATCACGCATCGCTTCGTTCAGTGCATCCTTTAAGGTTTTTGAACCCGATTCAACCGGAACAACCGTCGCACCCAGCAACTTCATTCGATAGACATTAATGGCTTGGCGCTTGATATCTTCTGCGCCCATATAGACCACACACTCCAGCCCGAAACGCGCCGCAACTGTGGCCGTCGCCACACCATGCTGCCCCGCGCCGGTTTCAGCAATCACACGCGGCTTGCCCATCGCTTTCGCAAGCAGTGCCTGACCAACAGTATTATTCACCTTATGCGCACCGGTATGATTCAAATCTTCCCGTTTCAGGTAGATTTGCGCACCACCTACTTGTTGGCTCCAGCGCTCTGCGTGATAGAGCGGCGAAGGACGGCCGACAAAGTGTTTCAAATCATGATCCAGCGCTTTAATAAAGGCAGGATCTTTCAGATGAGTTTCATAGGCCTGGCGCAACTCCTCCAGCGGCCCCATTAATGTTTCAGCAGCGAAGATTCCGCCGTAAGGCCCGAAATGGCCATGTTCATCCGGCAGAGACATCAAATCCACACCGCTATTTTGTCCGACATTATTTTGCATCGACGCTTCTTACACCTTCTACAAATTCAACCATTTTCAAGGGATCTTTTATGCCCTTGCTCAATTCAACACCACCACTCACATCAACCGCATAAGGGCTGACCTGAGTGATGGCCTCAGTCACATTATTCGAGTCCAAACCACCCGCCAATATAATTGGCTTGACCAATCCGTCAGGAATCACGGCCCATTCAAATCTGTTTCCTGTTCCGCCTGGCACCCCTTTTTGATAAGCATCAAGCAATAAAGCTTGCGCTGAACCATAGTGATGAGCTTCCGCTTTTAAGTCCACCCCGTCACGCATGCGAATCGCTTTAATATAGGGCATGCCATAAACTTCACAATCTTGCACAGTTTCATCACCGTGAAACTGCAAAACATCCAAATGCACATGCGCCAAAATATTTTTAATCTCAAACTCGGTGGCATTCACAAACAGACCAACAACACTCACAAATGGCGGCAATCCACGCACGATATTCTGCGCGCACCGAATATCCACCGCACGCGGGCTGGGCGCATAAAAAACCAGGCCAATGGCATCCACCCCGATTGACGCTGCTTTGAGAGCATCTTCAGGCTGCGTGAAGCCACACATTTTAATACGAGTACGCATGATTAAAGCCATTCAGATAATGGACGGAAGGATAACGTACTTCACAGGGTTTTTACCATACCAAAGGCATCGCCTCTGTCGTGGGAATTTCATAGTGCTCCGGATAGGTCACATTGACGAAGTACAAACCGTGCGGCGATGCAGTCACTCCACCTTGAGTACGATCACACACATGCAATAACTCTTTTGCCCATTCAACAGGCCGCTCACCCGCACCGATGGCCATAAGTACACCCGCAATATTGCGTATCATATGGTGCAAAAAAGCATTCGCTTCAACATCAAGAATAATAAATGGCCCGCTGCGAGCAAGCTCCAGTGAATGAATGGTTCGTACTGGATTTTTTGCCTGACAAGCGACGGCTCGATAGGAGTTAAAATTATGCTCTCCAATCAAAAACTGCCCCGCCTCGGCCATTTTTTGCACATCCAGATCACGACGCTCCCATGACACTCGTCCCGCCAGAAAAGAGGGTCGTACTTTTCGGTTCATAATAATGTAACGATAACGGCGACGAGTGGCCGAAAAACGGGCATGAAATGTCTCATCCACCGGCTTTGCCCACAACACGCTCACCTCTTCGGGTGAATTGACATTCGCCCCCATTACCCATGAGTGCAGGCTGCGCTCGGCATTTGAATCAAAATGCACCACCTGCCCCATGCCATGCACACCACGATCCGTGCGCCCTGCACAAAACAGCTGTACCGGATGGTTGGCAACTTTAGAGAGCGCCGTTTCCAGACAGCCTTGCACGGTCCGCACCCCCTCCTGGATCTGCCACCCAAAAAAACTCTGGCCGTTATATTCAACGCCTAGTGCAATACGCATATGTTTACCGCTTCTGCGCCACCATTTTCACTTCGTTTCTGAAACCTTTCTCATGATCACCCACACAACCATCTTCACGATAAACCAGCAAACGCATTTGTGAAAAAAGGCTCAACAGCTCATTATCTGCAAGACGAAAATCTGGATTACGTGGCCCAGACTCATCCACTTGTAAACGGCTGAATGTTTGATAAAACAATAGCCCACCGGAGCGCAGTGCATCCTGAATAGCTGGCACCAGAGAACGATCAAGAAAGTAACTGACAACAATCACATCAAAACTATTGGGTAGCATCGGTTCTTTCACAACATCTCGTATTTGAGCATGAAACCCAGCTGAAAAATTTTGAGCTTTCGCCTCTTCATTCAATCGCTGAATCGCAACATCAGAAATATCCCACGCAGCCGTTTCCAACCCCTGCCTGGCAAGGAAAAGCGCATTCCGCCCCATACCACACGCCAGCTCCAGCGCTTGCCCTTGCGCCGGTAACAAATGACTGTTTTCTTTCAATACGGCAACTGCATCACCCACGCTTTCCGCACTGCTGTAAATTTTGTTCCATTTCTCTTGAGTTGCCACCACACCTGACATCAACGCTCACCTTCGTTATGATTAGATCCTGATCAATTTCGGGAATTATATACTTATGAAAAGCAAGTTAGCACTTTTAATCGTCTCCCTGATCTTTTCAGGTCACGCATGGAGCCAGACAACATATAAAGAAGGTACTCATTACCACTTGATCCAATCAACAACAGATCAACAGGCAAGCAAAAAAACAGACGTCAAAGAGTTCTTTTGGTATGGCTGTCACACCTGCTATTCATTGCAACCCTATTTTGAGCATTGGGTTAAAACGAAAAAAAGTGATGTTGAATTTGAGCGCATCCCCGCAATGACTCACGACAACATGGAGCTATTAGCCCAAAGCTATTACACCGCCATAAAATTGAATCTTGAAAAACAGCTTCATATTCCACTATTTACTGCAATTCACGGTCACAAAACCAAAATAGAAAACAAAGCTCAGCTGACTACTTTTCTCAAGGAACAAAAAATTGATGATAAAAAATTCATCAAAACGATGCAAAGCCAGGAAATTACCCAACAAATAAAACGTGCAAAACAATTGGGGGAACAGCTGGAGATTGCAGGACCACCGACTGTAACTATTGGTGGACGTTACCGAATGGATCCAAGCGGAGTTGGCAGCGCCAGCGAGTTTATTGAATTGCTTGATTTTTTAGTGGATCAGGTTAAAAAAGAAGGTATTGGTAATTAGCTATAGATCTATTTTGAAGCCGTATAAAAATCATTGCTCCAGTGGAGTATTCAATATCCAGTGAAGTTCACCATTGCCAGCACCCTTTTTAACCATTCCACCACAGGCCATCAGCACACCATTCATAAGAATCCCCATGATTAAAAACGGCCAATAGTGATTTTATGATGATATTTTCATGCTTGTCTCTTAATTCAAAATGAAAAACGGCTCCGTTCCAGTAATTTTTTGATCTTCTTCTGACCATTCCACACTTCACGTGTTGTCTGTAAATTGATCAATTTCATATCAATCTGGTAAAAAATCACACGTTTTCCATCCAGTTGATCAACCATAGAGTTAATGGTGCCTGATAACGCAAAGTTAGCCTCCACCCCTTCGCCCATATCCTCCGAGACATACATATCCTGTTGCTTCAGTTCATCACGCAAACGCTCTCGCTCCTCACCGCTTACAATAAGTTCTGCCGCACCACTACGCATCACCACTCGCTTGATATCATTAACAAAGGTAGCTACCGAAATATGTTCATGTGATTTATTCTGAATCCGCTGAATGACGATCGTCGGCTCTTTGTCTGGATGCTCTTTGCTGAACCGTTTAAACCACGGAAAGGAAAACATATCCTGAACCATCTCATTAGCGACCAACCGTGAATCTTCATCACTCCATCGATCCGTTAAGGCAACTTCTTGTTCGGCATCAATCCTGGAAACATTGACACCACTGCACCCTGTCATCCCTACACAAAAAATCAATGTAATAACCGCAATAATTACTCTCTTTTTAACACCATATATACCTTGCATTTCATATCTCCAAATTTAAACCAAATAAATTGATCTGAATGGTTGTATTGAGACTAAAAAAAACAAGGTATTGATATCTTCCTGATTCAAGCCTTTTCCCTGACTAGAGTTCTCTTCGATCTCCTTGGGCTTGTGAGATATCACCTCAATCAACATATCATCAACACCTGTTTTGTTCATCATTGGTGAACCGGAATAGGACAGATACAGATTTTCCAAACAAACCAAACCCTACTTTCCAGCACGCACCAAGCTACCCAGCCCTACCTCTTCAATTGCTTGCGAAAGTATTTTACGAATAGCACCGGCATCTTCGCACTGGAGAACTTCAGTCAAAACTTTTTGCGCCTGAGGTACAGTGAAGTGACGAATGACCTGCTTGACTCTGGAAAGTGCAAATGCACTCATACTCAAATTATCAACCCCCATGGCAATCCATAAAATTGCGGCGGCTGGGTCACCTGCAATTTCTCCGCAAATACCCACAGGCTTACCCAATGGAGCAATAGATTCTACAATCTGTTGCAGTGCTTTCAATAACGATGGGTGTAAACTGTCATAAAGCTGCGCAACACGTGGATTATTTCTGTCAACTGCTAATAAATACTGAGTAAGGTCATTTGTTCCGATCGAAATAAAATCAACTCGTCTGGCTAATTCTGCTGCTTGATAAACAGCTGAAGGAACTTCAATCATTACACCAATTTTCGGCTTTTGAATAGACTCACCTTCTTTAATCAGCTCATCGTACACTGAGTTTATAATATCCAGCGCCACATCTACTTCAGAAACATGACTCACCATTGGAAGCAGTATTCGTAAATTTTTTAAACCAATACTCGCACGTAACTTTGCACGAATTTGAGTTCGAAAGATTTCAGGCTGATCCAATGTAATACGGATTCCCCTCCAGCCTAAAAAAGGGTTTTCTTCTTTAATTGGAAAATAAGAAAGGTTTTTATCTCCGCCAATATCTAAAGTACGCAATGTAACCGGACGAGGTGAAAACGTATCCAGCACTACACGGTAAATCAATCTCTGCTCATCCTCACCAGGAAAGCGTTCGCGAGCCATAAAAGGAAACTCGGTGCGGTACAGTCCGACCCCTTCAGCACCACATGCCAACGATGAAGATATATCTGACGAAAGGCCTGTATTAACCATTAATTTGACATGAATACCATCAAGCGTTTCCGCTACTTTATCTGATAAACGATCCAGCTCGATCGCCAACTCCTGCTCTTCATCAGCAAGCCGCCTGTATTCTGATCGCATCGCCGCTGAAGGAGAGAGGTAAAACCAACCACGATATCCATCAACAATGACATCTTTTTTATCCATTTTTCCAACGGATAAATTCGTTGCCCCGACCACAGCAGGAATTCCCAATGCATGAGCCAAAATAGCAACGTGTGATGAACGTGAACCATTGGCCGAAATAACACCCGCAAGACGCTCTGCCGGCACTTCGGCAAGCGCTGCAGCAGAAACCTCTTCCCCAACAAGGATCGTATGCTCCGGATAAACAAGCGGTTTACGTTTGCCGCGCTGCAAACAGAGCAATATACGTCGCCCAAGATCATAAATATCATCTGCCCGCTCCCGTAAATAGGGATCTTCAATCTCTTCAAAAAAACGAGCATGTTCGTTAACGGTATCTCTGAGTGCGCCGGCCGCCCAGCTCCCTTTCTGAATGCGCTCAACCGTTCGATCAATCAAGCCACCACTATCCAGCATCAGAAGATAAGCATCAAAAAGTGCACGATCTTCTGGAGCCAATACTGAACTCATTCGCACCATTATCCGTTTAATATCCGCTCTGACTTCAGACAGTGCTTTTTGAAAAACAACAACTTCAGCCTCAACATCCGTGACCTGACGATCAGGCACCGCATCAAGATCAGCCGCCGGATAGACCACAAATGCAACACCAACAGCAACCCCCGGCGACCCCGGAATCCCGACAATTGCCCGACTTTGACTTTTAGTCTGGCCAGAAACGGGCTCACTGGATACCATTTTGGCATGAGCAATTGAACTGGCAAGCTGAATCGCAATTGTCTGTAAAAAAGCAACCTCATCTTCATCAAAACAGCGATTCCAATGCTGGCGAACGACAAGAACACCAAGCACCTTTCTAAAATGAATAATAGGTACACCCAGAAACCCTGGAAGGTGTTCATCATTCAGGCCCGCTATGTGATGATAGGATGGATGCTGAAACAGGTTATCCAGATTGACCGGCTCCTCACGCCGACAAACCAACCCAACAAGACCATCATCCTTTTTTATACTCGCCTTGCCAACAGGCGCATCAACAAAGCCCACAGCAGCTTCCAGAATATAGCATTCACTTGCTACATCCCTCAGATAAATAGAGCAAGCATCTGAAGACATCGTTTTATTGATGCGCTGCACTGTTTGAGACAATAGCTGATCCAGGTGACGTGTATTATTAACTTCCTGAAGAATACTATGAAGTGAGGCAAGCATAATGATTCGTTATCTTCACTCAATACTTACCCGTACGGCGTTTTGAAAGTGGACTCTCATGAAGCAGTGGCGCTAACTCATTGAGTGCTTTATGATAAACCTTACGTTTAAACCAGACAACAGACTTAACCGGATACCAGTAATTAACCCAGCGCCACCCATCAAACTCGGGAATATCACAAGTATCAAATCTCAAATTACTCTCTTCAGCAACCAGATTCAGCATAAACCAAACCTGCTTTTGACCAATACAGAGAGGCTTGCAATTCGAACGAATTAAATGTTTAGGAAGGTCATAACGTAACCAGTCACGAGTTTGCCCCATGATGATCACATGCTCAGGTTCAAGCCCTAACTCTTCTTTCAGCTCACGATACATGGCTTCCTGTGCCGATTCATTTTCACGAATCCCCCCTTGCGGAAACTGCCATGCATCTTGACCAATACGTCGAGCCCAGAGTAATTTACCCGCATTATTACTAACAATAATGCCGACGTTATGCCTATATCCTTCCGAGTCTATCATTTTGAGCTCACCATAAACTAAATATACTTTGTCACGCCCTGCGCAATCTGTTATAAATTTTTTGATTTTTTGGCATAGCTCAAATCCTTATCTCAGCCAAAAATATTACTTTATCATAAAAGGAGTCGTAATCGTTGGCTTTAGCAATTTTTGATCTGGACAATACTTTATTATCAGGTGACAGTGATTATTTGTGGGGACGTTATCTTGTTGAAAACAGGATTGTCGACCCTGATCTTTATGATCAGGAAAACAGGCGTTTTTATAAAGAGTATGAAGCAGGCATGCTAGATATTAATGAGTTCCTCCATTTCTCATTAAAAGTACTTGCTGCTCATGATAAAAAGATACTGCTTGAGTGGCGCAAAGACTTTATAGAACAAAAAATCATCCCGATCATCCCCTCTAAAACGCGTCATTTACTGGATAAGCACCGCAGACAAGGAGATACTTTACTCATCATTACCGCAACCAATCGCTTTGTAACTGAATTAATTGCAAAAGAGCTGGGGATTGAACATCTACTTGCGACAGACCCTGAAGAAAAAGAGGGCCAATATACTGGAAATTTTACAGGCATACCCACATACAAGGAGGGTAAAGTAAGTCGCCTGAAAGAGTGGTTAAAAAACCGGAAAATAACACTAGAGGGAAGCTGGTTCTATTCGGACTCACATAATGATTTGCCACTTTTAAAAATTGTTGAGAATCCGGTCGCAGTAGACCCCGATGAGCCTTTAAAGCTGTATGCCAAAAACCAGGGGTGGCCGATAATAAGCCTCAGATGATTAAATATTACACGCGAAAAAAAGCCCCGACAAGCAAATCCTGTCGAGGCTTTTTTTAATTTATTTTGCAAGCTTCTCTTTAATACGAGCCGCTTTACCGCGTAACTCACGAAGATAATACAACTTGGCACGGCGCACCACACCACGACGCTTCACTTCGATCGAATCAATTGCTTGACTGTAAGTTTGAAAAACACGTTCAACACCTTCGCCATGAGAGATTTTACGCACAGTAAATGCAGAGTTCAGACCGCGGTTACGCTTTGCAATAACAACACCTTCGAATGCTTGCAAACGCTCTCTTGTGCCCTCTTTTACTTTAACCTTTACAATAACAGTATCGCCCGCCCCAAACTCAGGCACTTCACGCCCCATTTGCTCCGCTTCGATCTGACTGATCAAATTACTCATAACACATCCCCATCAATATCAAATTAATAAAACTAGTTTTCAACTTCTTGCTTGAACTCTTCGAGCAATAACTGCATCTCACTATCAAGCACTGCTTTTTCCAATAAATCAGGCCGCCTTTGCCATGTACGCCCCAAAGACTGCTTTTTTCGCCAGCGTTCAATCGCCTGATGATCACCACTGAGCAGCACAGCCGGAACTTGTCGCCCATCAAAAAATTCAGGCCTTGTATAATGCGGACAATCCAGCAAATGATTTGTAAATGAGTCCTGCTCTGAAGATTCTGCATGCCCCAGCGCACCTGGCAACAGACGAATCATTGCATCAATCATGACCATCGCAGCCAGCTCACCACCACTCAGAACATAATCACCAACCGACCACTCTTCATCCACTTCAGCGGCAATTAAACGCTCATCAATACCTTCATAACGCCCCGCAACGAATGTAATACTCTTTTTTTTAACCAGCGATTCAACCCCCACCTGATCCAGAGTTCGCCCCTGCGGAGAGAGATAGATCACTGTACTCTGTTCTTTTGAAGCACTCTTAGCTGCATGAATTGCATCACGCAATGGTTGAACCATCATCAACATACCCGGCCCACCACCATAAGGGCGGTCATCTACAGTACGGTGCCGATCCACAGCATAATCACGCGGATTCCACGTATCAAACTGTAATAAACCTCTCTTCACAGCCTTACCTGTAACACCATGCCCTACCAGAGCATCAAACATTTCAGGAAAGAGTGTAACAACATCAATTCGCACAGCAAAAAAGCCTACGCTGTCTCATCTAAAAATCGGGATCCCAATCCACCCGAATAACACCACTCTTCAGACTGATTTTAACCACACATTCATCAGTATAAGGCAGTAAACGTTCGCGATCCCCCTTAACAACAAGCACATCATTCGCACCCGTTTCAATCAAGTGATCCACTTTACCTAGCTCCTGACCATCAACAGTGACAACTTCCAGCCCCACCAGGTCAGACCAATAGTACTCACCCTGTTTCACCGGTGGCAACTGCTCCGGTTTTATCACAATCTCAAGCCCAACCAACTGCGCGGCAGTATCACGATCAGCAACAGAGTCAAACTGTGCAATAACCCCCTTACCATGGGTTTTCCCAGCAACAATCTGAACCATTTGCTGCCCTGTCGGCCTTTTTAGATACCAAGGTGAATAGGTCAGTATATTTTCCCGTGGTGCTGTATACGAAAAGATCCGCACCCAGCCTCGCACACCATACACACCAGAAACTTTACCAACAACAATCCAACCATCCTTCACGGGCTTAACAGATTTATGCCGCAGCCGCTACTTGCGCCTTTTTATACTCTTTAACCAACCCTGAAACACGATCAGAAAGTTGTGCCCCTAAAGCCTGCCAATGATCTACACGCGCCAATTCAAGACGCAACCGCTCTTCACCGCCACGAGCTAACGGATTAAAAAAGCCGATTCTTTCAATGTAACGGCCATCACGTGGACTACGGCTATCAGTGACTACAATATTATAAAAAGGACGTTTTTTAGCACCGCCGCGTGCCATACGTATTGTTACCATCTAGAGTATTCAAACCTCATAATTAAAATATAAAAACTTATAACATAACATTTAGGCACAGCAAATACTGAACCCATGAAAAACCGGGCTATTCTACGGACCAAGCACGCGACCTGCAAGAAAAAAGTTATATTCTTGTACATTCTTCACGATTTACACTCTTATGCAACGAGCTGAAACCGTGTATTATACGCGGCTTTCAATGAAGTTGAGTACACTGGATTGGATTCCGTAGCAAAGATTGCACAACCCACAATTATACCTCGTTCAGAACACAATATTTCACGCGCTTATATTAGTGAAAATGCGCTGACGGTATTGTATCGCCTGAATGAAGCTGGCTATCAGGCTTATCTTGTTGGCGGCTGTATCAGGGATATGCTTCTGGGGCGCGAACCCAAAGATTACGATATAGCAACCAGTGCACGCCCGAATGAAGTTAACGCACTATTTCGCAACTGTCGATTGGTCGGCCGCCGCTTTCGCCTGGCTCATATAAATTTTGGCCGTGAAACGATAGAGGTTGCCACATTCCGTGCACCGCACCAGGCAACCCCCGCTGGAGAGGAAGCAGCGAATGGACGCATCTTGAGAGACAATGTTTTTGGCACACTCGAAGATGATGCAATGCGTCGCGACTTCACCGTCAACTCACTCTATTACGGCATTGATGATCTAACCATTCGTGACTACACCAACGGCCTGAAAGATATTAAAAAAGGTACATTGCAACTTGTTGGCGACCCCGAGACACGCTACAAGGAAGACCCTGTACGCATGCTACGTGCCATCCGCTTCTCTTCAAAATTAGGCTTTCGCATCCACCCTGACAGCAAAAAACCCATAAAAAAACTAGGTCACCTTTTAAAAGATATTCCCGCCGCACGCCTTTACGAAGAGACTCTCAAACTATTTTTGGGTGGCTGTGCGGTTCAAACTTTTGACTTGCTGCGTCACTACGGACTATTTCACTATCTGTTTCCGCAACTAGACACCTGTCTTGAACAAGAAGAGCACGGTTACCCATTGACCTTTGTCTCTCAAGCTTTAAGCAACACAGACAAACGCATATCAGAAAACAAACCCATCAGCCCTTCGTTTCTTTTTGCCTGCCTGTTATGGGAACCTGTACGCGTTCTTGCCAAAAAACTTTCGCAAGAAGAGGGCATCAGTGAAACCCAGGCAATGCAGATGGCAGGGGAGACTGTTATGCAAAACCAACTTCCACACATATCCATACCACGCCGCTTCAACATACCTATGCGTGAAATATGGATCATGCAACTGCGATTTCAGCACCGCTATGGCCAACGCCCCCTGCGCTTTTTAACGCACCCACGATTTCGTGCTGCTTATGATTTCATGCTGCTACGGGGCATGGCGGGCGAAGAACTACAAGAGACCTGCGAGTGGTGGACAAAGCTACAAGAGCAACCGGAAGTACAACGCGAACTCATGACCAAATCAAAACAAAAAAAACCTTATCACTCCTCACGCCGCAAACGCCCTGCCAAGCGTAAAAAAACTGATCGCTAACCCCCCAAGTCATGCAACCCGAAATGATCGCAACAACTCGTGCTTACATTGGCTTGGGCAGCAATCTAAACAATCCATATAAACAGATTAAACAAGCGCTATCTGCACTTAAAACAATTCCAAAAACAGAGTTCATTAGCCATTCATCACTTTACCAAAGTACACCTATGGGTCCACAAGACCAGCCGAACTACATCAATGCAGCTGCAATATTGGAGACCACACTAGATGCAAACACGCTCTTGACTCACCTGCAAAGCATCGAGAACCAACAGGGAAGAGAGCGCAATGGAGATCACTGGGGTGCGCGTACACTTGACCTGGATCTACTTATCTATGGAGAAATCCAACAAAAAAATATAAAACTAACCCTTCCGCACCCCGGGCTACATTTACGAAACTTTGTACTGACACCATTAAACGAAATTGCACCCAACCTTGAAATCCCCGGACTTGGCAATTTACAAAAAATCATAAACAATATATCAGCGGATGGTTTACAAATTTTGGAGAAAGCGCCATGAGTTCGCACAAGATAACAACACCTTCCACGGTCACGATCAATACTCTGAAACAGATGAAAAAAGCGGGTGAAAAAATTACCTGCATGACCGCTTACGATGCAAGTTTTTCCAATCTGCTGGATCAGACTGGTATTGAAGTTTTACTCGTCGGCGACTCGCTGGGGATGGTCATCCAGGGCTTCAACTCAACCCTCCCTGTGACTATGAAGCAGATCATTTATCATAGCCGCTGCGTTGCACAAGGGCGCAAGCGAGCACTGCTTATGGTTGACATGCCATTTTCAAGCGACCTAACCCTGGAAGAGACACTAAAAAATGCAGGCCGCCTTATGAAAGAAGGTGGAGCACATATTATAAAACTGGAGGGCGGCCACCGGCAAACCAAAGCCATTCAAGCGCTTGCACAGAGTGGAATCCCAACCTGCGGCCATTTAGGTTTATTGCCGCAATCAGTACATAAGCAAGGGGGGTATCGAGTTCAAGGACGTGACAATGCAAGCGCACAGATACTGCTTGATGAAGCCATTGCACTTGAAAAAGCAGGTGCAGACTTGTTATTACTGGAGTGTGTACCTGCCACACTGGGCACAAAAATCAGCCAAACAGTTCAAGTCCCTGTTATCGGAATTGGTGCTGGAAATGGCTGTGATGGCCAAGTACTTGTCGTATACGATGCACTCAACATCACTTCCGGCAAAAAGCCCGGTTTCACCAAAAATTTTATGGAAGGTGCCAAATCAATTCAAAATGCGATAGAAAAATATATCGATGAAGTTAAAAATGGTACCTTCCCCTCTGACAAACACAGCTTTTAGTTTATGCGTACCATACAAAAAATAGATGAAATGCATGCCCAGATTCGGATGTGGCGCAGCTCAGGCAAACAGATCGCATTTATTCCAACCATGGGAAACTTGCATGAAGGCCATTTATCACTCATCAAACAGGCCCATCAACGTGCAGACCATGTTGTTGTCAGCATCTTTGTCAACCCCACACAGTTTGGTAAAGATGAAGATTTTGACAGCTATCCACGCACACTACATACTGATAGCAACAAATTATTCGAGACAGGTGTTGACCTGTTATTTACACCAAAAACGTCAGACCTCTACCCGCATGGCACCAAAGCAAGCACTCGGATCGAAGTGCCTGGCTACTCTGATATTTTGTGTGGTGCTCACCGCCCAAACCATTTTATTGGCGTTACAACCATAGTCACCAAACTTTTTAATATCGTACAGCCTGATGTTGCGTTGTTTGGAGAAAAAGACTATCAACAGCTATTGATTATTTGCCGTGCTGTCGAAGATTTATGTATGCCAATCACAATTTTGGGCGTACCCACAATCAGGGAGCATGACGGCTTGGCAATGAGCTCACGCAATAGCTACCTGTCAGCCAATGAGCGACAAAATGCTTCGACCTTATACAAAACACTCAAACAAATAAGCAAGGAAATAGTGACTGGAAAACGTAATTACACAGCTCTGGAACAGAACGCCCTTTCGATACTTAAGGAAGCAAACTTTACCCCCGATTACGTCAGCATACGTCGAGCCGATAATTTAGCGCTGGCACAACCGGAAGACAGCAACCTTATTGTGCTTGCAGCTGCAAGATTGGGCAGAACTCGTCTTATTGACAATATAAGAGTCACACCCCCCACTATATAATTACATACAGATAAAGCAACAAGTTTTTATGTACAAAAATGCAGAAAATTACAGAAAATGCTATACTGTCCGGCCATATAACAGAATCGGGAGCGTTTTGCTGATATGCAGTGCACCATGCTCAAATCTAAATTACATCGCGTAGAAGTCACTCATGCGGAGCTTGAGTACGAAGGTTCGTGCGCTATTGATAGCGTGTTACTTGATGCTGCGGGCATACTCGAATACGAGAAAATTCATATCTACAACATTAATAATGGTGAACGTTTCACCACGTATGCAATTCGTGCTGAAGCAAACTCTGGAATTATATCTGTCAACGGTGCTGCGGCTCATAAAGCCAGCCCGGGTGATCGACTCATTATCTGCACCTACGTTATCCTTCACAAACAGGAGCTTGATACTTTTAAACCTGTTTTGGTCTACTTTGATAAAAACAATCAAATTTCTCATTGCAAAAACTCAATTCTTGCTCAAACTGCATAAACAAATAAAAAGCCCCGTCTATTTAAAAATAGACGGGGCTTTTTATTATCCAGTCAACAGTTTCTTCGGAATCTACATTTTCAACGCACGTTTTGCCGAAGTAAAGCAGTCATCACGCCATAAACAATCCATCTGGTCACAACCATTGTATTTCTCAGTTGCAAAACAACTGTAATTACCTTCACATTCCTGAATGGTTCGAATCAAAACCGTTTTACTCAATTTGCCAGACTTAATACCATTGTCACGGGCAATTGTGCGAACCTCTTGCATATTCATAAATAGATTCCCTTCCTTTTTATATCAAAAAATAAACAAACAGTTGTAACATCGACCCCCTTTAAACAAACTTTAACCTGTATTGCGCATCCCTGATGCAATGGCGTTAATACTTCTCAACAGCGGATCAATCCACTCTTGCCGTGCCTCATCACTTAAAGATTCATCACGACAACGCTCAAGTAGTACAATTTGAATATGATTTAACGGATCAAGGTATGGGTCACGCCGATGAAGCGTAAACTCCAGGGATGAGCTATCTTCAAGCAAACGACTCGTTTCGGTAATCGCTAAAACCCCCTTTACCGTTTTTTTAAATTCATCATTAATTTGCCGGAAGAAGTGGTCGGACAATGCCTTATCTTCACACAAACTTGCGTACTCTTTTGCAATGCCCATATTCGCTTTAAACAAAGCCATCTGCGTATTATTGATCAAAGCACTAAAAAAGGGCCACTGCTGATTCATCTCTTTGAGTTTTTCCAGCACATCAGGCTGTCTGTTTTTTATCTCCTCAAGAGCACTTCCTATTCCATACCATGCAGGCATGGTATAGCGTGACTGCGCCCAACCAAACACCCAGGGAATAGCTCGAATTGATGATTTGGATGGGTCACCTTTTTTACGATGACTCGGGCGCGAACCCAAATTCATATAACCCAGCTCGGTCACAGGTGAAGTTTCATAAAAGAAGTTAAAAAATCCCGCCTGATGATCCGTTAAATCACGATAAGAATTTTCACCACTACGAGCCAGTTGACTCATAACCTCCAGATACTCTTCATTATCCTCTTTGGCTCCCACAATCAAACTTGTACTGGACTTCATCAAACCGGTCACACCAAGAGAGAGCTCGTAAACAGCCGTTTCAACGTTACTATATTTTGACGAGAGCATTTCGCCCTGCTCAGTAATCTTGATCTGTCCCAGTACAGTGCCAGAAGGCTGGGATAAAATGGCATCATGTGTTGGGCCACCGCCACGACCAATCGTCCCGCCACGACCATGAAACAGACGACAATCAATGCTACGTGATTGCGCTAATGCAATGATTTTCTTTTGCGCCTCATAAAGGCTCCAGACCGAACTGAGAATACCACCATCCTTACATGAATCAGAATAGCCCAACATAACTTCCTGTAAATTACCCGACGACTTGAGCAGTGTTGTATAGGTCGGATCATCAAACAGTGTATTCATGACGGGTTCGATGTGAGATAAATCATCAATCGTTTCGAACAGCGGTGAGACATTGACGTGACAAAACCATTCGCAGCCCCGCAGTCCCGCCAAACCATTCATATAAGCCAACCACATCACCTCCATGACATGACTTGCCGTATGTGTCATAGAGATTACATAACTGCCAAATGCACGCGGACTGATCTCTTTACGCATCTGAACCATCACACGAAATACATCAAGCGTTTCAAGCGTTGCTTCACTCAAAACATCCCTGTCAATAGAAGATACTTTCTTGTCCTGCTCAATAAAACGAGCCAATGCCTGCAATCGCTCAGACTCATCCAGCGACAAATAGTCCAGATCAGCATCATATTGAGTGATAATTTCAGCAACCGCCTCCGTATGGCGTATTGATTCCTGGCGAATATCCAGCTGAGCCAGAAAAAAGCCAAAAGTCTCCACCAGACGAATCAGATCTTTTAACGAGCCATTAGCAGCACTACCATCACCATGACTCACTAAAGAACGGTGAATGAGATACAAATCTTCAAGAAATTCATTCTCTGAGGGATAAGCATCCTCAAAGTCCGTTGGCGATTCACCGGCCAAGCGCTGCTTCACTGCTTTTAAATTGCATTGCAATCGATAACGCATCACATACAATTTACGCCGATAACACTCATCACGGAAGCGGTCGACATGCTTCAGTGCGGCTTCGGCATAGACCTCATCATTTTCCAGGCTTTTCAAAAATTTCTCGCTAGGCTGACAGAGCAAACTTGAATGCGATAAAATACGACTGAGCTGAGTCACACGATCAATATATTCGCCCAAAATAGATCGAGACTGCGTACGCATCGCATAAACCGTTGTCTCGGGCTTCACGTTAGGGTTTCCATCACGATCCCCACCAATCCATGAACCAAAGTGAATAAAATTAGGTACACGGATGCTGTGTTTCACCGAGCCATCCTCACCGTAAACACGATCAATCGCTTTTTCTAAATAGCGGTAAGTCGTACAAACAGCATCAAACAAGCTGTCTTCAAAATAGTAAATACCATTTTTAAGCTCATCTGCCACGGTTGGCTTTTTCACACGCACTTCATCAGTTTTCCATAAAATCTGAATCTGCGCCTCCAGATCACGAACAACCTCTTTCCGCTCATACTCACTTAAATCAGGATTATCCGCCCGCTCACTGGCCAAAAAGACCCGACGAAACGCTTCCATAATGATGCGCCGCTTGGACTCCGTAGGGTGTGCTGTCATCACAGGAATATAAGAAAGACGATTCAATAGAATTTGGAGTTGCTGCTCGCTGATTCCCTGATCACGAAACTCTCGAAGCGTTTTATCGAAAGAACCATGCCAAAGCGCGCCGCCCTGATGCACTTGCTGACGGCGCTCTCGATGCTGATAAGACTCCTCAGCGATATTAACCAGACTGAAATAAGTACTGAATGCACGAACAACGTGTGTGATACTTTCGGGGTCAAGATCAGCAATCAAGTTGCTAAGCATTTTACTTTTTTCGGCATCAGGGTGTTCACGAAGGTCAATATACCCCTTACGTAAGGTCTCCACCGCGTCGAACACCTTCTCACCTGCCTGGGCATTTAATATATTACCTAGCAGATTCCCAAATAATCTCACTCGTGCGTGTAACTGCTCATCACTCATGGAACATTATTCCTTTTAACTTTATTAGAACTAGGAGCTTTCCCTAGAATGAAAATATTTTCGCGCATTATACCCTTTCAGAGACTATATGTTTACTGGATTATGCAGATGCTGCCAAAGAGCTTGGCCACATAACTTTATCAACATGGCCTGCTCTGCCTGAAAAAAACTTTGATACCTTAATAGAGTTTGAAACTGACAAGGCGTTTTAGGACCGACGATAACACCTGAAACACCTCTGAAATTGAAAGCCCAGGCAAGAACCAAGGCAGCGACAGGAACTGTTTTTTCCTCAGCCAATTGATGCAGCTCATCCAGCCAGAGTCGAATTCTGGATGAATTAAAATATGGATTACTGCGACGAAAATCTTTCTTACCCAGTACTTTCAAACCCGACGAACTTTTTCCATCACCAAGCAAACCTTGCTCTAATGGCGAATAAACCAGATGATAACAGCGCGCTTGTTGCTCACCTGCTTGCAAAATATCATCACTACGATGGATGGGGTTATGGTGTACCTGATGTGCTATTCCTGCAAATTCAGGAATATGTAATTCAACCTGTTTGGCCATTAAATTACACACCCCCCAATGACGGATCAAACCTTCTTGCTGAAATTCACGCAAAGCATCCAGACTTTCACCAATCGGCACCTTCGGGTCAGGCCAATGCAATTGATACAGATCCAGATAATCCGTACGCAGCCGCTTCAGACTTTGCTGCAAACTTTGGCGTAAAGCTTCAGGGCTGGCTCGATGAAAGACATTGCGTCCCTCCCACTCCAACCCCCCTTTGCTCGAAATAAATATCGATCCCCGATGATATTTGGATAATTTTATGAGTAACTTTTCCGATTTTCCATGCGCATAAAAACCAGCGGTATCAAAATGGCGAACCCCTGCTTTAAATGCATATTCAAGCAGTGCTTGCGCATCTCGTGCATCACAAAAACCAAAGCCTTCACCGCCCATGCTCCATGTTCCCAACCATAATCGGGGCAATACAGCCCCTTCACTTTGCAGCGGCATGAAAGGAAACGGTGTCACCATTATTATACTTTCGAGCTTTCGTATGATTCCCGGTCAGGGGCCTGATGCACCAAGCCCGGAAAACGGCGATAGAGTGATTCCGTCATCAAAAAATCAAGATGCTCTGCAGATTCAGGGCTAGCTCCAAACACTTTTTTCCACATATCCCATCGCTCCATACAAAGATAGACATAGGGTTCATTACCGCCATGATGACGAATCAATTGATACAGATGCTTATACATCGCTGTACGCAGCGGCTTGATATAGCGCATCTTGCCATCATCACCCAACACCATTTCAGCAGATGTCATACGACTTTTAGGAAAATTATGTTCCATCGACTTTTTCATTTCGGGGTTAAAGCGCAAACTGCCAATCGAAATCCATGCCACCTGTTTTGGTGAAACCATTTGAAACAGCTGTTCAATTAGCTGCTCATAACCCGCCTCCCAATCTTCGTGTAAAATCATGGGATCAAAATGAATCGCTACAAGATAGCCATCATCGGCCACTTTTTTAATGGCTTCCAGACGCGCTTGCAATGGTGCTGTTTTAAGCTCTTCAGCTGTAATCACTGCTTGCGGATTCAAGCTCCAGGCAATCACAACACGTCGGCCGTGATCCAACCCCAACAAGCTATCAACATGCGCTGATTTGGTTTTCAATTCCAGCAAGCAGTTTTTCATCGACTGCACAGCAACCACTAATTCAGCAGACGCATGAGTTTCAGGCTCTAATGCAAGGCTATCGCCCAGCTCCCAGGTTCCAAAACGAAAAAATCGCCACGGCTCTTCGGCGGCTCGTTTTTTCACATCAGCCAATAAAGCCGCAGTATCCGCAACAACAGAGGTCGTTGTATCCGTTAAATAGTTTTGCAAAAAACAGTACGAACAATCGTAAGGACAATTACTCACAGATGGCAAAACATACACATTACAGCAGATATATTTATCGCTCTGCGAGGCGCAACGACTAAATGCACTGCCTTTTTTTTGCGTAATGGCAATTACTTTTTTGCCATTACGATAATCCGATGTGTTTGGTGCAACATCAACCTCTGCGACATTGTCACTCACTTTCGAAAAATGCTGGGCAATCGCACTGCCCTGCTGGCTTTTTTCTACATAACCTTTGTATTTCATAGTTTTAAAGTGAATTAATAGCTAATAAAATAGCGCCAGCAGGTTTCATTTCAGGTTTGATGTCAATTACTAAATTTTAATCGAGCCTTCCTTTTATCCATGCTGGATTTTTACGGCAGTCCAGAACGGCATATACAATAATATCTTTATGTTCGATGCAATAATAGATTGCAAAAGGGAAGCGTTTTGAAAGCAATCGATAGTATTTGCCTAAATAAACAGGGTGAATCCCGTGATAAATCAGTAAGGAATCAATATCTGAAAACAGACTGTCGAGAAAATAACTGCCTATACCTTCTTCCTGTTGCTCATAAAAATCATAACCATTTAATAGATCGTCATTGGCTGCCGGCAATATTTTTATCTTCATTTAATCTTTTGGCGTATTTGCTCTTTCACTGTTGTCCAGTTCATCGCTTGCTGGTTGCCAGCAATACGTTGCTGCTCCCGCGATGAGAGAACAGATTCATGCCAATCGGGGGATTCCAGTGAACTGTGTTGGCATAAATCATTCCAGAGGGTTTCCATAACAGAAAGTTTTTCTGCCGTTGTCATTTTTTCGGGTGATATGGTCACCATGCCTTATTCTCCTTATGATTTTTTGGATGCTACTTTGAGTATAGGAAGTATATAGGCAAAGATCAAAGGAGGGACAGACTTGATTGATTACCCCTTTTGATATTACAAGTGCTCAAACAGTTTCTGAATTCCTTGATTCACTTGATCAGACTGCAAACGTTTTACCACCTGCTGCCACTCTTCAGGCTCTTTTACGACAAACATCATTTTGAGCTCTCGATTTTCCAGCGTAGAATCCCATACCAGGCTTACTTGCGTTGGTAATTTCATTGAGGCTTTTGATTCCACCATTTCCTGATTAATTTTTGTCAATAAAGGGTAGCGACGCAGATGAACCAACTTGCGCAGCTGCGCAGTTTTTTCCTGTGGGCTGAGGTTTGAACCCAGAAGAGAAAGAACTTCATCATCCTGACGAAATTCATCAATCGTCAACTCATGCGCTCTCAAGTGATCTTTCAGTGACTCACATAATTCGTTGACAACAGCGGCTGTTAGAAAGAGTTGTTGTCGCCATGAAAATACCAGATCAACAACACCTGGTGGGTGACGTGTCAAGTGATAGCACTGCTTCATCGAAAAGTTTTTTTCTGTACAAAAATCCAGCACACCATCTGGTAGCTTTGCAATATTTTCCAGGCGTCTCAACACTCGATCATGCGCGCCCAAACCCAGTGCCGGTAAAAAAATCTCTAATACCTGCTCGCGGGAAACACCCGATTGAATTGCTGAAGTCACACAGCGCAGCTTATCAATAAATCGGCTCTCTCTGTTTAGCCCAGACTCATGCAGAGCAATATTAAAAACATTTACATTACAACAACCATCATTCGCGCTACCCTCCAATAAAACAGCGCATGATACCAGGCTGGCCTTATTTTCAATTAAAAATGCCAGACGCTTAAAACCATCCACCAAGTGATATTGACCCGAAACTTTTTTAACCAACAGCGGCTGCAACACACCCAGCGCCTGAAAAGCAGCTTCAAGTGGTGCATGATCAACCTTGATTTCACCCCATTGAAACAGACGATTAAGACGATAAGGAGAGTCTTCAAGGGAAATTTCTGAAACTGGAATCTCAGAGATATTCATGATAAAGACCTGCATACTGCCAACTGATGTTGCACACCATCTGGTTTCATATTCGAAAGCTGGCAATCAATATGAAAACCAGTCACTTGCCTTTCATTTAACATATTCAACTCCACCTCGCTCTCTTCTCATATAATTTTTATCTGCTTGTTACTTTATCGTGACAGGAAATGATAGGATAGTACGTTCTTTTTTCACTACATCATAATTAACAAATCAAGGCATGGTGAGACTCAAAATATGTTTGGTTTCATAAAAAACAGATCAACCGACAAAATACCCGAACTCCCCTCTGAACAGGTTATTTTGAAGAAGCCGGAAAAAAGCGGCTTGTGGTCGCGTTTTAAAAACGGCCTGACCCGCACTCGCTCTGGCCTGACTGACGGACTTTCCAGCCTGATTTTGGGCAAAAAAACCATTGATGACGAACTGTTTGAAGAGATCGAAGATTTGTTGCTCAGCGCTGATGTTGGTGTTGATGCTACACAAATAATTATTGATGAACTCACAATGCGATTAGCTCGCAAACAACTCAAGGATCCCGAATCACTTATGACTGCATTACGTGAAAACATGCAAAGCATTCTTGAGCCAAGCAGTCAACCACTTGTGATTCCAAAAGCTGATAAACCTTTTGTCATCTTAATGACCGGCATTAACGGTGCCGGAAAAACAACCACTATCGGAAAACTGGCAAAACGCTTTCAGGCTCAGGGACTTTCTGTAATGCTTTCTGCAGGCGATACTTTTCGTGCCGCTGCCGTTGAACAACTGCAAATTTGGGGAGAACGCAATGACATTCCTGTCATTGCTGGTGCCACTGACCCTGCAGCCGTTGCATTTGACGGGCTACAAGCTGCACAGGCACGCAACATCGACGTATTGATTGCGGATACAGCGGGACGCTTGCATACCCAATCCAACCTGATGGAAGAGCTGAAAAAAATTAAGCGTGTCATGGCAAAACTAGACCCGACAGCCCCACACGAAGTGATGCTGATTGTTGATGCAGGAACGGGACAAAATGCTCTGGCACAAGCTGAGCAGTTTAATAAAGCGGTCGGCCTGAGTGGAGTTACTTTAACCAAACTGGATGGCACTGCTAAAGGTGGTATTATTTTTGCGATTGCAAAAAAAACAGGCTTGCCTATTCGCTTCATTGGTGTGGGCGAAGGTATTGATGATTTACGTGAATTCAGTGCGTCAGAGTTTGTAGATGCCCTATTTGAAAAATAATACTCCATGATTCAATTTGATAACGTCAGCAAACGATATGCCAGCGGCCATGTTGCGCTGGAAAACATCAGCTTCCAGCTAGATGTAGGGGAAATGGCTTTTTTAACCGGACACTCCGGTGCGGGCAAATCCACTCTCATGAAGCTGATAGCGCTGATTGAACGTACCAGCGGTGGACAGATTGTAATTAACAATAAAAACCTGTCCCGCATCAGCCGTCGAGGTATAGCACACCATCGGCGAGGTATTGGCGTGATTTTTCAGAACCACAAACTGCTTTATGATAGAACTGTTTTCGATAATGTTGCACTGCCGCTCATCGTCGCAGGCCACCACCAACACGACATTGCCAGCCGGGTCAGAGCCGCTCTTGACAAGGTTGGGCTGCTTCGTCACGAAAAACTTTATCCGATTACACTATCAGGGGGTGAACAACAACGTGTCGGCATCGCCCGTGCCGTCGTTCACAAACCCCCGGTGATACTCGCAGATGAGCCCACAGGCAATCTCGACCCCGATCTTTCAAAAGAGATCATGAAACTGTTCCAGCAATTCAACCAGGTCGGAGTGACCATGTTGATTGCGACTCATGATCTTGACTTGGTCAAACAGATGAAACAACGTGTATTGACTCTGGAACATGGCAAACTGATCTATAATTCACAGGTTGCAGAAGAATGATCAAAAATAGAGAGCGCCGAAACAGCAATTCAGAGCGTCGCAATACGAGAACACCGATACCGGACAAAGATCAACGCAGCCTTCGTGAGCGCCGTTCAAACAGTTCAGCCACCACTCAGTTTATAAAAAAAACACCGGTATTACCTTGGGCGTTACGCCACCTTCAAGTCTTTTTTTATACATTGGGACAGATCTGCCGCCAACCATTCGCCAGCTTGATGACCGCTGCTGTCATCGGTATCGCCCTTGCACTGCCCACAGGCTTTTATGTACTACTCAAAAACGTACAACAGGTCAGCTCCACTATGGATGATGTCACACAAATTTCACTTTTTCTGAAAAAAGAGGTCGGCGAAAAGCAGGCGCTACAATTGTCTAATCGCTTGCAAAAAATGCAGGAAATTGAATCAATACAACATATCTCTCCGCAAGAAGCCCTTGATGAATTTCGCCAATATGCGGGCTTCAGTACCGCACTTAAGGTGCTAGATGAAAACCCGCTGCCCAGCGTACTGGTCATCAATCCGATTGATCGCTTTGCGACACCTGAAGCGATCGGCTCACTGCTAGAGCAATTGGAAACAGTATCTGAAGTTGAAATCGTTCGGCTCGACATGCAGTGGATTAAGCGCTTGAACGCTCTATTGGAAACCAGTCAGCGCGGTGTTTTGATACTGGCGACCCTGCTGGCCATGTCCGTTCCCCTGATTGTTGGCAATACAATACGTCTTGCAATCAATAATCGTCGTGATGAGATTGAAATCACCAAGCTCATTGGTGCAACAGACGCCTTTATTCGTCGCCCTTTTCTTTATAGCGGGCTCTGGTATGGTCTGTTAGGCGGGATTATTGCCTGGTTATTGATCACTGTTTCTTTAAAGCTGCTGAGTGCACCGGTCGAACGCCTGTCACTGCTTTACGACAGCACATTCATACTTCATGCTCTGGACTTTACCACCTCATTCAAACTACTCCTTATTAGCGCGCTGCTGGGGTGGCTCGGCTCATGGCTGGCAGTCAGCCGTCACTTGCGAGAAATTGAACCCAGCTGAAAAATTGAACTTTACTTCCAAATGTGCACTCTTATTGTTCGAGTGTTAATATACGACCAAACCAAAGAAAAAAAGGAACCTCGTTCAGTGAATCAATATATGCCTATGGCACTGCCTGTTTCAACGGATAGCCTGGATGCCTATTTACAAAAAATTTCCCATATCCAGACACTTACCGCTGAAGAAGAGAAAGTACTCGCGTTACGCTTGCAGCAAGAGGGTGATCTGGAAGCTGCGCGTCGCCTGGTTATGTCACACCTGCGCTTCGTTGCACATATTGCTCGCAGCTATAGTGGTTACGGATTATCGCAAGCAGATTTAATCCAGGAGGGTAATATCGGTCTGATGAAAGCGGTTAAACGCTTCGACCCAAGCATGAATGTGCGCCTGATCTCTTTCGCTGTGCACTGGATTCGTGCTGAAATTCATGAATTCATCTTACGTAACTGGCGCATCGTAAAAGTTGCCACCACCAAAGCACAGCGCAAACTGTTCTTTAATCTACGCAAATCAAAAAAACGGCTGGGCTGGTTTAATCAGGAAGAGATCAATACTGTTGCCAAAGATTTAGGGGTTTCCCCTGAAGTTGTCATCGAGATGGAGTCTCGAATGAGTGGGCAAGATACCTCTTTTGACCCTTTCACCAGCGATGAAAATGATACTCACACTGCACCCGCTTCATATCTGCAAGATACATCTCAAGAACCTGCCGTGAGACTGGAGCACGACAACTGGCAATCACACAATACCAGCCAATTATATCAGGCACTCAGCCAGCTGGATGAGCGTAGCCGTGACATCCTGGGTCGACGCTGGCTCACTGACCAGAAAACGACACTACAAGAGCTGGCAGATAAATATCAGGTATCCGCTGAACGCATTCGACAATTAGAGAAAAATGCGATGAAAAAGCTCAAATTAAATATGTTAGAAGCATAATATGAGTTGTGGGCAGCAATCACTGATTGCTGCCTCTACTCTTGCTGTAAGATAGCCACATCAAGACAATCAGAAACCCTCTCAACGTCCAGCTGTTCCATCCAGGGCACGACTCCAAGCAAAGGAGCGTTAATTCGTTGCCTGATTGCGCCAATGTTTTCAGTTACTCTCAAACAATGAGTATCAACACAATTAGCCACCCAGCCCGCAACGCTTAATCCATCATTAACAATGGCTTCATAACTCAAAAGTGCATGATTAATACAGCCTAAACGAATCCCTACAACCACTATTACGGGCAATGCCAGGTTACGAGCCAGGTCAGCCACTGTATCCTGCTCATTCAGGGGAACTTTCCAGCCACCAACCCCCTCAACCACTACATAATCTGCCTGAGATTCAAGCAAGCGATAGCTTTTTATAATTTTTTCACAAGAGATAACAACACCATCATCAAATGCTGCCACATGAGGTGCTATCGCGGGCACAAAAGCAAAAGGGTTTACATCATCATATAAAAAACTCTGAGAGGCTTGTTTTATCAATAAATTCGCATCATCATTACGCAACCCACCTGATGACTGCCTGCAGCCAGATGCGATCGGTTTCATTCCGGCCACACTCCACCCTTGCCTCTTGAACGCGACCATCAATCCAGCACTCACCCATGTTTTTCCAATATCAGTATCAGTGCCTGTTATAAAAAATCCGGCCATAAGCAAACCCCACCAAAATCATATCGTTAACTACTTGCATCATGATAGAATCATCGACTGTTTCCTACCTGAATACAGAACACACTCTAATCTCTTTGTACGCCCGCGCCGTTACAACAATGAGAACAAAGGCAAATACAGCAAACCATGAGCCATTTTATACTTAACATTCCACAACAAATCAAATCACCACAGGGGCAATTTGAGCTTCACACAGAATACGTCAAAAAGAAAATTTCAGTATTACCTATGGCGAATCAAAAAGAGGCTATCCAACAAATTTTTGATCTTTTATACCAACTAAACAGGCAGAAAATTGATACAGCAGTACGCTACCAAATAATAGATCTACTGCGCCCTTCGGTAATGGAGCTGTGCCACATCATACACAGACCTTACATACGTAACCCTCTACCACTCTCTGCCGAAGATTTGGCATCAGCCTATCAAATACAAACATTATTGACTGAAATGGCTTTTGCTTACAAAGCACTAATCATTGAATTGCTAGTCAGCGATGATGAAACAGACAATACACAGCTTCAATACACTATCTATTACGCCATTATATTTCTCTCAAAATTACTGGTTGAGTGTTATCAGATTTACAGCCCTCTACCAGAAAATATTTGGCATGAGCTACACCACCTTTATCTTTTATCTGAAGGGTTTTCGCTACAGAACGAACCAATAAAGGACGATAAAAACAATAGCTCAATCACCAAAGCCTATTTATCCATATCTCTACTTGGGCTTGCAAACCCTTATCATTTGATGCAGTCCGAAACCATCAAAATTTACGAACAAAGCCATCACTGGGCTTCTTTGTGCAGTATTTCTGCCATTGGTGACAATACAGAAGGCTTTATTGCTGACTTTGACAGCGATGCTCCTGCACGTTTTGTTAAATATGAAACTATTGAAGCCCATCCAAGAGAAGGCCGCATCATTGATCTATCGAAAGCACAACAGAAATTACATGCTCTCATCAAAGAAAAATCTGCACTATGCAAGCATCATGATCTCAAAAAAACAACACTCTCCGAACGTGCCGAACTCGGCATGTATATACGGCTTAAGCGCTCCTGGGGAAGAAGGTCGCAACGATCAACCTCAAGAAATTTGCAACGATCACAACTGCAAGCAACCGTCGGACTCAGTAGTTGCCACTATCTTATCAGTAACAATAAACCTTTTCAGCCGGAAATAGATGAGTTTAATCTTCATAAATATCTGCCAGCTCACCTTTCGAAAAACAATAAACTATCCATTCTTCCCGATACATTAATTCCATGGCAAAAAGATAAACTCAACGAGAGTCAGCAAGAAAATTTTCACGTATCCCGCCATTCAAACTTTAATGATAAATATAGCAACAGAGATATCTGGTCAGCCACTCACCAAGTAAATTCCAGGAAGCCCTCTATAAAAGAGGACCCTGAAATTATTACCGTAAACTGCATACAAAATGATGAAAGCAACGGCGGCCTCTCTCTCTCCTGTGAAATAAATGACAATATTCAAGCTCGTGTGGGGGAGCTGGTTGCACTTGAGAACAAAAAGGGAGAAAAAAATTTTAAAATTTGCGTGCTTCGCTGGCTAAAAACCAATCACCATAATGATATGGAAATGGGCATCAGCTTTATTGCCGACAGTGCTCATGCCATCGCGATAAAAGCAGTTTCAGGTGCAGGTCAAGGGGGTGATTATTTTAGAGGGCTCATCACGCCAGACAAAAACCCGCGTGAAAACCCTACAACACTGATTACTCCTTCAGCACTTTATGATACAAGTACAACGCTGCTAGTCAACATGAAAAAGGATATGTTTCATGTCAGACTGACTCACCTATTGGAATCCAGCACCTCATACTCCCGCTTCCGCTTTGAAATTACAGACTATTACGAAGATGACGATATCCCTTTAGAATATGTAAGCCAGACTAATAATTAAGGATGTAACGACTATGAATATCAGACCTAAAATTACTGACAATCCAATGTATCAATTATTGCGGGAAGAGAATATTAAAGAGTTTAATGCCCAGAGAAAAAGTGATGAAAAACTTGACTTTAGTTATTGTGATTTTCGTAACCTTGATTTAAGAGGCATGAATGCAGAAGGCATCGATTTCAGCCACGCCTACTTTCGTCAAGCAGATTTACGTGGCATAGATTTTTCACAGTGCCGCATGGAAGGATCGAGCATTAACTCAGCACGAATCTCTGGTACCTATTTCCCCATGGCACTCTCTGCTGATGAAATCACACTTTCACTACTGCACGGCACACGCATGCGCTATCACTACCATAAAGTATAATATTTTTTCAGCAGTGAAGATGGTGCAGAGTAATTTCTGGTGGGCAGTTCAATCGCACACATACAACCGATGAACCAACACCCACTGAGGTGTAACCCAACATATTCTGATATCTCCATGCACCTGAACCCAATGATCTTGGCAGATCCGAATCCAGAGTCAGCGGGATTTTTCCAGGCAGACAGATCTGGCCACCATGAGTATGCCCACCCAGCAACAGATTAAAATCAGCATGAGCCGCCTGGCGATATATTTCAGGCGTATGTGAGAGCAAAATAGAAAACTCATCATGAGGTATTTTGGAAGCTGCTTTTTCGATGTTATCTACTCGAAAATAGTGCGCATCATCAATACCTACAAAGTGGAGCCGTGCATCACCCCGCTGAATTGTTTGTGACTCATTCAGCAACATCGTAATCCCCATATCTTCAAGTCCGGGTAACATACGTATCGTATCGTGATTTCCCAGCACCCCCAAGACCTGTTTCTTAAAATGTGCTTGTATTCGCTCCATACCTTCAAGCGTTGCATCAAAAGCTCCAAAAGTTTTACCACGATAATCACCAGTCAACACACAGATATCATAATCAATATCTTGCAATATCTCGATCAGGCGAGTCATCACTTCCGGATTGATATCGACATGCATATCACTGATATGGAGTATTGTATAACCCTCAAACTCTGAAGGCAGCTCAGAAGAGTAAATATGATTTTGGCGAACTTGTATACGCTTACAGTTACTGCGCCCACGCCAGTATAGCCCTGACAGCTTCAACGCATTACGAATTACTGAGTGAATCGAATACCAGTTTTCAATATGAAAAAAATTGAGACCATGACCAAAAACATGCGTATCATGGTCATCTTCAATACCAAGCCGCTGCTTGGCGTGCATTCGTCCTAAACGAGACTCAAGTCTTTCAACAATCTCTTTGTTATCCATTATCTTTAACAGACTCACCGTAACCACCCCCACCAGGAGTCTCAATACTAAAAATATCACCCGCTTTCATTTCAACACAACAAGTCGAAGGTAATGTCTCACACTCACCAGTTCCCTTTTTTACCCACTGTTTACCAGGCTGTCCTGACTCACCACCACACATACCATAGGGTGCTACCTTACGCCGATTTGCCAAAATAGAGAGCTGCATATCCTGTAAAAACCGGATCTGGCGTATCATGCCATCACCACCAGAATAGTAACCATCGCCACCACTATTTTTTCTAATCGAAAAAACTTCCAGACGCACAGGATAACGCAACTCCAATATTTCAGGATCAGTCAGACGTGAATTCGTCATGTGGCTATGTATTGCCGCCACCCCTGAATATCCAGGGCCCGCCCCAGTGCCACCACCGATCGTTTCATAATATTGATAGCGCTCATGGCCAAATGTCAGATTATTCATTGTGCCTTGTGATGCAGCCTGAATATTCAAAGCGCCATAAATTGCATCTGTAATACATTGTGATGTTTCTACATTACCCGCTACAACGGCTGCTGGATAGTACGGATTCAAAAAACTATCTTCAGGTATATTGAGTATAATCGGACGCAAAAAGCCATCATTGAGCGGAATATCTTCATCAATCAGAGTCCTCAATACATAAAGTACCGCAGCACGACAAATCGAAGCCGGTGCATTGAAGTTATTGTCAAGCAGTGCAGATGTCCCTTCAAAGTCAAGCTCCACTGTTTCTTGCTTGGTATCAATCATCACTTTCAGACACACTTTTGCCCCATGATCCATCGTATAACAGAACGTACCGTCAGAAAGTTTTGGCAACAGTCGTCGTACCGCTTTTTCAGCGGCATTCAAAATATAGCTCATATAACGACTTACAGTATCAACACCTGACTGATCACATAACGCCCGCAACTCTTGAATGCCTTTCTGATTTGCAGCAATTTGGGCACGCAAATCGGCCAAATTTTGTACTGGATTACGTGCGGCAGAAAACAAACTCAGCAATTTGTCCTCTAAAAACCGGCCACTTTTAACCAATGCAACACAATCAAGCAGCAAACCTTCTTCATCAAGATGACGGCTATTGGCAGGCATAGAGCCAGGGCTGATGCCACCAACATCAGCATGATGGCCTCGACTGGCGACATAAAAACGTATTTTCTGATCAATAAAGAGAGGCGTAACAACGGTAATATCGGGCAGATGAGTGCCACCCGCGTAGGGGTTATTCAGCGCATAGACATCCCCCGGTTTCAGCTGCGATCCAACTTTCCGGATCACCGCACGAATAGATTCCCCCATCGAACCCAAATGCACCGGAACATGGGGTGCATTGGCAATAAGCTGGCCTTTTGCATCGAACAGTGCGCAGGAAAAATCCAGTCGCTCTTTGATATTGACAGAGTGCGCCGTATTGGCGAGAGTTGCCCCCATCTGCTCTGCAATATTTTTGAAACGATTATTAAATAGCTCCAAACGCACCGGATCAACATAGTTGATATCAAAAGCCTCTAAATGCTCTTGATGAACAGCACTTTGCCGGCTGAGTTCAAGATTGCCTGTTTCAGTCAAACTGGCCTGCCACCCAGATTCGATTACGATCGTACCCGTCTTTTCCAGAATCAGCGCAGGGCCTTTTATGATCTGTTTTGTGATCAAACTTTCCCGCTGATAAACCTGCACTTGTTGCCACGCTCCACCCGAATAAAGTGAAACCTTATCCAACGGTTTCACTGGAGTTTTATCTCTATTTTTATTGAAACAATATTCAATAGATTCCATCGCTCCAACAAGCTCGACACTGATACTGGCCACCACCAAGGGGGTCTCTTTCAAAATAAAGCCAAAATGCTGTTGATGGCTCGATTCAAACAGCGCTTGAACAGAAGAGAGATCCTCATCAAAAATCACCTCCAAAGCTGTATTACTGCCTTGGTAACGCAGTTGTAAACGTCGCTTGCGCTGAAAGTGTGTCTGGTTTTGCTGGAGCAACTTTCCCTGAAGAGGGGCTTCCAGCGAAAGATAATCCTCTTCCAGGGTCATACTCTTTGAAAATGGCCGCTCGATTGTGAGATCCTGCCGTTCACGAATCTCGGCCAACCCCATACCGAAAGCAGACAACACACCGGCATAAGGGTGCAATAATATCTTGCGAATGAAGAGCGCATCAGCCACCTGACAAGCATGCTGCCCACCGGCACCACCAAAGCAGGTAAGAGTGTAATCGTTTAGATCATAACCCCGTTGTACAGAGATCATTTTAATCGCATTCGCCATATTGGAGACCGCAATATCCAATGCTCCCGATGCAAGCTTTTCAGCACTCTCCCCTGTTTTTTCAGCCAAAGCCTGAAACTTTTCCTGAACAGATGAACGATCCAGAGACAAATCTGCATCAGGGCCAAAGACTTTAGGGAAATAATCGGGCTGAATCCGCCCGAGAAACAGATTACAATCGGTCACCGTCAAAGGCCCGCCACGCCGGTAAGAAGCGGGGCCAGGGTTTGCGCCCGCAGATTCCGGCCCCACGCGCAGGCGCTCATCTTCATAAGAGATGATCGAGCCACCACCTGCCGCCACCGTATGAATCGACAGCATCGGCACACACATCTTCACACCGGCAATCTCTGTTTCCAGAGTACGTTCATATTCGCCAGAAAAATGGGAGACATCCGTTGAAGTTCCCCCCATATCGAAACCGATCACTTTTTGATGTCCGGCCTGTTGTGAAACTTTCACCGCGCCGACAATTCCACCCGCAGGGCCGGATAAAATGGCATCTTTTCCCTGAAACAGCTGTGCAGTAGTCAAGCCTCCCAGCGACTGCATAAATTGCAGATCAACCCCCGGCAACTCTTTTTCAACCTGCTGCACATAATACCGCAACACTGGGCTTAAATAGGCATCCACCACGGTTGTTTGACCACGATTCACATACTTGATCATCGGGCTGACTTGATGGGATACAGAAACTTGTGAAAAACCAATCAGCCGTGCAATATCAGCGACAGATTTTTCATGTTGATTAAAACGGTAACCATGCAACAAGACGATCGCCAGTGAACGAACTCCCTGATCAAACAGAGTTTGCAGTTTTTTCTGTGTCTCCTGCAGATCCAGCGGCTCAAGCTCTTGACCATTCACATCCAGACGGCCTGAAATTTCCAGTGACTGACAATAGAGTGGCTCCGGTTTGTGAATTTGAAGCGCAAATATATCCGGACGATTTTGATAACCAATCTGTAGTGCATCTTTAAAACCGCGATTGGTGACAAGAGCAACCGCTTCACCTTTTCGTTCCAGCAACGCATTGGTCGCCACTGTTGTTCCCATTTTTACTGTTTTGATTTTTTCAACGGGAATCGGCTGACCTTTTTCAACACCTAAAAAATAGCGAATTCCGGCAATCGCAGCATCGGAGTATTGTTCAGGGTTTTCTGAAAGCAGCTTATGGGTTTTTAATTTTCCACCGGGCAAACAAGCCACAATATCGGTAAAGGTTCCACCACGATCAATCCAGAACTGCCACACAGCTTAACGCCCACCACTTCGTAAACGTCGCCGAAACTGTTCCAACGGAATATGAACAGGCGCATTCGCCTCCTGCTTCTGCTCTTTTGCGTTTGCCAGCCAGGCATGGCCGTATACCACCTCATAAGTTGCAGGCAATCGGCCGTCATCATCACGAAACTGTTCATAAGCTGCCATCAGCTGCCTGATCTTTTTTCGGCTCGTCAAAGTACGCGAGCGGCCTGAATTTACATTATGAGCACCGATGACTTTCAAATCTTTCATTAATGCCGTTACAGAATCATATGTCAGCGTAATATTTTCCGTATCCAGAACCACCATTTTGAAACCCGTATCTTTCATGATGTCACCGATATCATGCATATCAATAAAGGCATTAACGTGAACTTCATCATCAACTTCTGCCCAGCTCTGACGCAACTCTTTCAAAGTATCTGGGCCAAATGTGCTGAACATAATCAAACCGTCAGATTTCAGTACACGTGAAAATTCAGTAAACACCTGTTTTAGATCATTGCACCATTGAATCGTCGAGCTGGAAAACAGCATGTCACTGCTATCTGTGGCTAAAGGCAATGACTCTGCATCACCACAAATCACGGACTGCCTGACCCTGTGATCAACATCAAAATTATGGCGGGCTTGTTGCGACATCGCATACGCCAAATCGAGTGAAGTGATATGCGCATCGCCATACCG
>WFXF01000094.1 GCA_015490755.1 Gammaproteobacteria bacterium
ACGCTGAGCATTCAATCATTTGGCCAGGGTTCAAAAGGTAAAGTGAGCAGAAGTGGTAATAATCTGGTTTATACACCGAATACTAACTTTATAGGTAATGATACTTTTAGCTATGTGATTAGTGATGGTAAGAAAGCTGCTTCAGCTAAGGTTAGTGTAGTTGTCAAAGAGGTTATCACTCCTCCTCCAGGCAACAATCCAATTACAGTTGACGGTAAAGTTTCAGACTGGAAAGGTATTAGCCCAATTGCCACGGCGGGTGGTAATCAGCAAAACCTGCGTAGTTTGAAAATGACCAGTGATGCTGACAAGTTATATTTCCTGCTTGAAGGCCAAAATATTGGTGTAAACACGCAGTTACACCTAAATGTTGATAATAACGCCAAAACCGGTTACCAGGGTGGTAACTGGAAAGGCACAGGTATTGATTATCTGATTGAAAATAACTGGCTCTATAAGTCCCAAGCCAACGATGCAAGCTGGAGCTGGGGAGGTGGTGATTCTTCCGCAGTTGTTTATAAACGCAGCTCATCTGTAGTTGAAGTAAGTGTTAAAAAGTCAGCTATTTTTAACTTGAATCGTACTTCTAAAATGATGGTGCCACGTATCATCAAAGTAGGAGCCTGGGATTTAAATAGCAGCTGGGATATCAATTCCGGTCTCCCTGGTTTTGGAAAAGCCATGGCAACTTTTTCGCTGGATAATACTCCAGCTCCACTGACAATGCGTCTAAACGGGGCGAACCCAATGACCGTTGTCAAGGGCAGTACCTTTACTGATCCTGGAGCAACAGTGACAGTGGGCGGTGATGCTCTTTACATTGTTAAAAGCAAAGATCGCGTTAACACCAATAAAGTAGGTCAATATATTCTTACCTATACAGCAAAAGATAACTCAGGCAATACAGTGACCAAGAAAAGGACGGTTAATGTTATTTTATCGGGTGTAGATGTATCTATTACCGTTGATGGTGATGTTTCGGACTGGACAGGTATTCGTCCGATCGCCACAGCAAGTGGTAATCAGCAGAACCTGCGTAGTTTAAAAGTTGCCAGTGATGCGACCAGGTTTTATTTCTTGCTTGAAGGTCAAAACATTGGTGCAAACACACAGCTATACCTCAATGTTGATAATAACGCCAAAACCGGTTACCAGGGTGGTAACTGGAAAAGCACAGGCATTGATTATCTGATTGAAAATAACTGGCTCTATAAGTCCAAAACCAACAATTCCAGCTGGAGTTGGGGTTCAGGTGACGCTTCAGTGATTGTTTATGAGCGTAGTTCATCTGTCGTTGAAGTTAGTGTCAAAAAGTCAGCCCTTTCTGGATTGAAAGGCACAATTAAAGTTGGTGTCTGGGACTTAACCAGTGGTTGGGATATCAATTCAGGTCTCCCTGGATTGGGTAAGGAGATGGCCACTTTTAAGTAGCTAAGTGAAAGGTCACCCATCACGGAGTGGTGGGTGATTTTATTACCCTTAGGTTGCAATGAAGTGACTCCTGTTTTGTAGCTTAAGGATAGTGAAATATAGACCATACATCTGTTTGTTAAGGATTAATTTTTCGCAAGGGTTATCTGCCACTGTTTTTTCAAGAGAGAACCATTATGAAATTGAACGAATCTTTGAATAAAAAACCTGCCGGTTTAGTTTGTACTTTACTGGTACTTTTTCTTTTCTTGGGGAGTGCTGTTGCAAATGCAGCAACCTGGTATGTCGATGGACCGGGTGGCAAAGGAGTTGTTGGAGATGACTCCAACACGGGTAATTCTCTTAATAAACCATTTAGAACATTAGCGAAAGCTAATTCGGTTGTGAAACCTGGTGATACTGTGCTGGTTCGTGGCGGAGTCTATAATGAGCAGATCAAACCGGCAGTTTCGGGGCAACCAAACAAAAAAATTACCTATCGAGGTTTTAGCGGTGAGTTGCCGGAAGTGCGTGGAAGATCTGGAAATCCTGTCAAAATCAACGACCGATCCTATATCGTAGTTGATGGATTTAATCTTTATTCACCGGTCAAGACATGGGGCGCGGTAGTGAGGTTTGATGGTCACCATAATGAACTTCGCAACAGCATTATCAACAATCCTGCAGTAACACCCGGGCAGCAGGAATCCTCAAGAGTATCTCCTCACAAAGGATTTGGTTTAGTCGTCTCGAAATCAAAATTTAATATAATTGAAGGAAATACGATTACAGGTTGGTGGCAAGGTCTTGGTGCCGGCTCTGGGGCGGCTGACCTAGTTGTTAGAAACAATGTCATAGCAGGCAATGTTCATACGCAGATTGCGATAGGGCCACGTCGAGGAGGAAAGCCGGATTCTGAATTGCTACGCCATCTCTACGAGGGAAACATTATCGGTGGTAGTCTCACCTCAGATGCTATCCAAACTGAAGATGGTAAACAACACAATTCACCAATCCCCCGTTATGTGAATATCCGTGGCATTATTATACGGGATAATACATTTTACTTTAATGCCGAAAATGCCCTGGATTTTAAAGCGGGGGGTGATATTCTTGTAGAGGGGAATACCTTTGCCGGAACTTTGGGAGATAATGACGGCATGGGAGTCAGGAGTTCATCCACGGGTAATACCATTGAGCGCGGTAATACAATTACCGTAGGTTCAGATCGCAAGAGTGAACGAGTCATTCTCCGCCATAATATATTCTACGATAACTCGGCAGGAACAGGTGTAGGGAAAGAGTGGAAAATTTATAATAATGTATTTGCTGCAAATAACCGCGATGCAAATGGTCCAAACAGTTCATTCATGGTCAACCCACCTGGAGTGATCCCGCGTCAGACTGTCCCCCAGGTATTTAAGGGAATCTCGCTCGGTGCTGGAATGGTAGCGATGAACAACATCGTGATTGATCACAAACATGCTGCGATGAAGATACGTGCTTCTGGCAATTCGGACCGGATGCATGTTGATCATAACCTCTATGCTAATGTTTATGGCAGTGTCGACTTTGTAAAGGGAAGGAACGCGGAACCCGGAACTGAAACGCTTGATTTTAACGAGTGGAGAGCTCATATGGCCAATTTTAGGAATCTGACTGGAAAAGATGCCAATTCCTTTATTGATGATCCACTTTTCATAAATGTACCACGCAATGGAGATGCAGGTTTTCCATTATTCAATTTCCAGCAAGCTGATGCCTATAATCCTGTTTATTCACCTGTGCTTGGTTTCGATGATCTGGAGAGATGGTTCCCATACGACTTCCGTCTTCAGGCGGATTCACCAGCAATTGATCGTGGTGGATTTTTAACTACAGCAACCAATAGTGGTAATCATAGCAGAACGCTTAAGGTCAGTGATTCAAAACTGTTTTTTGATGGTTACGGTATTGCCGGTGAAGAGGGCGATAGAATTCAGATTGGCTCAGAACCTCCTGTTCTGATTAGTTCGATCAATTACGGTAATAATACCATCACTCTTGCAGTATCTCGCAGTTGGTCTCGTGGGGATAATGTTAGTTTACCTTACAATGGTGAGCGTCCTGATATTGGGGCATTTGAATTTACTGGCGATAGTGGCGGTGAAAAAAACAGACGACCAAAAGGTACTGATGATTCAGCCGTAACGACTGAAAATATTGCAGTTATGATTGATGTGCTAGCGAACGATACGGATGTTGATGGTGACATGTTGAGTATTCTGTCGTTTGAACGGGGCTCCAATGGCAATGTCTCGAAGAGAGGTAATTATCTGGAGTATATGCCTGATATCAATTTCAATGGCAGTGATTCATTTATCTATACAGTGAGTGACGGTAACGGTGGTCGTGATATGGCCAGAGTTAACGTAGTAGTCAAAAAGAGAGATAGATCTCCCTCAAATGCTCCGGTAATTACACCCAATCAATCATTTTCTGTGTCAGAAGAGTCCAGGAATAGTGAATTTATTGGAAATATAGACTACACAGGTAAAACATTAACAGGCTCCAGGATTGTATCTGGTAATAGTAGTGGCGCATTTAAATTAGTGCCAGTTGGGCCTAACTACCAAAAACTCAGATATGTAAAACCAAATAATGCAAAACCCGGAACATATGCTCTTGGTATCGTACTTATTGACGAAAATGGCCAAAGTAAACCAGAAATAGTAAAAATTGTTATTGAAGGTGCAGAGGGATCTAGTCCTCCTGCTGACAAACAGGCACCCGTAATTACTCTGAAAGGTTCCAATCCAATAACGATTACTCAGGGCAATGCGTTTACTGATCCTGGTGCAACTGCTGTGGATAATAAAGATGGCAGTGTGATGGTTAGGTCACAAGGTAGCGTAAACAATAATAAAGCAGGAACTTATACGATCATTTATACGGCAACAGATCAGGCCGGAAATAATGCAGTAAAAACAAGAACTGTCAATGTTATTTCATCAGGCGGAGGAGGTGGACGTGTTTCAATCACCATTGACGGTAAAGTTTCAGACTGGAAAGATATTCGTCCGATCGCTACAGCAAGTGGTAATCAGCAAAACCTGCGTAGCTTGAAAGTAACCAGTGATGCTGACAAATTGTATTTCTTGCTTGAAGGTCAAAATATTGGTGCAAATACACAATTTCATCTCAACGTTGATAATAGTGCCAGGACAGGCTATCAGGATGGTAACTGGAAAGGCACAGGGATTGATTATCTGATTGAAAATAACTGGCTCTATAAGTCCCAGGCCGACAATGCCAGCTGGAGCTGGGGAGGTGGTGATTCTTCCGCGATTGTTTATGAACGCAGTTCATCAGTGGTTGAAGTGAGTGTTAAAAAATCAGCTCTTGCTGGATTGAAAGGAACAATTAAAGTAGGTGTTTGGAATTTAAGTGATAGCTGGAACGTTATTTCAGGACTTCCTGACTTTAAAAAGCCTATGGTTACCTATTAGCAGTCAGTAATTCATTGAGCTGTATAGATGTTTATATTAACGGACTGTTTTTTTACAGGGTTGTGCTTTTGTGTTCCATAAACGAGATTTAAATCATGAAACTGTATCTCTGTTTGAAGTTACTTCTTGTCTCCGTACTATTTTGCACACCCTTTACGGCATACGCACAGTTACAGCCGTACACATCTAATCCATATTACTGGGAGTATCGTGGTGAACCGGTCTTGTTACTGGGTGGCTCAATTCACAGCAATCTTTTCCAGATAAATAACTTAAGAGCACATCTGGATGAAATTAAGGCGGCAGGTGGCAACTATGTGCGAAATACCATGAATCAGCGTACTCCATGGAATTTGCCGGGAGACCTTATGCTTCCGTACAGAAGTGTGGGTAATGGTAAGTATGATCTAAATAAATGGAATAATGCTTACTGGACAGCATTTAAAAATATGCTTCAATTGGCTAATGAACGCGACATTATTGTGCAGATCGAACTTTGGGACCATTGGGATTTTGCTGGAAACTCCTGGCAAACAAATGCTTTCAGACCGGCCAATAATGTAAATTACACGACAAGTGAATCGGGCTTATCCAATACTGCCGACTCTACTGCATGGAGAGACTTGCAGCCATTTTTTCATACCGTTTTAAATAACAATACGTTTTTGCTTGACTATCAGGAAGCATTTGTTCGCAAGGTACTCTCTATCAGCCTTCAGTATCCCAATGTGCTGTATACCATGAACAATGAAACAGAGACCAATGCCGAGTGGGGGGAATATTGGGCGAATTTTATTAAAACGGAAGCATTGCGGGTTGGTGCTCATGTTGAAACAAGTGAGATGCGAAATGAGAAAAATACCAGTGCTGCATTGCCAAGGCGAAGTTACGATAACCCTGAAATCTTCTCTTTTCTGGATATTTCCAATAGCAGCTTGAATTTTGATCAGCAGCATTGGAATAACTTGAAGTATGTACGTGACTACATAAAAAATGCACCACGGCCTATTAATTACACCAAAATTTACTCCGATGGAAATACAAGTTGGGGATCGGGTAATCCTCAACAGGGGGTTGAGCGTTTCTGGCGTAACCTTATCGGTGGTGCCGCATCAAGCCGCTTTCACCGTCCACATCAAACCAGACCTGTTGGTATCGGTTTAAACAATACGGCTAAAAACAGTATTGCTGCGGCACGTAAGCTTGAGAGTAAAATTCCCCTTTGGGACGTTAATCCAAGTATGGACCTTCTTGCAAAACGCTCAAGTGATGAGGCCTATCTTGCCGCTGATCCAGGTGAAAAATATGCATTGTATTTTACGAAAGGAGGTTCAGTTGATCTGAAAATTAATGCCGCTTCGGGTTCAACCTTTACAGCGAGCTGGATTAATATTGACTCTGGAAAATGGGGTGCAGTGAAACAGATTTCAGGTAACGGTACAGTTACAATTACAGCACCTGACAGGGGAGCCTGGGTTGTTGCCATTGTAAAAAACAATGAAGGTGGAAATCCTCCTGTTAACAAACCGCCTGTTGCAAAAAATGACAATGCAACAACAGATCAAGGCCAGGCCGTTTCAATAAGTGTGTTAGGAAATGATAGTGACCCTGACGGAGATCGTCTTGGCATTCAATCATTTTCTCAGGGATCTAAAGGCAGGGTCAGCAAAAATGGAACCAGGCTGGTTTATATGCCAAATACAAATTCCAGTGGCAACGATAGCTTTAACTACACAGTTAGTGATGGCAACGGTGGCAGAGCTACGGCTAGGGTTAACATAACAGTGAAGGCAGCTGTTCTACCACCGTCTCCAGGTGATAACATGATTAATGTTGATGGTAATGCTTCAGATTGGGCAGGTATCAGCGCGATTAGTACAGCCAGTGGACAAAACCTGCGCAGCTTGAAAGTGACCCATGATGCTGACAGGCTCTATTTCCTGCTTGAAGGCAGTAATATTGGAGCCTATACACAGATCCACCTCAATGTTGATAATAATGCAGCAACAGGTTATCAGAGTAGCAACTGGAGCAGCTCAGGTGTTGACTATCTGATTGAGAATGGAAATCTGTATGAATCCAGCACCAATGATAGTAATTGGAACTGGGGTTTCGGTGGCTCTTCAGTGGTTGTTTATGAACGCAGCTCATCTCTGGTTGAAGTGAGTGTGAAAAAGTCAGCCCTCTCTGGATTGAAAGGCACGATTAAGGTTGGGGCATGGGATTTGAGCAGTAGCTGGAATATTCTTTCAGGCTTTCCAGGTTTTGGAGGGGCGATGATTGTCTTTAATCTGGATAATACTCCACCGCCTACACCTAGTGGTAAATATCCTGAATCAATAAAAAACCCTGAAAATTTTCACCCAGGCCATTATATGAGAGTTGGTGCAGATTATCATGGTGATCTGGTATCAAAATATATGGATCTGATCGAAAATATGCCAGAGTTTGTTGGAGTGAAGCAAGCATATAGTTGGTATGATATTGAACCCAGTAAAGGAGAGTATGATTTCTCTGCCATTGAGAGAGATTTGAAGGTAGTACAGTCAAAAGGAAAATATCTCTGGATCAGTATTGCAATGACATCATGGAACTCAAGAAGTAATCCAAAAGTGCCAAGGTATATGTGGAATGATTCACAGTATGGTTGTGGCAACGGCGGAAGATATGGAACCTATGGGCGTACCTCAGCATCTGGAGGCTGGCTTCCATGTTATGGGGACAAGGAGTTTAGTGAACGTTATATTGCTTTAATGACAGCACTGGGAGAGCGCTTCAATAAAGAGCCCTATTTTGAAGGAATCAATCTTGGAGAAACCTCTACCGGTCGCGGAAACCCCAATACCAATACACCAGAAAAAGCTTTGGCAGCTTTTAAAAAACGTGCTCTGGCTGTAAAAAAAGCATTTCCTGATAAAACGGTGATGCAGATGGTTAATTATGCCCAGTTTGATATTGAATCATTCGCCGACTGGTTAACAGAGAACGGTATTGCTACAGGTGGCCCTGATGTTCATCTGGCAAAAGGAACGGATCCAAATAGTGGTTTATATACAGCTTACGGCATTCATAAAAAAAACCATTGGAAAACACCTAATGGTATTGATGTGCAGTGGGATAACTGGACAAGAGATGGAAGAAAGTACAGCTCCAAGCAGCTTTTGGATGGTGCTGTTGAACTGATCAACCCATGGTATATGTTTTGGGTAAAAAGGCAGCCAGTTTTTAATGATGATGTTCTTCCGACAATTAAAAAAGCTGGGCATCTTCCAGCAGCCAGGAAGTTCTATAGTAACAACGGAAACAACGGAAACAATGGCGGTGGTAATATCTCGATCACAGTTGATGGTAATGTTTCAGATTGGGCAGGTATCAGCGCGATTAGTACAGCCAGTGGACAAAACTTGCGCAGCTTGAAAGTGACCGATGACGCTGACAGGTTTTATTTCCTGCTTGAAGGCCAAAATATTGATGCAAATACACAACTACATCTTAATGTTGATGGCCAGTCTTCAACAGGCTATCAAAGTGATAATTGGAGCCGTTCAGGAATTGATTACCTGATTGAAAATGGGAGTCTGTATAAATCCACAAAAAATGATGCAAGTTGGAGCTGGAGTCCTGTTGATTCTACGGTTGTTGTTTATAAACGTAGCTCATCAGTGGTTGAAGTGAGTGTTAAAAAATTCGCCCTTTCTGGATTGAAAGGAGCCATTAAGGTGGGGGCTTGGGATTTGAATGGTAGTTGGAATATCATTTCAGGTCTTCCTGGGTGGGGAAAGGAGATGGCTACTTATAAGTAGTAAGTAAAAAATCGCCCATACACATAATAATGGGTGATTTTTTATTTTTAACTATAAAGTTTTAAAACTCATATTGACGGATTAAATTTTTCGACTGGGCTGTTTCTTATTGCTGTACCAAGGGGTGATGTATTATGAAATTGTGCAATTGTTTATGCTTACTCTCTAAAACCATCCTTACATTAGTACTGCTATGTGCCTCGTTTACGGCATATACGCAACAAACTTCTTCCAGCAATCAAAATACGAGCAAGCCTAAGGAAAAAGCTGTTTGGCCAGGCACATCTACACGTTATTATCCAGGCATATATCCTGCCTATACTGAGCGCGGAACAGAGAGGTTTTCAGCTTCCAGAGTGCAAAACTATTGGGAGTCATGGTTCAAGGGGCGAGAGAACAACTATAAGGAGTTTGTTGGAGACATCCCGGTAACACATTTAGGTGTGAGTATATTCATTGACCCATCGTTATTTTTTACAGAACATTGGCGCAACTCATCAACGCAGCCATACAACTGGAAGGGGGTGTGTGACCGAATTAGTGCGGCGGCAGACCCAGATGCTGCTCCGAACGGTCAACCTCTTTACGAATGGTCGCGTTGGGATGAGTTGCTGAATCAGCCATTTATAGCAAAAAATGGCGGTAAGGTTATTCTAAAAATTCAACAAACCTATACCGGTAATAAGAACGACCGATCTCCTCAATGGATGCGAAATGAGGGTTATATAGTGCCTAGCAATAATGATAATTGGTGGCATTCTCAAATGCAGGATTGGGCTACTGTTTATATGTGGCAAGATATCGTGGCAGCGTTTGCAGCTAGGTACAAAGGTGATTCACGTATCGCATCAATAAATATGGATGAAGCTTATCCAAGTGACTATCAGAATCGTACGATGTGCGGTTTAGTACACAATCTTAAAGCTTCCAAAGCTGTTAACTCTGGATTAATTGAGATAATGAAAGCTTACCTGGATGTTGACCCAGGAATGTTGTGGGCGATGGTCAATTGGCACAGCGCTGAATACGATACTCCTGTTTCAAGTGTAAATAGATGGGAGAGTGGGTACGGCGGGCAAACAATTGGAGTCAACGATTTACCTGGGGTACAAGGGCACTGGATAAATGACCCTAAATTTTTCAACACCATGGGTTCAGGATCTCCTGGTACGGTGGATGCGAAAGAATCAGGAGGAATGAATACTTACTTGTATCAATATTATGGAGTTAATCGTACAGCTCCAGTATTTGCAGGGCACGAAGCTCATGGTTGGAATCTTAGAGATAGTGCGAGAGAGACACATCGTACAGGTAGTGCAAATCCATGGAATATAAAAAAATGGCCAAGGGCTGGAGGTTCTTTACCAAATGATGGAGGTAAAATGTTCCCAAGTGCACGCTTTTGGGCATGGTATATGTCCGGGGCACCAAGAGCAGAAGGAGATAAAGCAGATTCAAAACTTGGTCAGGTAGGCAGAGACCCTGCCGGAGTTGCTCCAGCAAATTTTTATGTAATGGCTGTGCCTACCTGGTTTAGAGAGGATCGGCCTGCATGGAATAAAACCAACCTGTCGATTCAAAGCTGGCTTGATGCTTTTGATACATTTGGTCCACGAGGAACAAAAGCGATGTTTGCGCATCCAGATGGGTATCTGGAGCAATTTAGTACGGGCAGTGATAACAACTCTGTACCGGTAGCATTGGACGACAACATCACAATAAGTGAAAACACGTCAACCATAATCAGTGTACTGATGAATGATAGCGATGCTGACGGTGATACTTTGACTATTCAGTCATTCAAACAAGGTTTAAATGGCAGTATTTCACAAAATGGCAATAAATTGGTCTATATGCCAAACGCCAATTTTGTTGGTAAAGACTCTTTTACCTATAAAGTGGTGGACGGAAAGGGTGGCAGCGATACTGCCAAGGTTAGTGTAACTATCAAGGCGGTTGTTACACCTCCAGGTAACGATTCAATAACAGTTGACGGTAAAGTTTCAGACTGGAAAGGTATTAGTACAATTGCCACGGCGAATGGTAATCAGCAAAACCTGCGTAGCTTGAAAATGACCAGTGATGCTGACAAGTTATATTTCCTGCTTGAAGGCCAAAATATTGGTGCAAACACGCAGTTACACCTAAATGTTGATAATAACGCCAAAACCGGTTACCAGGGTGGTAACTGGAAAGGCACAGGTATTGATTATCTGATTGAAAATAACTGGCTCTATAAGTCCCAAGCCAACGATGCAAGCTGGAGCTGGGGAGATGGTGATTCTTCGGCTATTATTTATAAACGTAGCTCATCAGTGGTTGAAATCAGCATTAAAAAATCAGTTCTTTCTGGATTGAAGGGCACGATCAGAGTTGGAGTATGGGACTTAAATAGTAGTTGGAGCACCAATTCCAGTCTCCCTGGCTTTAGAAAAGCCATGGCAACTTTTTCGCTGGATAATACCCTAGCTCCACTGACAATGCGTCTAAACGGAGCGACCCCAATGACCGTTGTTAAGGGCAGTACTTTTACTGATCCTGGAGCAACAGTGACAGTGGGAAGTGATGCTTTTTATATTGTTAAAAGCAAAGATCGCGTTAACACCAATAAAGTAGGTCAATATATTCTTACCTATACAGCAAAAGATAACTCAGGCAATACAGTGACCAGGAAAAGGACGGTTAATGTCATTTCATCGGGTGGAGGTGGAAGCGTTTCTATCACCATTGATGGAAAAACTTCAGATTGGTCAGGTATCAATGCTATTACCACTGCCAGTGGACAAAGTCTGCGCAGCTTAAAAGTTGCCAGTGATGCTGATAAGTTATATTTCTTGCTTGAAGGTCAAAATATTGGTGCAAACACGCAGATACACCTCAATGTTGATGATAATGTCAAGACAGGCTATCAGAATGGTAATTGGAAAAGCACAGGGATTGATTATCTCATTGAAAATAACCGGCTCTATAAGTCCAAAACTAACAATGCGAGTTGGAGCTGGGATTCGAGTGACTCTTCGGGAGTTGTTTACAAACGAAGCTCATCGGTGGTTGAAGTGAGCGTTGAAAAATCAGCCATTTCTAGATTGAGTAGTACCATCAAAATTGGGGTTTGGGATTTGAATAGTAGTTGGAATGTTATTTCAAGTCTTCCTGAATTGAGTGAGGTAATGAGTGCTTTCTTGCTTGATAGCCCACCACAAAATACCCCTCCAATTGATGATAATGCATTAAAACTTAAATCAGTGAACGCTGTTGATATTAAGGAAAATTCAGTCTTGATTAAATGGGTATTAACAGACTATGCAACCGGACAGGTAGAGTATGGTTTAACTCAAAAGTATGGAAATTTCACCAAAAAAGAAATTTCGTATAAATTTAAAGCTCATGGACAACCCATTAGCGGGTTATCAGCAAATACTTTATATAATTTTCGAGTGATATCTACTGATAAAAATGGAAAAACTGTGATCAGTAAAAACCAAACGTTCAAGACGGAGAGGAGTGCATCTGACCTGGATAAAACCCCACCTATGATAACGCTACATGGTTTAAGTTCAATGAACATAACCGTAGGAAATCAGTTTGTTGATCCAGGAGCTACAGCAATTGATGATGTGGATGGTGATATAAAAGTCAGTAAAAAAGGTGCTGTCAATGGTAATAAAACAGGAACTTATACCATCACTTATAGTGCAAAAGATAAAGCTGGAAATAGTTCATCTAAAAAAAGAGTTGTGAAGGTGATTCAAAAATCGTCCCAATCAACACCTTATCTAGAAGCTGTGCGTCTCTTTGCAGATACTGTTATTAATTATGGTCGTGATAATTATGGAAATAAGGCCACGCCACTTTTTGTTGATAATTTAAATGTTGATGATCTGGAGACATATCGTTGGAGTTTTCGTGATAGCTATGCTAATCCACGTAACTATCCTACGGAGTATATCGCCGCAAATTATGGTCTCAACCAACAACTTCTCATCACTCTAAGGGAGCTGAGTAAAGTGACCGGCGATACAAAATACCTGAATATAGCTAATGAGGTTGATCGGTTTGGACTGAAAAATCTTCAAGATCCAAATGGACTTTTTTACTGGGGTCACCATGAGACATATGATGCTTTAAATGAAATTAAAACTGTGGGCAATCTTGGAGAACCCCGACATTTTATTGATGGTCATGCTTCTGCCTTGGTGGAAACAAAAACACTGTCACCTGATTTAAGTGCACTCTACAAGCTGGATGAAGAAGCAGTTAACAGATATGTCGAACAGTTTTTTACGGCAGGTATTTCGGACTGGAAAAAACTGGCATACGGACGGCATTTAACTCATAAGTATGAATACAGTAATCCTTGGAGTAAGGCTTTAAGGCTCAATAAGAACCAGGTGGTCCCTTTTGTTGGTGCTGGAATGGACAATTATAGTTTTGGGTATATCACTCCCTATTTTAACCTTGGTTTTCAGTATTATAATCACACTAAAGATGAGCGTGTCTGGCGCACTCTGGAGGTGTTGATCAAAAGAAATGTTGATATGCGTAATAAAATAACAGGCCTTGCTCCACTAACCTATGCGCCAACCAGAGCAGATGGTTGGGAAGTAAAAAGAGCCAGTATTGGACGCTATATCAGATTTTCTGAAGTTTTACTTAAAGGCGCTGAGTTACTTGGGGTCAATACCGATAAAGGGAGATACCTTCTTCGTGTTGCCAATGAAGAGTTAGGTGCTTTTTATAAATATATGTATTTTCAGGGAAAATATAACCCGCGCCCTCTTGATGACACAAGTAAACCTCGAGGAAGCCATGATATTCCAGAGCGAATGCTTTGGGTAATTTCTCTCAGTTATAGACTGACTGGGGATATACGAATGTGGGATATGGCTCGTGGTATTCTCAAAGAGTACGGCTATGGAGATATTGGTGATGTCAGCGGAAAAAATATTGTGCCTAAACTTAATGGATCATATAAATTACGGCCGATTGAAGGAGGGGACAATAAAAACCAGCGTGAAGCTGATCGCAGAAATAATCTAAATGCGTTCACTATCCATGCCTTGATGGAACTCTATGAAGCCACTGGCCAGCAGCATCTTCTTGAAATGGGCGAAAAAATTGGGGATACGATTCTCTCTGAACTTTTTGTCAATGGTCTTTTTGTCAGACAACCGGGTGGCATCTGGGCACGCTTGGCTGATATGACTCCACTCGCCTTGCTACATCTTGAAGCGGCCAGACGTGGAATCACTCTTAATATTGGGTCGGTTCGTGATCGTAATATCTACTTTAGGGTACCTTACGACGGGATCGTTTGGGACAAAGTTTGGGATAATGAATATCTCTATAGCCAGACTAGAACATTTAATCGTGAGACCGACTGTCGTCATGAAAAAGGTAAAGTATTTTGTGATTGATTACATGGCTTTGTATTATAAAAATAGCAGATATTGATATCACTATACAAAAGAGCATGCGGCAAAAGAGATGAAAAGCCAGATGATGATTGATTTTCCATAGATTGGTTCTTCTGGCAGATTGTCTCTTTTCGATTGGGAAAATCTTGATAAAGAATGGGGGTGCTCTGTTGATGACTCACAATTTAAGCGATCTCAAAATAACAAATCTACGTAACAATTGAGATCGCTTTAAGTCTGAAGCAAAATTTCTGCGTCATCAGTGCATTAATCATTCCATACTCGTATTTATAATATTGTTGAGTTGCGGTGCCTATCGTGACCCATCTCTGCTAAGATGCGGGCACATTTTATCGTAAGAGGTTCACCGTTGTTTTCTCATTTTTCTCTTCATCGCCTTCTTCGCAAAGCGCTTAAAGATCTGAATTTTAATCATCCGACACCCGTACAGGTCGCGGCGATTCCGCTGGCCATGGAAGGGTTTGATCTTCAGGTTTGCTCTGAAACCGGTAGTGGTAAAACGGTTGCTTATCTGTTGCCAACCCTGCATCGCCTTTTAAGTAAACCAAGTCTTGATGCCGGTTGTAGAGCACTTATATTACTGCCTACTCGTGAATTGGCACAGCAAGTATTTAAAAGTTGTCAAGAGCTGATTCAACACACTAAATTAAGTACGGCTTTGATTTGTGGCGGAGATAATATTGACAAACAGGTTGAGCAATTACTGGATAACCCAGAGATTATTATTGCGACGACGGGTCGTTTGATGGAGCATATGGATCAAGGCACTGTTGATTTTTCAGCGCTGGATCTATTGGTTCTGGATGAAGCGGACCGTATGCTGGATATGGGTTTCAGTGATGATGTGTTAAAAGTGGTTGAAGCTTCTAATCCGAACCGTCAGACGTTGCTTTTTTCTGCAACACTTAATAACAGATGGTTGCCATCGGTTGCGAAACAGATGTTGCGCGAGCCTGAAATATTAAACGTGAGTGGTGGGCGAAGTGCCCATAGCAATATCTGCGAACAGGTGATTTTGGCAGATGATGATGACCACAAGTTGCGCTTGGTATTATGGCTGTTGGCTCATGAGAGGTTTGATAAGGCGCTGATTTTTGTCAATAGCCGAATTCATGCAGATAAACTCAGTGGTAACCTGATTCGTTTGAAGCGGCATGTCGCTGTGCTTCATGGTGATGTGGATCAGGTGAAACGTAATCGCGTGATGTCAATGTTGCGGGATGGCAAAGTCGATGTGTTAGTGGCGACGGATCTTGCCGCTCGTGGTTTGGATATTGAGGGTGTTGATCTGGTGATCAACTTTGATTTGGCGCGGCGTGGGGATGAGTATGTTCACCGTATTGGACGTACAGGTCGGGGTGGAAATGAAGGTTTGGCCGTCACGCTGGTTAAGTCGACGGAATGGAATTTGAAGGCCAGTATTGAGCGTTATTTGAAACATCAATTTGAACCCAGGGTGATTGATGGGTTGAAGGCAGCGTATACTGGACCGAAGAGGCTTAAAGCTTCTGGTAAAGCGGTGAAACCCAAGAAAAACAAGAGCAAGAAAACAACTGCTAATAAAAAAAAGAAACAACGTAAGCGCAATAAAAAAGCGGTAGGGAAGCGTCGAAACCCTTCTTCTTAATTACGAGTTGGATTTAACCTCTTATTATTTGATAGACTGATAAGCATATGTAAAACCCCGCTTTGACGGGGTTATCTGTTTTTGGCTTGGTGGTAATCGCTAAACCTTAATTTATGAAGGGAAATAAAGTTGAAAAAATTATTTATTGGAAGTTTGCCAGCGAGTACTACTGAAAAAGAGCTTGAAGCTCTATTCTCTGAATTTGGAACGGTGCGCTCACTAAAGCTCGTCACTGATGTTTTTTCTGGTCAGTGTAAAGGTTTTGGCTTTATTGAAATGGAAGGTCATGAGGCGCGTGCAGCGATTGCAGGGTTGAATGGCAAAGACTTTAATGGCAAGCCCATGAAGGTTAATTTTGAATCTCCTAAAGTGGGGCGCAGAGGTCGTTAAAACTATAAATATTCAGAAAAGCACTATTTCCAAACTTGTGGAATCCTCGAAGTGACACTGAAAAGATACTGAAGAAGATTACCCTATTGGCTTGAGAAACAGTTTACGTCGTTCAACTTGCTTTAACAGCGTCGCGCCGGTGCCGAGGCGCTGATAATCAGGGTGTACCAGTAATTTACTAATCACAGTTGAAAAAACGCCGTCACTGAAAGCACTTAAATATGCGATCAGGCGACCTGCTTTATTGCGTGCCTGAATCGTTAAAGGGTAGGCTTCAATCGCTTTCTCAATATCATTCTCAGAATAAAATCGGGATTGGCCTGTCGATTTCATTAAATCGGCCAGTTCCTGTGGAAGGATGTCTTTTCCTGATTTTATATGAATACCGTTGTTTCTCATATTGATTTCGCTCTATTTTCTATGCTCAGTTAGTTCAGTCATGAAAACAGGCGGGGCACGTATAGCCCTGCCTGTTGCCTATGTATCACTCCGTTATTTAACTTGCCCCATGTATAGATCGACGCGCTCCTTGTTCATGCTGATTTTCATACCAGCAGCGGCTTCTTTAGCCGCATCTAAATTAACGGGTGCACCGACCTGAATGACACCGATCATCCCCATGGCCGCATGAGGTGGGCAGTTGTAAACAACCACACCTTCTTCTGCAAAAGTGACTTCAAAGTCTTTGTTAAAAGCACCTTTCCATGAGGTGTTATCCGGCGTTACAACCGACCCTACAAAGTGCCCCTGATCCGTTGCGACAAATTTGACAGTATCGCCTTTGGCCACTTTGAGATAGCTCGGTTCGAAAACAAACTGGCCGTCCGCGCCTTTATTGAGCATTTTGATTTCATGTTCGGCAGCCATTGCACTACTACAAGCTAACGCTCCGGTGAGCAATAAAGCAGAAATAGATGTTTTTTTCATGTTGTTTTCCTTTTATTTTAGGTTAATTGAAAAATCTCTGGATCTGTAAGAAATGAGGCGCTGGCATTTTTTTCACCGGCGGGGTAGTTATAAAACGTAATAGCCACTTTTTTGTCACGGTTGGCTTTATGTTTCAGTGTGGCCAACTTGATAGCTTTGCTCACAACATTGTTCAGTTGGTAGTCAATCGGTGTCTGGCTTTTATCCTCGGTATCAGCACCTTCGGTATTAACTCTAGCTGAAATCACCATGGGGTCAATCGCCCCTGCAATTTCAGGTAGGGTCAGATAAAAGGGTGTGACTTCGGCGGGAATTCCAGCCTGATCTTTTTCCCAGTCACTCTGACTGCCCTGGGTGTAAGGCAAAACTTGCAGTACAGGCACGCCCAGTTGTTCATATTCAGCGCGGCGCTTTTCAGCCCAGTGAATGATGCGGGTGTTGATAATGGTGTCGATCGCAACGGTGCCATTAATATTCAAGAGATTAATGATTTCATCTTCGCTGCGGCTCGGATAATAAAATGCGACAGCAACGCCGCTACGTTTTTCAATCGCCTGAATCAAGGCATCAATGATGACAGTATTATCAGCAGCAATGCTCTCTCGTGATATTGCAATGCCGATCACAGGTGCATCTGCTTTTGATTTTTTCCAGACTTTATAGTCTGTTAGATTAGCGAATACTTTTTTATCAAAAGCAGGATGATAAATACCGAGGTCAGGAAAAATGATGGGGGGTAATGCTTTCTCTTCGCTTAAACCAAATAGATCACTTCTTAGAAATACCTGCATACGGCTGAGATTTTTTTCGCCGCCGTTGTAATAATAATCATATAACTCTTGACTTTGATCCGCTGTAATACCTTTGCGCAGTGTGCTTTCTCCCGTCACTTTGATGGGCAGAAAGCGTCGATCTTCATCGGCTTTAACCACGCTTTCAAAGCGAGAGTAAGATTCATCAACTTCTCGTGCGCTGATGGAGTCAAAAATAATCAAGTCATAAGGCGCGACCAGATCTGTGAGTGAATCACCCTCTTCCAGAGTGCGTAAAAAGCGATAGTCCACTGTAATCAATCCCTTTTGTGAGGCGAGGCGACTGAACAATTGCAGTTTCTTTTCGCTCACATGATTCGTCGCCAAAATCAAAATAGAGCGTTGAGCGCTGTTCTCTTTGATGGATGCCGCCTGAACACATTGAATTATTGTTAAAAACAGCAATAAGGTAATGAATGATGCTTGTTTAAAACTCATAAGCCTTCCCAATGGATTGTTTTGTGCAATGTCTGTTCTTCGCCAGTACCTTGTATGCCGGCATCCTCTTTCAACTCATCCAAAATCATCTTGGCTCCGCGCCAGAATTCCAGAACATTGGTTCCTGCCAAGTCGTAATACTGGCAATCATCAATCGCGCCTGATATCAGACGATCGAGTTCACTGATACGTTCTTTTGTCATCACCTGTTACTCCTGTTATTAAATTTATGGGTTATTTTCCGGCACATAAATCATTGAGCCATCTTGCATACGGTAGGCGATTCCGGCACGCGCACCTTCGCCCTGACCGATCTCTCCACTGGATTTGTAGTGCTCGATCTTCTCGCCTTTCTTCATGATGATTTCCATGTCTGCCTGGCCTGCATTTTTAATCACGGTGACATCATCAGCGGTGAAGGGGCTCAGTGGATTTTGGGCGATGGAGATCAGCAACGCGGCAATCACCACTAAAAACACATCCACCATATTGGCGACTGACTGCATGGGGTTCAGCTCTTCATCTTCATCCAGTAATTTTTTCATGATGCTTGTTTCAGGTAAGGCTCAAGATCATTCAGCTCTTCAACCAGCCAGCGCTTTTTGATGCTGATCGTCCAGAAGGTGATGGAGGCGGTTACCAGACCAAAGATCACAGCGGCGAAGGCAATAATCAGATTTTCGCTGATGCCCTGAACATTGCCATCGACCAGCGATTTAAGTGCCGGGCCCATGGGGATCATGGTGGCCACCAGCCCCAGCATCGGGGCAATGCGTGTCACGATGCGCTGTTTTTCCAATAATTTTAAAGCGAACACTTCAAGATCTTGCTGTGTGGATGAAAGGTTGCTGCGAAAGTTATTAAACAGGTGATAACCTTTAATGGGCTGCATCAGAAAAACTTTGTCGGTTGCCAAGGTGCCAACGGCTTTTTGATAGTCATTTTCATTGCGCTGCCTTTGAAAATATTGGGCGGAAAAAACACCTAACATAAAAAATGCGTACAAAAAAGCACCGCAATAATGAGCAATACCGGCATTAAAAGCAGATTGGATACTTGGTACATCAGGTTTTCTATTTGTGTAATGTTGATCATGGTTTTGCCTCCTGTTATGCAGTTGCTTGTAATCAGATTGAGTCATCCATTGTTTGATATCGCAAAGTAATATAGCCACTTTGCCCTGATTCATTGTAATAACCGGTCAGTTGAAGCTTGTATTTTTGGGTGCCGGTATCAACAACATAGACGCGATAGTTGGGCCATAATTTGTTGTTTCCTTCAAGGCTGTAGGCGTACCAGGTGTTGTCTTTGAAGAGGCCACCGGCACTGTCTTGCTTGTACATTGTGCTAATGTCTATGCCACTGGCGTTGACTGTGCCGCTGCTATAGTTAGCGATACTGGTTGCATCAAACGAACCAAAAGCACCACCGTTGCCACTGCCGGATATACCGCCGTTGGTCCAGATATTCCAGCCTCCTCGACCTGCAACTTCGACCTTGATATCCCAGTTCGTGGTGGTAGTGCAATCCACTTCCATTGCAGTATCAATATCAAAACACTTGCTGCCACCCTCAGCGCCGATGGCGGCTGTCCATGATTTCGCTTCGCTGGCAAATACGCTATCTGCGGCTCCTTGAATGAATAGCTCCAGCGTAATATCACGAGAGCTCTGCACAATATCGGTGACGTGGAATTTGGCGTAACTGTCACCCGCCGCAGACTTGATTAACCACCATTTTTCGGCATTGGCAGAAACAACATGGCCTTGAGGGTTATAGAGCCACCGGCCATCGCTACTGCCATCGCCTTTGATGTAAGGGATATTGCGATCTTCCACAAAGGTGAGGTCGTCGGTGCTGGTTACGTTTTCAAGTGCTTCCAGTTCGCTTGCAGCGGTCGCATTGAGAAAAACCGAATTATCGGCATCACCATTGTCGTCATAAAAGTCATCCTGAGCATCAGCAAGTGCGCCTTTGATATTGGCTGGCCCTGAAACGCCTCCATTCAGTTTGATTTGTTTACGTTTAAAGGCAATATGCCAATCGCTGGAGCTGTCAGCTTCGGTGTCGGTTAGCTCAATCACTTCGCCAGTATCCAGATTAAAATAAGCGTATTTGTTGGCAGGATCATCGGGTTTTGCGCCAAAACCTCCGGCAGTGGCATCAATCTCTTTGGTGATCGCTGCCGTTGGATCTGGGGCTGTGAGCTCATCTTCTATCTTTTCAATCAACTCTTTATCTTTATCTTTATCTTTATCTTTATCTTTATCGCCACAACCTGAAAGTGCACCTAATGCTAATGGGGTGAGAACTCCGAGGGCAGTTAACTGTTTGCGTGTTTTCATTTTTATTGCTCCGTCGTTTGTTTAAAAAAAATCGTGACCTTGATTTCAACCATCTAGACGCACCCCCATATAGATCAAGCGACCCTCTTTGGGCCCCTGGTCATAGTAAATATTCGTATCGCGGTGTTCGTCTGTCAGATTGTCGATGCCACCAAACAGTGAAAAGTTTGGTGTGATTTTTTGTGTGACTTTTATATCCCAGGTCGTCCATGCGGGTGACTCCAGTGAATTGTCAGAATTAAAAAACTCTTCGCTTTGGTAAACGCTACGCAGTGTCAGGGTGGTGTCCGATATTTTGCTGTGCCAATCAATGCCGAGCTTTACCATGTGGCGAGGGCGATCTTTCAGAGTTTTCCCTGTAATGCGATCTTCGCTGTCTAAAAAGGTGTAACTGCCTTTTAAATCAAAACGACCCAGATAGAGGTTGTTGCTGAGTTCCAGGCCTTGAGTCATGGCACGTTCGTAATTTGAGTAGTCATAAATAGTCAGGCCGGGGGTCGATTTTTCGCCATTAATGCGAGTCTCGATGAGATCTTTGATGCGGTTATGAAACAGCGTGATGTCAGCGCGAAACTCTCCAGGTTTTGCGAACTCTATGCCGAGTTGATAGCTGTCAGAGCTTTCCGGCCGCACATCAGGGCTGCCCAGAACCATATAGCCTAATTGGCTGTGATCGAAGACATAATATTGTTCTTTCAAGTCAGGCGAGCGGTAGCCACGGCCGATACCCATACGCACATTGGTGATCACATCGGTAAACCATTCAGGTGTATACATGGCGTTGATTTTGGGGGCGGCGTAAAAGCCGAAGCGGTTGTCATTTTGAATGCGAACTCTAGGGACGAGTTCCCACTGTTCACCCAGAAAAATATCACTTTGCAGATAGGCTTCGACCGTGTTTTTATCTTCACCATCGACTTCTATAATGCGGCTTTGGTTGAGTTTGTCCTGATATTGATTCAGCGTCTCTGCTTTGTACAGAACGCCCCACGTCAGCAGGTGATTGTCACTGAGTGGCTGATCCCATTGAAGTTCAGCGCGGTAGGTGTTGATCTCTGCATTGCGCTGTTGCTCTACTTGCGGTGTATTAATCACATCCTGCTCTGTTATATCCCGCCAGTTCTCTTTGAATAGCCAGCCGCGAATCTGTCCACCGTGATAGAGCTGATGGTCAACGCCAAGCGTGGTGCTGAATCGGCTGGCATCTTCGTTTTTCTGTTTTTTAATAATATTCCCGGGGCAACAGTCAGGTTTAAGAAAGTTGCTGATTTTTTCCTGATAATAGCGCGGCGCTAAATAGATTTCGGTGGTGCTGGAAGGTGTCCAGGCAAGGCGCAGATTGGCATTCGCTTTTAAACCGTCACTGCCTTCCGAGCGAAAGCTGTTTTGATCCAGCGTGTAACCGTCTTTATCGCGTAGATCGGTGTTGAATTTCAGATATCCATAATCACGCTTGACAGCCAGATGGGCGGCCAGATTACGAGCCGTGATATCACTGGAATCTCTGCTCAGATTTTTGTCACCGTAACTGCCGCCATCCAGACTCAACTGATAATTCAGTGGCTTTGAGGGTTTGCGGGTAATGATATTAATCACTCCGCCCATGGCATTACTGCCGTAAAGTGCTGATGTGGCTCCTTTGACGATCTCAATACGTTCGATATCCATCGCACCGATCTGACTCAGGTCCACCGATGAGCCGGTGCTGGGGCTGATGGGCTCACCGTCAATCACGACCAATACCCGATTTGCATCCATTCCCTGTAACCAGGCGTTAAAACCATTTTTTTCATTGGGTTTGATGAGTAGGCCGGGCACGTCTTCCAATGCCTCTTTGAGATCGCTGGCGTGAGTTCTCTCGATCTCTTTACGGATCACCACTTCAGTACGCACCGGGGTTTCCAGAATGGTTTTTTCTGTGCGAGTACCGGTGATCACGATTGGGCTCAGATCAATAATATCGCGGGAAATATTTTCCGCAGCCGCTGACTGTATAAAAACCGGCGCCGATAAAAATTTGAGTAAAAAAATAAGGGCGATACGACCCATTAAAAAGTCTCCAAAAAATCATCTAAAAGCAAGGAGCGCTCATGAAACAATTTCATGCGCATTCCTGAAAGTTTTGATGAGCTGGCGACCGGTGCCTGGAGGCTGGGTAGCTGGCGTATTGTTATTATGATTAAAAAAGCTGCATTAACTTGCCAGTGCTGTTGTATTGGAAAATTCAAAAATACCTTTAGTGAAGGCGGATAAGCTGGATTTCGGCAGCAGCGTAAAATGTTTTCCGTAACGTTTGCAATCACGTTTGATTCGAGCCACTGCGTCATGGCTGATGCAGTCAATAGGGCATAGCACTGCGTCCACTTTTGTCAGCAGGGCATCGAGCCGTTGAGTGCTCTCTTCGCGGCCGCCATCATGATGAATGAATTCACCATTTTGTTGCTCCACTAGAGTACGAAAATGGGTGCACAGCCGGTTGCGTCCGCCGACATAAAGAATACGTTGCCCCTCAAGGTTAAATTTTTGTTTGCATGTATCGCTGTTTTCGCATGAGCCGCATTCGTTTGATAAAGCATTTTCCAGTGTGCTTTCCAGCGCATTACGTTCAGCGGTCAATTGCATCATACCCTCTTTAAGGTTGGAGTTTTGTTTACGAATTTCATCAAGCAGTTCGTTTTTTTCAAGGACTTGTGCTTCGGCGCGTTCTGCGCGAACTGTGGAGTGTTCGAGTTTTTCAGCATAGGAGCGAACCTGGTCTCTCAAGTGACGTAACATATCGTTACTTTCCAGAAGTTGAAGCTTCTCTTCTGCGATCTGTAATTTGGATTCACTGGCTAACGCTTGATTCAAGCGTTTATTCAACCCTTCAATGATTCCATCCTTTTTGCGTGAAATATGCAGTTGTGCAGTGCGGGAGATTGCAAGCTCTTGTTCTAGCTTGGGAACACGGTGGCGCAAACGAGCCAATGCCTGCAAATCAATACGGATATTTGCGCCTGACAGGTGGGAGAGCATATGCACTTCACCATACACTTGGTAGAGTAATTTTGCCGATGTTCGCGGGTGGGTCACCAATGCCCAGAATGCTCCGCCAATTTCGCCGATGGAAACAGATTCTTTCCATAGCGCTTTCAGTTCAGCGTCATTCTCCGCTGAATTAAAGCGCTCTATTGATGCTTTATATTTTCGATCCAGGTATTTGACTGCGGGGCGCGCGGCATGAGCATTGCCAAGAATGCCTACAAAGCTGGTATGCAGTTCATAATCCATTACTGGGCCGTTGACTTTAACTTTGGATTTACGACAAAATTTTCGCATCTCATCCAGATCGAAGCAGGTGCCCGCAATGCTGCAATG